>NZ_JBSNCE010000011.1:0-195517 GCF_053764755.1 Rhodococcus sp. 2H158
GGGCGGGGTCGACACATCATCGCCAGGACAGTCTCGCGACGTCAGTGACATTCAGGGTCAGACCCCCACCGCACCGGACCTGTCCAGTATCAACCGGACCACCCCATACTCACAGTGACATTCGGCCCATCCGGCTGCGGGTGCCGGCGAGATGTCAGATGTACATCGCGGGATCGATGTAGCAGGCCGGGTCCACGAGTTCCTCGTGCTGCTTGCGGGGACGGATCGTCGCCGGAATGCCGACGGCGATCGAGTCGGCGGGCACGTCGCGCGTGACCACCGCGTTCGCACCGATCGCGACGTCGTCGCCGATCACCACCGGCCCGAGGACCTTCGCCCCCGCGCCGATGGTGACCCGGTTGCCGATGGTGGGGTGCCGCTTGGTCCGCGCCAGCGACCGCCCGCCGAGCGTGACGCCGTGATAGATCATCACGTCTTCGCCGATCTCGGCGGTCTCCCCGATCACCACGCCCATGCCGTGGTCGACGAAGAAGCGCCGTCCGATCGTCGCGCCGGGGTGGATCTCGATGCCCGTGAGGAAGCGGGTGAACTGCGCCAGGATGCGGGCCGGTCCCCGCAGCGCCGGCCGCGCCCACATCCGGTGTGCGAGCCGATGCGACCAGATCGCGTGCAGCCCCGAATACACGAGGGCGTTCTCCATGTCACCGCGCGACGCCGGATCGTGGCCGCGGGCCGCCTGCAGGTCTTCCCGGAGGGTGCGCAGAACACTCACGATGCGTTCAGTCCCGGATGTGCTCGAACAGCGGAGTGGAGATGTACCGCTCACCGAAGTCGCAGACCACGGCGACGATGAGCTTGCCGGCGTTCTCCGGACGCTTCGCCAGCTCCAGAGCGGCCCACACGATCGCGCCGGACGAGATGCCGCCGAGAATGCCCTCCTGCGTGCCGAGATCCCGGCCCACGCGGACGGCGTCGTCGAACGAGACGTCGACGATCTCGTCGTAGACCTCGCGGTCGAGCACGTCGGGCACGAAGTTCGCGCCGATGCCCTGGATCTTGTGCGGGCCCGGCTGTCCGCCGGTGAGAATGGGCGAATCGATGGGCTCGACGCCGACGATCTTCACCTCCGGCTTGTATTCCTTGAGCCTGCGGCCCGCGCCGGTGATCGTGCCGCCGGTGCCGATGCCGGCGACGAAGATGTCGACCGCGCCCTCGGTGTCCTTCCAGATCTCCTCACCGGTGGTCTGGTAGTGGATCTCCGGGTTCGCCGGGTTGGCGAACTGGCGGGCGAGGACCGCGTTCTCGGTCTTCGCGACGATCTCCTCCGCCTTCGCGACCGCGCCGGCCATGCCCTCGGAGCCGGGGGTCAGGACGATCTCCGCGCCGAACGCCCGCAGCATCACGCGACGCTCGGTGGACATCGTCTCGGGCATCGTCAGGATGACCTTGTAGCCGCGCGCGGCACCGACCATCGCCAGCGCGATACCGGTATTGCCGCTGGTCCCCTCGACGATGGTGCCACCGGGGCGCAGCTCACCGGACTTCTCGGCGGCGTCGATGATCGCCACGCCGATCCGGTCCTTGACGCTGTTGGCCGGGTTGTAGAACTCGAGCTTGACCGCGACCTGGGCGCCGAGACCCTCGGTCAGCCGGTTCAGCCGCACGATCGGGGTTCGCCCGACCAGCTCGGTGACATTGTTGTAGATACCGCTCATGGGCCCGATCCTCCTCCCGGTCGCAGTGCCGACCGGATTGGTTCCGTCGTCACCTATTGCATCATTCCGGCGGATGTCCGATTCACGTGGGGAGCCGCACAGCGGTCCGGCCGCCCCGGGATCCACCGGTTTGCCCACCCTGCTCCCGCGGGTAGCCGACATCATGACTCGTCACCGGCACGCCCGGAACGTCGCCGGCCGGCCGGTCGCAGCCCTGCAGGACAGCACCCCGCTGTGGTAGGGCGTCGCCCACCAGACCCGGCACGGGGCAGGCCCGCCCGCGCCCGGAAGGAGAAACCCGTGTTCGACATCGTCAAGACCGTGGAGAGATCCGGGCGGCAGATCGAGGGGGTCGTCCGTCGCGTCGTCGAACGCACCGGCTCCCACCCCGGTCCCCAGCAGACCGTCACCATCGGCGCACCCCGCGAAACGGTGCAACGGTTCTGGCGCGAGCCCGCCAACCTGTCGCAGGTGTTCGGGGAGCGCACCTCCGTCGCCGCGAGCGGCCCCGACCGTCTCCGGTGGACCTTCGAACTCGGCGCCGACCCGATCACGTGGGAGACGCGCGTGCTCGAGAGCGACGGGGAACTGCAGTTCGTCGCCACCGACACCGGCGACTCGTCGCAGCCACCCCGGGTCCTGCTGTCGTTCGCCACCGCCCCGCACGGCCTCGGCACCGAGGTGAGCATGCGGGCCGACACCCCGGTGCCCGGCCTGATCACCGGCGCGGCCACGTTCACCGCCCTGTACCGGGCCCGCGCGCTGCTGCAGACCGGCGAGATGCCCACATTGCGCGTCAACCCCAGCGCCCGCGGACGCGAACCGGAAGGATCCCACTGATGCGAGCCCTGTGCTGGATGGGCGTGAACGACCTGTCCGTCGAGACGGTCGAGGACCCGAAGCTGCTCAACCCGCACGACGTGATCGTGGAGGTCCGCCTCACGACCACCTGCGGATCCGATCTGCATTTCATCGACGGCTATCTCCCCGGCATGCGGGAGGGCGACGTGTTCGGGCACGAGTTCATGGGCGACGTCGTCGAGAAGGGCGCGGAGGTCACCTCCGTGAACGTCGGCGACCGCGTCGTCGTGCCGTCGTTCATCGGGTGCGGCGCCTGCTGGTACTGCGACCACGACCTGTACTCGGCGTGTGACACCACCAACCCGAACGCTGCGATGCAGCAGCCGCTGCTCGGCTACCCGTCCGGCGGCATCTACGGCTACACCCACCCGTTCGGCGGGTACCAGGGTTCGCACGCGCAGTACGTGCGGGTGCCGTTCGGCGACGTCAACTGCTTCCCGATCCCCGAGGGGATCACCGACGAGCAGGCCCTGTTCCTCTCCGACGCGGTGCCCACCGGGTACATGGGTGCCGACTTCTGCGACATCTCCCCCGGCGACACCGTCGCAGTGTGGGGTGCCGGGGGCGTGGGCCTGATGGCGGCCGTGAGCGCCCGGATCCTCGGCGCCGAACGAGTGATCGTCGTCGACCGCCTGGGCGAACGCCTCGACCTCGCCGCCCGGCTGGGACTGGAGACGATCGACTACTCCGCCGAGGACAGCGTGCAGGAGGCGCTGCGCGAAAGCACCGGCGGCCGCGGACCCGACGCGTGCATCGAGGCTGTCGGCATGGAGGCCCACGGCACCGGCCTGATGCAGATCTACGACCGCGTCAAGCAGGCGCTGCGGATGGAGACCGACCGCGCCACGCCGCTGCGGCAGGCGATCATGGCGTGCCGCAAGGGTGGGGTGGTGTCCGTCCTCGGGGTCTACGGACTCACCGACAAGTTCCCGATGGGCCTGCTCACCAACAAGAGCCTGACCCTGCGCACCGCCCAGCAACACGGACAGCGGTACGTCCCGCGGCTGTTCGAGCACGTGCAGGCCGGCAAGCTCGACCCCAGCCTGTTGATCACCCACGACATGTCGCTCGAGGACTCGGTGCGCGGGTACGAGATGTTCAAGGACAAGAAGGACGGCTGCGTGCGCGCGGTATTCCGGCCGTGACTCCGGTGCGTGGCCGGCGCCCTGCAGCGGGCCGACACCCTGCAGCGGGCCCTGCAGCGGGCCGAATGTCACACACATTCGATCGAATCGAACCTGTGTGACATTCGGCCACCGCAGTGTCGGGGGATGTCGGAAATGTTCAATACGGCCGGCCGCGACGACGCGAGACTCGTTGCATGACGCATTCCGTGAATCCGATCCCCGCCGGTTACACCTCCCTCACGCCGTTCCTCGTCGTCGACGGCGCGGCCCGGGCCGTCGAGTTCTACCGCACGGTCTTCGGCGCCGAGGTCGTCGAACGAACCGACGGGCCCGACGGCACGATCGCGCACGCCGAACTGGACTTCGGGCACGGCCGGCTCCAGTTGAGCGACCCTGCGCCGGCCATGGGGCTGCGCGCGCCCGACGGGACGAACACCGTGGACCATTCCTACGTGCTGTACTGCACCGACGCCGACGCGACGTTCGCCCGCGCGGTCGAGCAGGGTGCGCAGGTCTTCGAGGAACCGTCGACGTTCGTCACCGGAGACCGGTTCGGGACGATCCTCGACCCGTTCGGGCACCGGTGGGCGATCATGACGCGCGTCGAGGACGTCGCGCCCGAAGAAGCACGACGTCGCATCGACGAGTGGCTCGCGAGCCGGTCGTCCTGAGCATCCCTGAAACGCCGAATGTCACATCGGATCGATACAAGCGATCCGATGTGACATTCGGTCGAGCAAGCGTCAGGCCAGGCGCTGCTTCAGGGCCTCGAACTCGTCGCGGATGCCGGAGGGCACCTTCTCGCCGAGGAACTCGAACCATTCCTCGATGAGGGGCAGCTCTTCCTTCCACTCTGCCACGTCGACCTTCAGCGCCTCGTCGACGTCGTCGCGGTCGACGTCGAGGCCCTCGAGGTCGAGGTCCGCGGCGGCCGGCACGAAGCCGATCGGCGTGGTTTGGGCGCCGGCCCGGTGCTCGATGCGGTCGACGATCCACTTGAGCACACGGGAGTTCTCACCGAAGCCCGGCCACAGGAAGCGGCCGTCGTCGCCGCGACGGAACCAGTTGACGTAGAAGATCTTCGGCAGCTTGTCCGAGTCCGCGGACTTGCCGATGTTGATCCAGTGGTTCAGGTAGTCGCCGGCGTTGTAACCGATGAACGGCAGCATCGCCATGGGGTCGCGACGGACGGTGCCGACCTTGCCCTCGGCGGCGGCGGTCTGCTCGGACGACAGCGTCGCGCCGAGGAAGGTGCCGTGCTGCCAGTCGAGGGACTCGCTCACCAGCGGCACGGTCGTCTTGCGACGACCACCGAACAGGATCGCGGAGATCGGCACGCCCTGCGGATCGTCCCACTCGGGGGCGAGGATCGGGCACTGCGACATCGGCGTGCAGTAGCGCGAGTTCGGGTGCGCGGCCGGGGTGCCGGACTCGGGAGTCCAGTCGTTGCCCTTCCAATCGATGAGGTGCTCGGGGTTGCCTTCCAGGCCCTCCCACCACACGTCGCCGTCGTCGGTCTGCGCGACGTTGGTGTACAGCGTGTTGCCGGCCTCCATCGTCTTCATGGCGTTGGGGTTGGAGCCGTGGTTGGTGCCGGGGGCGACGCCGAAGAAGCCGTACTCCGGGTTCACCGCGTACAACCGGCCGTCCTCACCGAAACGCATCCAGGCGATGTCGTCGCCGAGGGTCTCGGCGCGCCAGCCCGGGATGGTCGGCTGGATCATCGCGAGGTTGGTCTTGCCGCAGGCGCTCGGGAACGCGGCCGCCACGTAGTAGGCCTTGTCCTCCGGCGAGATCAGCTTGAGGATCAGCATGTGCTCGGCGAGCCAGCCCTCGTCGTGCGCCATGGCCGAAGCGATACGCAACGAGTAGCACTTCTTGCCGAGCAGGGCGTTGCCGCCGTAGCCGGAGCCGTAGCTCCAGATCTCCCGGTCCTCCGGGAAGTGGGTGATGTACTTGGTGTCGTTGCACGGCCACGGCACGTCCTTCTGGCCGGGCTCGAGCGGCGCACCCACGGAGTGCAGGGCCTTGACGAACGGCTTGTCGGTACCCAGCTTCTCCAGGGCCGCGGTACCCATGCGGGTCATGATGCGCATGGAGACGACGACGTACTCCGAGTCGGTGATCTCGACGCCGAGCTTCGGGTCGTCCGCGCCGAGCGGGCCCATGCAGAACGGCACCACGTAGAGGGTGCGCCCGCGCATGCTGCCGCGGTACAGCTCGGTCATGGTCGCCCGCATCTCGGCCGGATCCATCCAGTTGTTGGTCGGTCCGGCATCGACCTCGTTGCGCGAGCAGATGAAGGTGCGCGACTCGACGCGCGCGACGTCCGACGGGTCGGAGTTGCCCAGGAAGGAATTGGGCTTCTTCTCGTCGTTGAGGCGGGTGAAGGTCCCGGCCTCGACCAGCTGAGTGGTCAGCCGGTCCCATTCCGCGTCGGACCCGTCGGCCCAGACGACCCGGTCGGGCTGAGTGAGTTCGGCGACCTCCTGGACCCATGCGAGCAGCTCGGCGTGCTGGGTCGGGGGCTTGCCATCGGTGCCGTTCAGACCGGGAATGGTCACTGAGGTCATCAAACTCTCCTGGGGTGCGCCGGAACCGGATCCCTCCCCCGACCTGCGACGAACCGTCCCAGGGACCAGCGGCGGACCCGGACTCCCCCTCTCGGCAGGGGTACCACCCGCTTCCTCCGTGGCCGAACGGACGAGGCGGGCGCCGGATGTCCTATTCATAGAGGTTAACGCCGGACTTCGGGGTGATGGCAATCGGGGCCGGTCGGAAATGTCACAGAAACGATTCAGAGGGCGAACACAGTACCCGCCTCACCAGCCCCGGGCACGGGCGATTTGCGTCACTTTCCCCGATCGAGGTGACCTTCGTCAATCCGGGTCCAGTGCTCCACACCGTCGACATCGCGCCGGAACTGCCACACTCCGAACCGCCCGTCGTCGCCGAGTTCGGTGACCCGGTCGAACCACCCGTCGGCGTCGGTGTCCGATGCGACGACGAGTGCCTCCGCGGTGGCGAACGTGACGGTGTCGAGCAGCCCGTCGCCATCGACGTCCACGGCCTGCGGCAGCGCCCCCGGTCCGGCCGGGTCGAGCAGCGCGGGGGCCAGCCCCGGACCGAACGCGGGACGTCCCGGGACGGGCACGTCGGGCTCCCCCACCTCGCCGTCGGTGCCGGCGAATCCGTCCACCATCGCGCGCTCCTCACTGCCGTGTCACACCATCGGACGCTGTCGTCCCCTCGGACGCTGTCATCCCGTTGGACGCGCCCGCCCGGCCCGCGGTTCCCGCCCGGGCGAGCACGGCGAGATCGCGCTCGCACGCCGCCAGCTGCCCGGCACGGTCCTCGGCGCGACGTCTCAGCTCGTCGTCGAGGGCGGCGATGCGGTCGCGCGCCGTGGCGAGCCGGGCGGTGCGCGCGACGGCGAGCGCGGACCCGAGCCGGGCCTCCGCGTCGACGATGCGCTCGAGCGCGACGGCCTCGAGCTCGGCGCGCACCTCGACGAGTTCCTCGAGCGCCCACCTGCGCATCCGGTCCCGTTCGGCGAGCCGTCGCCGCACCCGCACCAGCCACCACGCCGCCGCCGCGCCGAGCAGCAGGCTCAGCGGTACCGTCGCCAGCTCGAGCGTGGGCACCAGGGCCAGCGGAGACACCGCGACGCGTCCCAGCCCCGCCCCGGCCGACGCGCCGATCAGCACGGTGAGGCGGTCCTCCACGGGACGTCGCGGGGACGGCGGCACGGGCCGCGGGGGCACGGTCGCCGGGCCGGCCGGTTCCGGGTCACCCGGTCCGATCCGGGCCAGCCGCTCGGTGACGACCGTGCCGACCCGGGCGTACAGGTCGCGGACCACGTCGTCGAGCAGGTGCGGCACGTGCGCCGGGTCCACCGCCTCGATCGCGTCGCGTAGTTCGGCGGACGCGGCGCGCACGGCCGCCGCGACGGCCTGCGCGGTGTCGATGCGGGCCCGTTGCAGCTCGGCGCGGAGCCCTCCGTCGTCGGCGGGAGTGGTTGCCCGCAGGCTCCACCGCGCCCGTTCGGCGCGCAGCGCCGCGGTGTCGTCGCCGGCACGCAGGGCAGCGGCCGCCCGCACCACGAGGTGGCGGGTCTCGGCGACGACGGCGGTGCGCAGGGCCCGGCCCGCGTGCGGACCCGGGACGAGCGCCGCCGTCAGCGCCTCGTGCAGGTCGACGATCCCGGATTCGAGCCGCAGCACCGCTCCCGCGTCGCCGCCGACGGCGCGGGAGCGCGCGGCGAGCGACGTCCCGACGGGCAGCAATGTCACCGGACCGAGCCAGGGTGCGTGCCGTTGCAGCAGCGCGACGTCCCGCTCGTGCACCGCCCGCCAGTCCGGGTGCGCGTCGGTCCCGGTGAGCGCGCACACCACGCGGCCGCTGCCGCGCCCGGCGGACTCGAGGACGGCGAGTTCGGTCCGGCCGAGGTGGGCCGACGCCTCGAACACCATCAGCACGACGGTGGCGGGACCGTCGCGGACGTAGTCGACTGCCGGGCCGAGCGCGGTGAGCTCGTCGACGAGCGCCCCGCGGCCGCAGCCGTCGACCCCGGCCACCCGGATCCGCGGCGGGTCCGACGTGGCGTGCAGCCGCGCCCATCCCTCCGGGTTCCAGCGGCGCACGACGTCGCCGACGTCGGCCGGGATCACCGCGACGATCCGGTGAGGTCGTCGAGGGCGGCCTCGATGACGTCGCGGGCCCGCGGGCCGGCACCGATGCCCGCCAGGTCGCGGGCGAGCACGGCGTCGCGGCGGCGGCGCGCGGAACCGAGTCGTTCGACGACCGCCGCCGGCCCGGAGCCGGGCGCGAGAACCGGCCGTCGCACGTGCGCGGCCGCGCGGGCGAACGCGGCCCCGGCATCCGCGAGTCCCTCGGTCCGATCGAGCACGACGACGAGGCGTTCGTCGTCGCCCGTGACGAGTGCCGCCGGATCGGCGGGGCGGACGAGTGCCGCCAGATCGGCGGGGTGGGCCCGCGCCGCGAGCACGAGGAGGACGACGTCCGCGTCGAGGACCGGTTCGGGCCGGTCCGGCGAGTCGAGCTCCACGGTGTCGACGAGTGCCGACGCCGCGACCGCCGCCTCGACGGCTGCGCGGAGGGCGGGACGGACGGCGCCGCCGCGACCGGCGATCTGCACCCGCAGCGGGGCGTCGCGCCGGTCGAGGGCGCACTGCACCTGCCGGCCGGCCCGGGCGTCGAACCGGCCGATGTCCTCGACGATCCGCCGCCACCGAGCGTGCGCGGCCCCCGCATCCCCCACCATGACCACCCCCGTGTGTCGCCGTCGATTCTGGCAGAGGCTGCCGTCGACGGCAGCGGCTCGGGGGACGGGCACCCTGAGAAAGTACGGCAGCCTGAGAAAACACTGTGGTCACTTCAGTCCCTCCTGCCACACACCCTCCCGATACGCGACAATGGTCGGGTGAACGACGCCGATCTGGACACGACCGAGACGCTGGAGCAGCGCCCGACCCGAGGAAACCGTCTGTACCCGCGGGTGACGAGTTTCCGCTCGCGGCGGGGCGCGCTGACGCTCCCGCAGCAGGAGTCGTGGGACCGCTGCTGGCCCGAGCTGGGCCGCGACGTCGGCGACGACCGGCTCGACGTCGACGCCTGGTTCGGCCGCTCGGCGCCGGTCGTCCTGGAGATCGGCTCCGGCACCGGAACGGCCGCGGTGACGATGGCCCGGACCGAACCGCATGTGAACCTCATCGCCGTCGAGGTCTACAAGCCCGGCATCGCGCAGACGCTGCAGCAGATCGAACGGACCTACGACACCGACACGCCGATCCGGAACCTGCGGATCCTGCGCGGCGACGCGGTCGAGGTACTCGAGCACATGGTGGCCCCCGAGTCGCTGACCGGCGTGCGGGTGTTCTTCCCGGACCCGTGGCCCAAGGCCCGCCACCACAAGCGCCGCCTGCTGCAGTCGCCGACGTTCGCCCTGATCGCGAGCCGGCTGCAGCCGGGCGGCGTGCTGCACGTCGCGACGGACCACGCCGAGTACGCCGAGGCCATCGCCGAGGCGGGCAACGCCGAACCGTTGCTGACGACGCTCGACTGGGAGTCCCCCATCAGCCACGAGCGCCCCGTCACGAAGTTCGAGGACAAGGCGCAGCGGGTGGGCAGCAGCATCACGGAGCTGGTCTGGGGGAAGATCAGGGCATGAGCGTCCACGAAGAACTGTCCGACGTGTCCGCGGCCCCCACGGCGGACGGCACCGAGCGGCACGAGCGGGTACTGCTCGTGTGGGACGCGCCGAACCTGGACATGGGTCTCGGTGCCATCCTGGGTGGTCGGCCCACCGCCGCGTACCGGCCGCGGTTCGACGCGCTCGGACGGTGGCTGCTCGGCCGCACGTCCGAGCTCTCGCGCACCACGACGGCCACCCTCGACCCCGAGGCGACGGTGTTCACGAACATCGCGCCGGGCAGCGCCGACGTCGTGCGCCCGTGGGTCGAGGCGTTGCGCAACGTCGGCTTCGCGGTGTTCGCCAAGCCGAAGATCGACGAGGACAGCGACGTAGACTCCGACATGTTGCGGCACATCGCGCTGCGACGCAGTGAGGGTCTGGCGGGGGTGATGGTCGCCTCCGCCGACGGGCAGGCGTTCCGGGAACCGCTCGAGGAGATCGCCGCGACCGGCGTGGCGGTGCAGGTCCTCGGTTTCCGCGAGCACGCCAGCTGGGCGGTCACGTCCGAGGTGCTCGACTTCGTGGACCTCGAGGACATCCCGGGGGTGTTCCGCGAGCCGCTGCCACGCGTGAGCCTGGACTCGCTGCCCGACGAGGGCGCCTGGTTGCAGCCGTTCCGACCGCTGTCCGCCCTGCTCGTGGGCCGCAAGAGCGTGGCCGAATAGGAGAATTTCGTGTTCGACCGCTGGGGAGAGCTCGTCCACCGTGCGCGCTTCACCGTTATCGCGGTGATGGTGGCCGGTCTGCTCGGGCTCGCCGGGTACGGCGCGAGCCTGAACGATCATCTCAGCCAGAGCGGCTGGGACGATCCCGGCTCGGAGTCCGTCGCTGCGGCGAAGCTGGCCGACGGCACCTTCGGCCGCGACACGAACGGCGACGTCCTGGCGTTGTACACGGCGCCGGAGGGCAGGACGGTCGACGATCCGGAGTTCGCGGCGAAGGTCAAGGACAGTCTCAACTCGCTGGTCGCGGACCATCCGGATCAGATCCTGAAGATCAACGGTGCGTACTGGCCGACGAACGGCGCCCCGGCGGTGCCGGCGCTGGCGGACCAGTCGCGGCAGCACGCCGTGGCGTCGGTCGCCATCGCGGGCGACAACGACACCGAGCTGACCAACAACTTCCGCGACGTGAAGGACGAGTTCCTCATCGACGGGGTCGACGTGCAGCTCGCCGGCCTGCAACCGATCTCCGGCGCCCTCAACGACACGATGGCGCAGGACATCAAGCGCATGGAGCTCCTCGCCATCCCGGCGGTCGGAATCCTGCTGTTCTTCGTCTTCGGCGGCGTGATCGCGGCCGCGATGCCGCTGATCACCGGCGGCCTGACGGTCGTCGCCGCGAACGGCATCGTGCGGCTCATCACGAACTTCACCGAGGTCAACTCGTTCGTCGCGCCCGTGGTCTCGCTGATCGGCCTGGGCCTGGCGATCGACTACGGCCTGTTCATGGTGTCCCGGTTCCGGGAGGAACTCGCCGAGGGCTACGCCGCGTCCGCCGCCGTGCGCCGCACGGTGATGACGGCCGGGCGCACCGTGGTGTTCTCCGCCACGATGGTCGTCACCAGCCTCGGCGGCCTGCTGCTGTTCCCGCAGGGCTTCCTCAAGTCCGTCGCGTACGGCGCGATCGCGACGGTGACGCTGGCGGCGATCACCTCGATCACGCTGCTACCCGCCATGCTCGCCATCCTCGGCAGGAACATCGACAAGTGGGGCTGGTCCCGGTTCGGGCAGATCCAGTCCAACGAGCAGGTCGAGAACAGCATCTGGGGACGGATCACCCGGTGGGTGATGCGCAACCCGCTCAAGGTCACCATCCCCACGGTGATCGGCCTGCTGCTGCTCATCGTGCCGCTGACCGGCATCAAGTTCGGCGGCATCAACGAGACCTACCTGCCGCCCGACCATCCGACGCGGCTCGCCCAGGAACAGTTCGACGAGCTGTTCCCCGGCCAGCGCGCCGAGCCGGTGCGCATCGTCGTCCGCGGCGCCGAGGGCGGCGACCTCAACGAGATCATCCAGACGGCCAGCACGGCCCCCGGCCTGGTGGAGAAGTTCACCATCGAGGGCCCCGCACGGGACGGCGTCCGCGTCGTCAAGGCCGGGCTCGAGGACCGCAACAACTCCGCCGAGACCATCGACTACCTGCATGCGGCGCAGTGGCCCGACGGCGTGGAGGTGCTCGTCGGCGGCACACCGGCGATCGAACAGGATTCGATCGCCGCGCTGATGAACACGCTGCCGCTGATGGTGACGGTGGTCATCGTGCTCACGACCCTGCTGATGTTCCTCGCGTTCGGGTCGCTGGTGCTGCCGATCAAGGCGGCGCTGATGAGTGCGCTGGGCCTGGGCGCCACCCTCGGCATCCTGACGTGGATCTTCATCGACGGTCACGGGGCCGGGCCGCTGAACTTCACGCCCGGTCCCATCATGTCGCCGGTGCTCGTGCTGATCATCGCGATCATCTACGGCCTGTCCACCGACTACGAGGTCTTCCTGCTCTCCCGCATGGTCGAGGCCCGCTCGCAAGGGGCGAGCACCACCGAATCCATCCGGATCGGCACGGCGCACACCGGCCGCATCATCACGGCCGCGGCGCTGATCCTGATCGTCGTCACCGGCGCCTTCGGCTTCTCCGAACTGGTGATGATGAAGTACATCGCCTACGGCATGATCGCGGCCCTGATCATCGACGCCACGGTGATCCGCATGCTGCTCGTGCCGGCGACGATGAAACTGCTCGGCGACGACTGCTGGTGGGCACCGGCGTGGATGAAGCGGATCCAGGCCAGGATCGGGCTCGCGGAGCCGATCCTCGACAACGAGCTCATGCCGCAGGACGTGCCGGAGCTGATCACGGTCGGCATGTTCGGCCCGGCGACCGTCGCGGCCACCGGGTCGCACCGCCTGCCCACCGTCGCCGGCGTCGCCACGGACGATCCGATGACGCAGCCGCTGCCGAAGATCGCCGCACCCCGCTCGGCCGCCGAGCAGCGGCGCGTCCGCGACCTGCAGCCGCCACCCCGCCGATCGGCCCCGCCACGCGCCCCGCGCCCGGCCGAGCCACCGGCACGGGCACCGGAGGACCGGGACCGGCCGCCCCGGCGTCGTCCGGCCGGGGCGACCCCGGCGGCTCCCGAGGCACGGCCGCAGCAGCCGGCACCGGCAGCGCAGAATCCGTCGGGCCGGATCCCGGCGCCGATTCCGCCCGCTCCCCCGCAGGACCGTCCTCGCCCGCCGGCACCCGAGCCGCAGCAACCGCGCACCGAGCGGCCGCCGGCCCCGCAACCGCAGGCGCAGCGTCCCCTGCCCCAGCGCCCCCGCCCGCAGCAGGCACCGTCCCAGCAGGCACCGGCCCAGCAGGCACCGTCGCAGCCGCCGAGAGAAGTGCCGGGCCAGGTCCCGCCCGTGCAGGACCAGCGGTCCTCCCCGCCCGCCACGCCGCCGCTGCCCCGCCGGCAGCGCGGCGACGTGCCGCCCCCGGTGAACCAGACGTACGTGCGCCCGCAGGTGCAGCCGCAACCGCGCTCGTCCGGCGCGCCCACCCGGGACCCGCAGGCAATCGAGAACTGGCTCTCGCAGCTGCGACGCGCCAACCCGCGGACGGCGGATCAGCCGGTCGCGGGCGACCGGCCCTCGACGACGCCTCCGGCGGAGGGCAGCGCCCCCGCCGGCAGGGCCGACGACTCCACGGCGAACCGGCACGAGGCCGACGAGCAGGATTCGCAGCGCGGCCGGCACGGCGGTGCCGAGAACAGCCAGTCGATCAGCGTGAGTGAACTCATCGCGCGGCAGCGCCGCCGCTGACCGAGCGGGTCAGTCCTCGCCCGGCCCCGGCTCCGCCGAGCCGGAGCCGGTCTCCGGGGCCGCGGAGCGTCCGGCGAACGCTTTGGCGTACCGGGTACCGGCGGCGAGCAGCAGCAGGCCCACCACGATGAAGGCGACGACCCGCCACACCCCCTCGAGGGCAGCGAGGTCGAACAGGAAGAGCTTGGCCAACGCGGCGCCGGTCAGTGACAGCCCCGCGGCCAGCGCGGCGTGCGCGTACTCGGTGCGGGCGAGGCCGAGCGCCAGCATCGCGGTCGCCGCGATCATCCAGCAGATGGTCGCCGCGGTGTGCCCGGCGACGAATCCGGCGTCCGCACCGCCCAGGAGGACGCCCGCGGTCACCAGTGCCGTGGTCACCGCATACAGCACCACGAGTGCCGCACCGCTCCACATCCACGGGACGCCGCGTTCGCGGACGAGCCGCAGTCGCGTCGCCGTCCACGCGAGCAGCAGCGTGACCGCGGCGAGCAGGACGGCCGTGACGAGCGTGGCCGCGTCGAGGCGGTCCACGGCCAGCTCGCGGTCGGTGAGGTTCTCGAGTTCGGCGCCGTCGTAGAACATCGCTCCTCCGAGCACCCAGAAGCCGAGGCCGGCGACGTACAGCAGGCGCGACCGCATCGACGCGGCCGCGCCGGCATACCCGGCGGCGACCGCGAGCAGCACCGTGGCAGCCGCGTCGGGGCTCGCGCCCGCGAGGCACGCGTGCAGCAGCGCGAACGCCGCCACCGCGACGGACGCCACCCGCAGCGGACGCGACCGGGGCCCGGCGAGGGCGAACAGCACGAGGTACCCGGCGGCGGCCGTGCCCTCGAGCGCGACGGTGGGCCACCGGTCCAGCCGCAACCCGACGGCGAGCAGCGGCAGCGCCGCCACCGCCAGGCACACCGCGGCGACGACGTCGCCCGGCTCCCGGCGCAGCAGCAGCACCGCAGTGCCGGCGACGAAAGCGGCGACCGCCACCGAGAAGCCGACCAGCCAGGCGAGTTCGCCACGATCGGCAAGCTCGGCCCCGGCGATCGACACCAGCAGGACCGCGGCGATCGGCACGACCCGCGCGAGATGCAGCAGCGCCCAGTTGCGGTGCCACTGGGCCGGAAAGCTCGCGACGAGCAGCACCAGCAGGAAGCCGAGCAGCAGCAACGGATCACCGTCCGACAGGGTGGGCGCGAGCAGCGCGGCCCCGAGCACGAGCAGCACGGCCAGAATCCGGTCCGACCAGCGCACCGCGAGCGCGACCCCGGCGCCGGCGACGACGAGCGCGGCGGCCAGACCGACGACCGCCGGCACCCACCGGTAGTAGGCGGTTGCGGCGAAGACCACCAGGTAGCCGCCCGCGAAACCGGTCGCGGCCAGGGCGGCACCGCCGACGCGTCCGCCGTCGCGGCGGTGTACCCGGATCCCGGCGGCCACCAGCGCGGCCGACAGCACCGCACCGGAGACGACGCGGGGCACGGGACCGAAGACACCGGCCTGCGCGGCGAGCACGAGCAGCATCACCACGCCGATGAGGGTGACCGCCACCCCGGCGACGGCAAGCAGGCGGCTGATCACGCCGTCGCGCTGCCACCACGGTTCCCGCGCCGGCGCCGGCGCCGGCGGCCGCGGCGGGGCGACGGGCGGGACCGGACGCGGTGGTGGAGCCGGGGTCCGCGACATGGGTGGCACGGGCGCCGGGGCCGGGGCGACGGCGAGGCGGTCGAGCTGGGCCCGCAGATGTGCGACGTGCGCGCCGACGGCGTACAGGTGCTGTTCGAGCGCGTAGCACTCGCCGGACAGCTGGGCGACGAGCCGCGGATCGAGGCCGGGCGGGGTCGGCGTACTCATCCCTACATGGTCCGCGGAGCGGCGTCCGCGGGCATGAGTATCACTACCGGAAATGCGGGCTAGTGCACCGCGGCGACCCTCCACCCCTCGATCGCGGCCCCGGACCTCTCACACCGGAACCGAGCGTGCACCCGCGTCGCAGTTCAGCCCACGATGCGCGCGGCGCGCGCCGCGCGCAGCCAGTCGGGAAACTCACCCAGCAGGCGCCGATAGAGTTCGGCATCGCTGACCTGGGAGATGTCGTCGACGCTGAAGAACCCGGCGTTGTCGACCACCCGCCCTCTCATGGTGTCGAGCTTTTCGAGCACGCCGTAGTTCGCCTTGCCGAGGCCGACGAACTGCCAGAAGGCGGGCAGACCGGATGCCTTCTTCATCAACGCGGTGATCGGGCCCTTCTTGTGGAAGCCGCCGTCGGTGAAGAACAGCACCAGCGTCGGCATCGACGCCCCCGCGGTGAGGGTGGAGATGATCTCTCCCATCACCGGCAACTCGTCGTTGCAGCCACCGATCTGTTCGTAGTCGATGCCCCCGTGCACCCCACCGAGGTGCAGATACGTCGCGCACCAGGACTCGACATCGTGGACGGCGATGTCCGGCAGCCGGGCGAACGAGACCGCATACAGATACGGCTCGAGGGTGCCGTCGTCGTCGACCTGCACCGCGATCGGCACCATCCTCTCGACGACCTGATGGATGCGTCTGCTGGTGTACTCGCGGTGCATGCTGCCGGTCTTGTCGATCACCAGCACGACCCGGGCCCGTACCCCGGCCGCACCCTTGTCCAGCAGCACCTTGGCGACTTCCCGCTTGCGCAGGTCCAGCCTCTGCCGCTTCTCCAACGAGAGTTTCGCTTCGCCGGCGACGGTGCGCACACCAGCGTTGTCCACGACCGCCGCCGGAGCAGCCGGCGGCGCCACCGCGGCGGGCACGGCAGTGGCGAGTTCGGCAGGGGCGGGTTCGGCAGGGGCGGGTTGATCGTCGACCTGCACCCCATGGTGGACCACCAGCGCCGACAGGCCCGTGTCCCACCCGGCGGAGACGTTGCGAAGCTTCCACGCGCCGTTGCGGCGATAGATCTCGAGCAGGACCGCCGCCCGCTCGGTGCTCAACCCCAACGCGGGAGCCGTCGTCTCGCCCGCCGGGTGGGCAATCTGCACGCCCAGACCGGGGACGGCGGACAAGCTGCCCGGCACACTGTCGTCGAGGGCGACCGCGACCGACAGCCGCTCGATCCCCGCGGGTATCGCGGTCAGATCGACACCGATCCGGTCGGCCGCGACCAACCGGACCGCGCCCTCCGGGGAGGCCGGCTGGTTGAAGAACACGAAATCGGCGTCGCTACGGACACGCTGGTCGGCGCCGAGTTGGAACACCATCAGATCGACCGTGCCCTGCCGGGGACCGGCCACCGCGACCGTCACCGGCCCCGAGGGGATGGTGGTGTTCTCGCCACGCGCAAGCTCTGCCATAAGCGTTCCGGCCCGGGGCGGGCCGCTTCCTTTCGTCGAACCAACACGCATTGTGACCGATACGGTGCGCATCTACCGGCCGACAGGCCCCGTGGTGTCGGGGTGCGGCTACCCGGACCGCAACGGGAATCGAGCGCGGCCCCACGCTCCTCGGGGACCGCCGGCCGGCTAGCCCAGCAGCTTGCGCAGGGTCGTCCCCAGCGGGTGCTTGACGTTGACGGAGCCGAGGCGGACGGTGCCGCCGACGATCAGATGCAGCGGGCCGAACGGGGGCCCGTTGCGCACCTTCGACTCGGCGCTCGCGGCGACGGTGTCGAGGCCGTTGATGTCGGCCGTGGCCTCGGCGGGAACGATCAGGGTGATGGAGCTGAGGTAGTCCTCGACCTGGATCCGCACCACCTGGGTGCGCATGACGGCCTCGGTGAAGTCGAGGGTCACCGAGGACATCAGGGTGTCGAGCCGCAGCACCGGTGGCACTTCCCACCGCCCCTTGCGGCTGAGGTTGGACAACCGGCCGCGGATGGTGGGTGTCTGTGGGGACGGGGCGGGAGGCACCGGCCCGGCCATCGGCGGCGCCGGAGCGGGGGTGGGCTGCGTCGGATGTGGCAGGTACTCGGGCCGCACCTGCACTCCGGGCAGGTCGACGAGCACGGCGTTCAGTTCCCCGCGGGTTCTGGCGGCCAGCGCGGTGTCCATCCGCTCGGTGAACTCCCCCAGCGACAGCATCCCCTGCCCGACCGCGCGCTGCAGCAGCGTCCCGACGTGTTCGCGCTCGGCGTCCGAGACACGCAGATCCCTCGACTCCATGATCATCAGGGTAGGCGCTGCCGCGCCGGGATCATCAGGGTAGGCGCTGGCGCGCCGGCCCGACGGTCGTGGAGCCGAGGGACGGATGCGGTCGGCTCAGATCGCCGTCGCCGCCCATCGCGCGGCGGGCACGAAGACGCCGCTGGGATCGTATGCCGCCCGGATCTCGGCGAGCCGGGCCCGCTGGGCCGGGGTCCACGCGCTCGCCACCCGTGCGGCCGGGGCCCCGTCCACGCCGCCCGCGAAGTTCATCAGCGCACCGCCGGTGGCCCACGGCGCCATCGCCCCGACGACGGTCTCGAGCGCTCCGGGCACCGCGTCGGCGATGGGCGGCACCAGCACCCCGACGGTGAACAGGGTGAACGCGGCGTCGCGGCCCGCGACGGCGTTGGGGGTCTCGGGCGGCACACCGAGCGCGCCGCCCATGGCCCGGACCTCGGCGAGCGCGATCGGCAGCGCGCCGGCGGGACCCGCGACGGCGAGCAGGGCGTCGAGTGCGGCGTCCGGCAGCTCCCGCAGCAGCACCGAGCGCTCCATGCCGGGCATCGGGTCGGTGGGGTCGGCGTGGATCGAACCAAGGGCGGGGTAGACGATCTCGGTCACGGTGTCGAGGACCGGGGTGGCCACCGCGCGCAGCGGGGCGAGCAGCGCGCCGGCGTCCTCGGCGTCGTCGACGTGCGCGAACCGCACGTGCACGGCGGTGCGGCCGCGCAGCGGCTCGGGCAGTTCCGGGAGCGGCGGGAAGTTGACGATCGCCAGCGAGCTGGACACCGAGGTCGGCGCCGCGGAGATCCAGTCCCGCCAGCGGCGCAGCACGGCCGGGGCGTCGGCGATGTCGTAGAAGAGGCCGCCGCCGTCCAGGGTCTGGATGGGCAGGAGTTCGAACGTCATCTGGGTGACGATCCCGAATGCCGCGCCGCCGCCCAGCAGGGCCCAGAACAGGTCGGGTTCGTCGTCGGGGGTGACCCGCCGCAGCTGCCCGTCGGCGGTGACGACCTCCATCCGCAGGACCCGGTCGGCGGCGAAGCCGTGGGTGCGGGCGATCGGGCCGAGCCCGCCGCCGAGGGTGTACCCGACCACCCCGACGCCCGGGGCCGATCCGGCCAGCGGCGCCAGCCCGTGCGGGGCCGCGGCGTCGAGCACCTGCTGCCAGCGGACCCCGGCCTCGACGGTGGCGGTGCGCTCGGCGCGGTTGATGCTCACCCCGTCGAGGAGGGCGGTGTCGACCAGAATGCTGTTCTCCGGCGCGGGGGCGGCGCCGTGGCCGGTGGCCTGCACCGCGACGGTCAGCCCGTTCTCGGCCGCGATCCGGACCGCGGCGGCGACGTCGGCGGCACTCGAGGCGACCACGACGGCGGCGCTGCGGTGGACGGTGGCGAGGTTGAAGCCGGCGGCGGACAGCCGGTAGCCCTCGTCCTCGGGGGCGTGTACGACACCGGCGACGGCGGTACGAAGCAGGTCGACGACGGACGTGGGAGCCAGGGTCTGGGGCGTCGGGTGGGACATGGTGCTCCTCGGAAGGATCGGATCTCGGATCTCGGTCCCTTCCAGGACAACCGCCACCGCTTAGCTGCCGCTTAGCTCCGGCTGCGCACCGACGTGCCCCGTCCGGCACAGCCGGACGAGCAGCGCGCTCACCTCGTCCCGGTCCAGGCCGGCGCCGAGGCTCGCGCACCGCTCGAACTCGGCGTCGCCGAGCGCGTCGCGGACGACCGCCGCCTCGCGCGGCCCGTCGACCGGATCCATCACCTCGGGCAGGAAGCCGATGCGGCTGCCGAGCGCCCGGACCGCCCCGAGGAGCATCGCGCCGACGTCGGGAGTACCGAGCCGGGCCACCAGGGCCGCGGCGCTGTGGACGAGCACCAGCCACGACGTCACGTCCCGCTCGGCCTCGAGGACCGGCTGCATCACCCGGACCGCGTCGAGCGCCCCGTCCGTGTCCCCGACGTCCATCGCCGTGCGCATGAGTGTCCACGACGCCGAGCCGACCGCCCAGCCGTGGCCGCAACGTTCGGCTGTCGCGACCGCCTCGCGCAGCACCTGCTGCGCCCGTTGCGGGTGGTCGAGGAAGCGCAGGATCATGCCCTCGATGAGCAAGGCGTCGGCGCGCTGCCACACGGCGCCTTCCCGGCGCAGGACGTCCGCACTCTCGTGCGCTGTGTGAAGGAACTCGTCGGACGGGCCCGTGATCGCGGAGCAGTACGCCCACCAGGACCGCATCCACGCCTCGGTGACGACGTCGCCGCCCCTCCCCGCGGCGTCGGCGGACCGTCCCAGCACGACCGCCGCGCCGGCCGCGTCCCCGGCCAGGTAGGTGAGTCCGCCCAGCCCGGTCAGCGCCGACGACAGGGTTGCCGCTGCGACAGCGGTACCGGTCCGCTCGACCGCGTCCAGGGCTGCCGATATCAGCTCCAGGCCTTCCCGGATGTGCCCACGCCGATACCAGAACCAATAGAGGGCCCCGGCGAGTTCGAGCGCGTAGACGGGATCACCGGCGGCCAGCGCGGAGGCCGCAGCGGCACGGTGCTCGGCGATGTCCGCCGTCAGGGCGTCGAACGTCTGCCGGGCCCGGGAGCCGCGCAGGTGCGGCACCGCCGCGAGGGCCCGCCGCAGCACGAACCGGCGGTGCACGTCGGCCATCCGGTCCCGTTCGGCAGCATCCGCGCGGGCCAGGGCGAACTCGCGGATGGTCTGCAGCATCGAGTACCGCCGCGGCGACGACGACGGCTCCACCCGCAGCAGCGACCGCCGCACGAGGGCGGTCAGCGGCGGCAGGACGCTCAGCGGCGGCGTGCTGCCGTGCACGGCGGCGGCGCCCTCGATGTCGAAGCTGCCCGCGAACACCGCGACCTCGCGCAGCAGCCGCGCCTGCTCGTCGTCGAGGAGCCGGTAGCTCCACTCGATCGCGTCGGCCAGCCCCCGCTGCCGCGGCGGAGCGGTGCGGGAGCCGCCCTGCAGCAGCGCGAACCGGTCGCTCAGCCCCTCGGCGATCTGCTGCTCGGACAGCACCCGCAGCTGCGCCGCCGCAAGCTCGATCCCGAGCGGGATCCCGTCGAGCTCAGTGCAGATGCGACGTACGGCTTCGGTCACCTCGTCGTGGATCGTCCAGCCCGGCACCACGCCGGCGGCCCGGACGCCGAACAACTCGACGGCGGCGCACTCGTCCAACGGCGGCACCTCGTAGACCCACTCCCCGTCGAGGCCGAGCGGCTCCCGGCTGGTCGCCAGGATCCGCACGCCGGGGCAGCGCTCGAGCAGCGCCGTCACCAGCTCTGCCGAACCGTCGAGCAGATGCTCACAGTTGTCCAGCACGAGGACGCACTCGCGCGGGGCGAGCACCGTCGCCAGGTGGTCGACGGTCCCGGGGCCGAGGATCTGCAGGGCCGACGCCACCGTCGCGGCCACCAGCGCATCGGCCCGCACGGCCGCCAGGTCGACGAACCACGGCCCGTCGGCGGGACGTTCGCCGCCGTTGCGGCACACCTCCACAGCCAGCCGCGTCTTGCCGACCCCGCCCGGGCCCACGAGCGTGACCAACCGTTCCCCGGCCAGCGCCGCGCCGACGTCCGCGAGCTCACGGGCCCGATCGACGAGGGCGGTACGGGGCGACGGCACGTTGGAGGTCGCGCTCCGCGTGCCCAGCGCGGCGGCAGGCGCCGGCGAGACCCCGGCGGTCCCCAGCAGCCGGACGTCGTCCTGCCGCAGCACCGCCGTCTCGAGTTCGCGCAGCCCGGTGCCCGGCTCGATGCCGAGTTCGCCGTCGAGCACGGTGCGCACGCGGCGCAGCGCCGCCAGGGCGTCGGCCTGCCGGCCCGCCCGGTACAGGGCGACGACCAGCAGTTCCCAGGCCCGTTCGTCGAGCGGATGCGCGGCGACGAGCCGCTCGGCGGCCTCGACGACGTCGTCGGAGCCGCCCTGATCCAGCCGGATCTGCAGCAGGGCCTTGCGGGTGCGCAACTCGATCGCCGTCAGCCGCGCGACCTCGGGGCGCACGAACTCGGCGTCGGCGACGTCGGCGTAGGGCGACCCCCGCCAGCACGACAACGCGGTCGCGTAGGCCTCGGCCGCGGCCTGAGCGGCGCCCTGCTCGCGCAGCCGGTCGCCGCGCGCGACGAGATCGGCGAACCGCACGGCGTCGATCTGCTCCGCGGCGACGGCGAGCCGGTACCGCGAGCCCTCCCGGACGATCACGCCCTCGTCCCCGCGCGGTCGCTGCGGGCTGAGCCGGTCGCGCAGCTTGGAGACGGCGAAGTGCAGCGAGCTCGTCTTCGGGTCGTCGACGTCGTGCCAGACCTGTTCGAGCAGCCGCTCCCCCGAGACGTCGCCCGGGAACGCGACGACGAGGGCGGCGAGCAGGGCACGCTGCCGGATGCCGCCGAGGTCGATCGGTCGTCCGTCGACGGTGGCGGCGAAGCCTCCCAGCACGCCGAGCGCCACGCCAGGGGAACTCATCCCGCCCGCCTTTCGATCGCCCCGCCTTTCGATCGCCCCGCCTTTCGATCGAGCACGCCACCGCCGCACCGAAACTGCGGGAGCGGTCGAATTCTAGAGGACCGGGGTGCTCCGGTGCGCTAGTCCAGCCCCTGCTCGATCGCGTAGCGGGTGAGCTCCACGCGGTTGGCGAGCTGCAGCTTGCGCAGGGTCGCCTGCACGTGGTTCTCCACCGTGCGGTGACTGAGCGTGAGCCGCGCGGCGATCTGCTTGGCCGACAGTCCCTTGGCGACGAGTCGCAGCACCTCGGTCTCGCGCTCGGTGAGGGTGGGCGGGGCGGGCGCGCGCCGGTCGACGGCCGACGACATGCGGCGGTACTCCCCGAGGACCAGACCGGCCAGTCCGGGCGTGAACACCGCCTGCCCGGCGGCGGTCGCCCGCACGGCCTCGACCAGCTCCGCGGACGACGCGCTCTTGACCAGGTATCCGGACGCGCCGGCCTTCACGGCACCGAGGACGTCGTCGCGTTCGGAGGAGGCGGACAGCACCAGCACGCGGCTGGCCGGGGAGACCCGGAGCACCGCGGCGGTGGCCTCGGTGCCGGTGCCGTCGGGCAGCGACATGTCCATCAGCACGACGGTCGGCTGCACCGCCGCGGCCCGGCGCGCGGCCGCACCGACCCCGTCGGCGGTGGCGACGACGCGGAAGCCGGCCGCGTCGAGGTCCCGCGAGACGCCGTCGCGCCACATCGGATGGTCGTCGACGATCATCACCGTGATCGGCCCGTCACCGTTCGCCGCGTTGCTGCCCTCACGCACCTCGTGCTCCTCTCCTCGGCACCCGGATCTCCCATTCGGTGCCCTGGCCGGGCGAGCTGTCGAGCACGGCGGCGCCACCGAGCCACTGCGCGCGGCCGACGATCGACTTCGACACGCCCATCCGGCCCTCGGCGCGGGCCTCGGCGAGACGGCCGTCCGCAATGCCCACCCCGTCGTCGCGGATGCTGAGGATCACCTCGTCGCCGAGGTCCTCGACCAGCACGTACGCCTTCACCCCGGCGCCCGCGTGCAGCGTCGTGTTGGTCAGGGCCGTGGCGGCGATCGCCGCCAGTTCCGCGGCGCGGACGCGGTCGAGCAGGACCGGGTCGGCGGGCGCGGAGACGGTGACGCCGGCACCGGCCTGCGCCCGCAGCAGCGCCCGCAGGTCCACGAGCTCCTCGCCGCGGTCGAGCTGGGTGCCCTGCTCGGAGACGAGCATCCGCAGCGCCGCCTCCTGTTCCCCGGCGAGGCGGGCGAGTTCGGCGGCCTCGCCCCCGAGTGCGGTGCCGCGGCGCCGCACCAGGGCCAGCACCTGCAGCACCCCGTCGTGCACCTCCCGGGCGAGCCGGTCGCGTTCCTCGGTGGCGGCCGCCACGCGCACGGCCTGTTCGAGCTGCCGGTGGGCGCGCCGGGCGGTGGTGGTGGCGAATCCCATCGCGACGCCGACCGCGACGAGCACGGGGGCGGTCGCGTCGCGCCACAGGTCGAGGTTGACCTGGTCGCGGACGACGGCGCTGACCGTCGCCATCGCCAGCGCCGACGCGACTCCCGCGGCGGGACCGCCGAGGATCGCGGCCGACAGCACGGCGTTGGCGACCCACAGGGTGGTGGGCAGCGTCTGGTGGGCGCTGTACCAGTCGTGGCCGGCGACGAGCCGCGTCGCGCCCATGAGCGCGACCGCGACGACCTGGTCGATCCCGACCACCACGGCGCGCTGCCCGACCCCCTGCGCCAGCAGCACCGCCGACACGCCTGACCACACCGCCAGCAGGGCGACGAAGAACCAGCTGAGCCGCGGCGACGTGTAGTGGGCGACGGTGGAGAACTGGGAGCTGACGGCGTAGACGACGGTGACGAGCCGGAACACCTGCGCGGCCCGCCACAGCGGCGCATCGGGGTCGGCGCCGACCTGGCGACGGGCGGGCGGGGACGGTTCGGCGGGCACGACGGCGCGGCGCGACAGCCTGCCGTCGGCTCGGCGCCGGACCATGTGGATGCTCCCTTTCCCGGTCGGTGATCGCGCTGAGAGTAGCCGCCCGAAACGCCCGGATCACGACCATGGCGCGTTGTGACGGTGGGCACAGTGGTTTGATTTGATGTCGTGTTGGGGTCCTATCGAGCCGTCGCGGCGACGTTGCGCAGTCGTTGGCCGCTCTATATGGCCTCGATGGGCGCCTCGAACCTGTTCGGCGCGCTGCTGGTGTTCGCCTTCGTCCGCTACGGCATCCCGCTGTCCGAGAACGAGAACATCATCGCGGACCGGGTCCGCAACTTCGCGGTGTTCGCGGTGTATCTGGTGTTCGCGGGGATCGTGAGCCTGACGGCCGCGGCCCTGATGCTGCGGTCGGTGGTGCGGTGGCAGCTGCGCGGCGGTCCACCCACCCGGTCCGAGCAGATGTCGGCGCTGCACGCGCCGCTGCGTCAGGCGATCGTGCACCTGATCCTGTGGATTCTCGGCGGCGTGCTGTTCGTGTTCCTCACCGCGGAGGAGATGCCGGAGCTCGCCGTGGCGGTGGCGATCACCGTCGCGATGGCCGCGACGAGCACCTTCGGCTTCACCTACATGCTGGGCGAGCGGATCCTGCGGCCGGTCGCGGCCCGGGCCCTGAGCGAGGGGGAGTTCGACCGGACCCTGGCGCCGGGCGTCGGCACCCGCCTCGCCATGACGTGGGGTCTCGGCACACTCATGCCGGCCGGCGGCATCGCGCTGCTGTGCGTCACCCAGCTGACCACCGACGTGGAGTTCCCGCCGGACGCGATGGCGTGGGCGGTCCTCGCGCTGTCGATCATGGCGATCGGCCTGGCCGGGGTGCTGTCGTCGCTCACCGCGGCCCAGATCTCCGATCCGGTCAAGCAGCTGCGCTGGGCCATCGAACGGGTCCAGCGCGGCGCGACGGACGTGCAGGTCGAGGTGTTCGACGGCAGCGAGATCGGGCGCCTGCAGGTCGGCTTCAACCGGATGATGGCCGAGTCCGACGAGCGGCGGCGGCTGCGGCAGTTGTTCGGTCAGCACGTCGGCGAGGACGTGGCGCGCCGCGCCCTCCAGTACGGCACCGAGCTCGGCGGGGAGACCCGCTACGTCGCGGTGCTGTTCGTGGACATGGTGGGCTCGACGGCGACGGCGGCCGAACGCCCGCCCGGCGAGGTCGTCGAGCTGCTCAACGAGTTCTTCCGCGTCGTGGTGGACGTCGTGGACCGGCATCACGGTTTCGTCAACAAGTTCATGGGCGACGCGGCGCTGGCCATCTTCGGAGCTCCGCTGGATCGTCCCGACGCGCCCACCGCCGCGCTCGCGGCGGCCCGGGAACTGCGGTTCGCGCTGGACGAGATCACCGATCTCGACATCGGCATCGGGGTCTCGGCGGGGCTGGCGGTGGCCGGCAACATCGGCGCGGCCGAGCGGTTCGAGTACACCGTCATCGGCGATCCGGTGAACGAGGCGTCGCGGCTGACCGAGCTGGCGAAGCTGCGTCCGAGCCGGGTGCTCGCGTCGTCGAGCGCGCTGTACTTCGCCGATGACGAGGAACGCGCCCACTGGGAACTCGGCGACGAGGTGCAGCTGCGCGGCCGGCGCCGGGTGACGCATCTCGCCTGGCCGGTGCGGTATCCGGACTCGGGCCACGACGAGTGACGGACGGCCGGGGCCCCGGCGACGAAAAGGACGATCCGCCCTCCGGCCGGCTTGGCTACGCTGAATCTTGTGGCGCAGCCCCGACGTGACCCGCCAGCACCCGACGCCGCGCGGCGCCGGGGCCGCTTCGGGTGGGTGAAGTGGCTGCTCGCCGTCGCCCTCGTGGCCCTGCTGGTGGTCGAGGGCATCTACCTGTGGCCGACGCTCAGCGACTCCTGGCGCGCCCTGACCGAGCTGCACTGGGGCTGGCTCGCCGCGTGCATCGTCGCGCAGGCCCTGTCGCTGAGCGGCTTCGCGGAGGTGCAGCGGCGGCTGCTGCGGGCCGGTGAGGTCGTCGTCGGGCACCTGCGCTCGGCGTCGGTGATCTATGCGAGCACGGCGATGGCGGTGACGTTGCCGGCCGGTCCGGTGTTCTCCACCGCGTTCACCTACCAGCAGACCCGGCGCTGGGGTGCGACGCCGGTGGTGGCGTCGTGGCAGCTGGCGGTCTCGGGGGTGATCGCGGCGGTGACGCTCGCGGCGGTCGGCGTAGGCGGGGCGTTCGCGGTGGGCACGCGGGTGAGCCCGGTGACGCTGGTCCTCTCGGTCGCCGGCGTGATCGCGCTGGTCGTCGCCGTCCGGTACGTCTCCCGGCATCCGTCGTCCGTCGAGTCGGCCGGGGAATGGGTCCTCGCCCGCGTCAACCGCCTGCTGCGCAAGCCGGCGGACACCGGGATGGAGAAGTTCGAGCAGATCCTCGGGCAGGTCGAGGCGGTGCACCTGGGTCGCCGCGACGGGCTCGCGACGATCTGCTGGTCGGCCGTGCACCGGGTCTTCGACGTCGCGTGCCTGGGGTTCGCGTGCTGGGCGGTGGGCGGTGAGCCGTCGCTGCCGGGGCTGCTGATCGCGTTCGCGGCGGCCAAGGCAGTGGGGAGCATCCCGTTGGCGCCGGGCGGGCTGGGGTTCGTCGACGGCACGCTGATCGCGACCCTCACCGCGGCGGGGATGAGCGCCTCGCAGGCCCTGGCAGCCGTGTTCGTGTACCGGGGCGTCAGCTTCATCCTGGTCGCGCTGGTCGGCTGGACGGTGGTGGCCGCCAAGTTCCGGTCGAGCCAGCACGACGAGCACATCGACGCCGATCTCGAACGTGAGGAGCACGCCCGTTCGGTGCTCGAGCGACGGCGCGGTCGGGCCGCGAGCGAGGGCACCGCCCTGCCGGAGTGACGAAATGTGATCCACCTCACACACGAAGTAGTTGCGGAATCAATCATTCGATGCGATCGTTGAGTACATCGAAGGTTGAAACTTCAACCAAAACTCGACTCGGAGGAATTCCCATGACGACCGCAACCACCACCTTCCCCGGACTCACCGCCGGCACCTGGGCCATCGACTCGGTCCACTCCACCGTGGGCTTCACCGTCCGCCACCTCGTCGTGAGCAAGGTGCGCGGCACGTTCAACGACTTCTCCGGCGCGATCACCGTCGCCGAGGACGGCACCCCCGCCGTCGCCGCCGAGATCCAGGTCACGTCCATCGACACCAAGAACGCCGACCGCGACGCCCACATCCGCTCCGCCGACTTCTTCGACGCCGAGCAGTTCCCCACCGCGACGTTCAAGTCCACCGGCGTGCGCGCCGCCGGCAGCGACTACATCGTCGACGGTGAGTTCACCCTGCACGGCGTCACCAAGCCGGTCGAGCTGAAGCTGGAGTTCAACGGCGTGAACCCGGGCATGGGCCAGGGCCCGGTCGCGGGCTTCGAGGCCACCACCGTCCTCAACCGCAAGGACTTCGGCATCTCGATCGACATGCCGCTCGAGGGCGGCGGCGCCGTCGTCGGCGACAAGATCACCATCAACCTCGAGATCGAGGCCGGTCTGCAGGCCTGATCCGCCGCACCCGCACGACACGCGAGCGCTCTCCGTCCCGGAGGGCGCTCGCTTTCGTCGGCGACCTACGCTGGACGACGTGAAGAAGTACGCACCGGCCCTGTTCGACGTCGTCCTGGTCATCGTGTTCGCCGCCCTCGGGCGCGCCAGTCACGACGAGGGGCTGACGCTGGCGGGACTGGCGAACACCGCGTGGCCGTTCCTCGGCGGCCTCACCGTCGGATGGCTCGCGACGGCGGCCCTCTACAAGGAGAAGTTCGATCCGTGGCTGGTCGTGCCGACCGGCGTGCTCGCATGGGTGTCCACCGTGCTCGTCGGGATGCTGCTGCGCGTGGTCACGGGGCAGGGCACAGCCGGTTCGTTCATCGTCGTCGCGTCGATCGTGCTGGGCGTGTTCCTGCTCGGCTGGCGCCTGCTCGCCGGGCTGTGGCTGCGGCGCCGCGTCGACGCCGCCTGACCCCGGCCGCGCGGAGGTGAACCTCCGCACCGCCGAAAGCCGCGCGCCGGATGTGGCCGCGGTGTCAGAGTGTCAGCCATGAGCGAGACCGCCGCGCCCCCCGATCGGACGAAGGAACGCACCTTCTTCGGCCAGCCCTTCGCGCTGGCCAACCTGTTCGGTGTCGAGATGTGGGAGAGGTTCTCCTTCTACGGCATGCAGGGCATCCTGATCTATTACCTGTACTACTCGGCGGCCGACGGCGGACTGGGGATCAGCGAGCTCGCCGCCACGTCGATCGTCGGGGCGTACGGCGGCACGGTCTATCTGTCGACCATCCTCGGCGCGTGGATCGCCGACCGGCTGCTCGGCTCCGAGCGCACGCTGTTCTACAGCGCGATCCTCATCATGCTCGGCCACATCTCCCTGGCACTGCTCCCCGGCCTCGGCGGCGTGGCGGTGGGCCTGGTGTTCGTCGCCGTCGGCAGCGGTGGCCTCAAGGC
This sequence comes from Rhodococcus sp. 2H158, assembly GCF_053764755.1. NCBI lineage: Bacteria > Bacillati > Actinomycetota > Actinomycetes > Mycobacteriales > Nocardiaceae > Rhodococcus > Rhodococcus sp. 2H158. The sequence goes on from NZ_JBSNCE010000011.1 coordinate 28,716, forward strand.
CAACGCGACCTCCCTGGTCGGCGATCTCTACGACGAGCAGGACACCCGGCGCGACGCCGGGTTCTCGATCTTCTACATGGGGATCAACCTGGGTGCACTGATCGGCCCGCTCCTCACCGGCTGGGCGCAGACCGAGCTGGGCTTCCACTACGGCTTCGGCCTGGCCGCCATCGGCATGGCACTCGGCCTGATCCAGTACACCCTCGGCCGCAAGCACCTGCGCGGGATCGGCGCCACGCCGCCGCACCCGCTGCCCGCCGACCGGCGCACCAGGGCCGCCGGCATCGCCGTCCTGGCCGTCGCGCTGATCGCGGCGCTGTTCGCCACCGGGCTGGTCACCGTCGACAACCTGTCGGACGTCGTGGTCGCCGCGACCGTCGCCGCGTCCGTCGTCTACTTCGTCGTGATCCTGTCCAGCCGGCAGATCACCGCCGTCGAACGCAGCCGGGTGCTCAGCTTCGTCCCCATGTTCCTGGCCAGCGCGGCATTCTGGTCGCTGTTCCAGCAGCAGTTCACCACCGTCGCGGTGTACGCCGACAAGAGGCTCGACCGCAACCTGTTCGGCTGGGACTTCCCGCCGGCGTGGGTGCAGTCGATCAACCCGGTGTTCATCATCGTGTTCGCGGGCGTGTTCGCGGCCGTGTGGACCCGGCTCGGCCCGCGGCAGCCGTCGTCGCCGGTGAAGTTCGCGATGGGCACCGTGATCATGGGCATCGCGTTCCTGTGCTTCATCCCGATGTCCGGCGGCGGCCCCAACAGCGCCCCCCTGCTCGGTCTCGCGGGGATCCTCCTGCTGTTCACGTTCGCGGAGCTGCTGCTCTCCCCCGTGGGCCTGTCGCTGGCGACGAAACTGGCCCCGCGCAACTTCCACACCCAGATGGTGGCGCTGTTCTTCCTGTCGGTGGCGCTCGGCACGGCCATGGCCGGCACCCTCGCCAAGTACTACGACGAGGCGAACGAGAAGCCGTACTTCGCCTGGGTCGGCCTCGGCTCGATCGCGATCGGCGTCGTGCTGGCGCTGCTGTCACCGTGGATCCGGCGGATGATGCGCGGAGTGCACTGACCGGTTCTCACCGCACGGCCAGCCACACCGCGAGCCCGAGGCCGGCGAGGGCGACCGTCACCCGCAGCACCTCGGGTGGGATGCGCCGGACGACGGGCGGCCCGCACCAGCCGCCCGCGACGGCGCCGAGCGCCATCGCGGCGGCCGCACCCCAGTGCACGGGGCCGAACACGGCGAAGCCGATCGCAGCGACGAGGTTGGCGACCCCCAGCAGGTAGCTCTTGAGGATGGTGGCGCGCCAGATGTGCTCGGAGGTGCAGATCAGGGTCAGTGCGAGGAAGACGACACCCGCACCCGCCCCGAAGTAGCCGCCGTACACCGCCACGACGAACAGCAGCGCCGAGTACGTCCGGGGCAGGTCCCGGCTCCCGGACAGGGCGCGGATCCGGGGTTGGGCCAGCAGCGCGAGCGAGGCGAACGCGACCATGTAGGGCACGACCGTCTCGAAGGACCCCGCGGGCGCCCACATCAGGACGACGGCACCGACGAGGCCGCCGAGCGCCGAGTACAGGGTCCACCGCCACAGCCGCGGGCCGGTGTCGACGACCTCGCGGGTCGAGTTGGCGAGCGCCCCGACGCCGACCCCCACCATCGCGACGGTGTTGGTGACGTTGGCGGCGACGGGCGGCAGCCCCGCGGCGAGCAGCGCGGGGTACGACACGATGGACGCGAGGCCGGTGACGAACCCGATGAGCCCGGCGAAGAACCCCGCGACCGCGAGCAGCAGCAGGTCGACAGGGGTCACGAACGACAAACGTACCGGGGTCCGCTTCGGTCGGTCCGGCGAGGGCGGCAGCGGTCAGCGGTCGGCGGGCGGCTTGCCCAGCTCCCGCAGGAACATGTCGGCCATCTTCACCGCGCGGTCGCCGCCGTCGGCGTTGGCGACGAACACCGCGAACGCCAGGTCGCCGGTGTACCCGTAGAACCAGCGGTCGTCACCGCTCGCGGCCGCGATGCCGGACAGACCCGGGTGCCCCTTCAGGAACGACGCCGGGCCGCTGCGCACGTTCTCGGCCATCGCGGCGCGCAGCGCGTCGGTCACGTGCGGCGGCAGCGGTTCGGCGGCCTCCCCCACCGTCGCGGGCCTGCCCTGCACGATCGCGGGCAACGGCGCCTCCCCCCGCGCGACGGACGCGGCGAGCAACGCGGCGCCGAACGGACTGAGGAGCGCCTCCCCGCCGCCGTCCGAGCCGGAGAACTGCACCACGCCGGACCGGTCCTCCCCGATCTGCGCGGTCTCGAAGTCGAAGCCGGGGACGTCGTAGTCCAGGCCGAGCCCGAGCCGGCGGGCGGTGTCGGCCAGATCGTCGGTGCTCACCGAGGCCGGGTCGACGCCCCGGTCCAGGCCCGCGGCCAGCCGCACCGGATCCAGCGTCTGCCCGGCCGGGTACAGCCCGCGCGAGGCGACGGGTCCGAGTTCCATCGCCCAGTTGTTCACGTCCAGGGCCAGGACGCCGCCGGTGGACGGCTGGATCGCCACGATCGCAGCCGGGGTGCCCACGCTGACCACCGCTTCCTTGGCGGCGAGCTGGACGTGCGCGTCGAGGGTCGCCTGCAGGTCCGGCGGCGGCGGACCCTGGAAGCCGGCGACCTGCACCGGGTCGGCGCCGGGCTCCTCGAGGGTGACGGCCCACCCGGCGGTGGCGTCCCGCTCGAGCTGCCAGGCCGCGCGCAGCGGATCCAGCAGCGGCGTGGAGATCCGCCGGTCCGCGCTGATCAGCGTCGGGGTCTTGACGACCACCACGCCGGGGATCGGGACGATCTCGTCCTCGAGGAACTGGTAGTCCTGGTCGCGCAGCTTCACCGCGGTGATGCGCGCCCCGGGGTCCGCCGCGAGGTTGCGCTGCAGCAGGTCTGCGGTGATGACCGGCGCGACGGGTTCGAGCACCTTCGCCAGCCGCGTCGTGGTGTCGACCGGGTCGGGCATGAGGGCGGGATCGACGACGACGGCGTTGATGGTCTGCTCGGCCATGAGCAACTGACCGGTGCGGTCGAAGATCTTCGGCGGCGCGGCGTCGGTGCGCACGTGGTGCACGGTGCGGGTCCGGTTCAGGTCGGGCACCAGCACCTGCGGATCCCAGGAGATCCGCCAGCCGACGGCGAGGTTCTTCGCCACGCCGTCCACCTGGTATCCCCAGTCCTTGCCGGGTCCGAAGTTCCAGTCGGCGCCGAGGGTGAAGAACCCCGTCTGCTCGTTGAGTTCGACGAACTGGGCGACGTCGTAGTCGACGCTGCCGTCCTTCATGCCCTCGAACATCTGCCGGATCGACGCCTCGGCGGCGTTCGGGTACGACGTGAGCGCGGCGGCGCCGGCGGCGTCGCCCTCGTTCAGTTCCGCGACGAAGTCGTCGACGAGTCGCTGCGCATCGCTCCGGGGTTCACCGAACACGCACGACGCCATGCCGGCCGCGAGAACCACGACGGAGACCAGGGCTGTCACGCGGCCGCGCCCCCTGCGCCAGTCCCGAAAACCCATAACGACCAACCTTCACTTCTGTCACTTCAGTAACAAGCACGCCCTGCCTACGATGCGATCACGATTGCGCCACAAGCCGCGCATCACCCCCTCAGCAGGCGTCCCGCCACGTCCACTGCCGGCGCCGAACTGCCCGCTCCCGCAACGAAAACCGCGAACGCGAGGTCTCCCTGCGAGCCGACGAACCAACCGTGGGCACCGGTGCCATCACCGTACTCTGCCGTCCCCGTCTTACCGACGAGTTCGGGTAGGTCCCGCAGCGTGCTCGCGGTTCCACCCGTCACAGTCTCCCGCATCATCGTCCGCAACGCGGCAGTGACCTCCGCCGGCGCGGCACCAGGGGTGCGATCGGCCACCGTGGGCCGGCCCTCGACGAGCGTCGGCAGCGGCGTCGAGCCGTGCGCGATGGACGCCGCCACGAGTGCCATACCGAACGGTGACGCCGTCACCCGGCCCTGGCCGATCGCGGACTCGACGCGCTCCGCCGGGGTCTGCGCCTCGGGCACGCTGCCGGTGACCGTGACCAGTCCGGGCGTGACGTAGTCGACCCCGAGCCCGAACTGCAGGGCCGCGTCGGTGAGCGCGGTCGCCGGCAATCCCACCGCGAGCCGGCCCATCGTGGTGTTGCACGAGAAGGCGAAGGCCGTGTGCAACGGGACCGGTCCGAGGTCGAAGCTGTCGTCGTTGGGGATGACGCGGCCCTCGATGTTCGCCGTCCCGGGGCACGGCACCACCGTGTCGGGGGTCACGGCCCCGGCCTGCAGGGCGGCCGAGGTGGTGACGGTCTTGAACGTGGAACCGGGCGGATACAGCCCGGTCAGCGCGATCGGTCCCTCGGCGTCGGCGGCGGCGTTCTGCGCCACCGCGCGTACCGCCCCGGTGGACGGTTCGATCGCGACGATCACCGCCGGTTGCGGCAGTGGCGCCAGCACCGCCTCGGCGCGGGTCTGCAGACCCAAGTCGAGCGTGGACTGCAGGTCCGGCGCCGGCGGACCGTCGGCACCGGCGACGCGGCGGGCGCTGCCGTCCTCGGACACCGACTGCACGGCCCAGCCGGCGGAGGCGTCCTGGCCCTGCTGCCACAGCTCCCCCAGCCCGGAGAGCACCGGCGACGCGAGCGCGCGGTCGACCGTCAGCAGCCGGGTCTGCCGGACGAGGGTCACGCCGGGCAGCGCGGCGAGCTGCGCCTCGATCGGCGCGATGTCCGCGTCGCGGAGGGTCACCGCGGTCACGGGCTTGCCCTCCGCCGCGGCGACGTCGGCGGCGAGCGACTCGGCGGTGACGGTGGGCGCGGCGGCCGCGAGCAGCGGCGCGACGGCCGCCGGGTCGGCGGTGGCATCGAGGTTCACCAGCGTCACGACCTGCTGTTCGAGGATCGGCTGCCCGCCACGGTCGAGCACGGACGGCGGTGGGCCGACGGTCGTGGTGTAGCTCAGCGTGGTGCCGGCGGTCAGGCCCGGGGCCAGCACCGCCGGGTCCCACTCGATGCGCCAGCCCTCCGCGTCGACGTCCAGGGCACTGCCGGACGTGCGGTACGACCAGTCCCGGCCCTCGGCGAAGTGCCACGCGACGTCGAGTTCGAAGGTGCCGCCGTCGCCCGTGCGGGCGAGGTCGAGGTCGGGCCGGACCCCGCCGAGCCCCTCGAACACGCCGTCGATCGTGGCGGCCGCCGCCGCGGGATCGGTGGTGAGCTCCGCCGCGGCCCGCACGTCACCGGCCTCGAGCGCCGCGGCGAACTCCCCCACGACCGTCTCGGGCTGATCGGGCCCGAAGGAACACCCGGCGGCCGCCAGCGCGGCGGCGACGGTCAACAGGAGCGGAACCGGTCGGCGTCGGAGGAGTGGCACAGCAACGATCATGCCCGAAGCCGGACGGTGCCGTCGTTCACCACCGCACGCACGTTGCGTACATGCTGCCTGTAGTGATGCGGCCCCAATTCGGGAAAATCGATTGCCGGCCCGACGGACGCTGTTCTACCGTCGGTTCCTGTCACATTCCCGTCGATCGGAGAAGGCCGTTGCTCCTGTAGAGGTTTCGCCCGCCGCGCCGCACCTGCGCGCGGTACCGTCACCTACTCCGGGAGCAGCCATGTCACACCCTTCCCCGTCCTCGGGCCTTTCCCTGTCGGACCTGACCTTCGCCTGGCCGGACGGCACCGCCGTGTTCGACGGTCTCGACACCACCCTCCCCGCCGGGCGCACCGGACTCGTCGGACGCAACGGGTCCGGCAAATCGACTCTGCTGCAGATCATGTCGGGCGAAACTCAGCCGACCCGGGGCTCCGTCACGGTGCGCGGCCGGGTCTCGCGGCTGCCGCAGGACGTCATCCTCGATCCACACCGCGCCGTCGACGCCGTCCTCGGCATCGACACCGTGCGCGCGGCGCTGCGACGCATCGAGGCCGGCTCGACCGCCGTCGAGGACTTCGACGCCGTCGGCGAGCGATGGGACATCGAGGAGCGCGCCCTGGCCACCCTGCACCGCCTCGGTCTCGAACGAATCGTCGCCTCCCCCAGCGACTTCGAGCGCACCGTCGGCACCCTCTCCGGCGGCGAGACCGTCCTGCTGGCGCTCACGGCACGCCTGCTCGACGAGCCCGACGTCCTGCTGCTCGACGAGCCGACGAACAACCTGGACTCGGCGGCCCGCGCGCGGCTGTACGACGTGCTGCGCGAGTTCCCCGGCTCGCTCGTCGTCGCGACCCACGACCGCGACCTGCTCGAGCGGGTCGACACCGTCGCGGAGGTGCGCGACGGGCGGCTGCGGCTGTTCGGCGGCAACTACAGCGAGTACGAACGCATCGTCGCGGCCGAGCAGGAGGCGGCACTGGCCGCGGTGCGCGACGCCCGGGCGGACGTGCGCCGGCAGGCACGCGAGCTGAGCGACTCGCACATCAAGCTCGCCCGACGAGAGCGCTACGGCCGCAAGATGTTCGAGAACAAGCGGGAACCGAAGATCGTGATGGGGGCCCGCAAGCGGCAGGCCCAGGAGTCGGCGGGCCGGCTCCGCCGCGAACACGAGGGCAAGCTCGCCGGTGCGCGCGAGAACCTCGAGCGCGCCCAGGGCACCGTGCGCGACGACCGGGAGATCCGGGTGGACCTGCCCGAGACGGAGGTGCATCCCGGTGCGCGCGTCGCCGAGGGGCCGCTCGAGATCGTCGGCCCGGAGCGGATCGCGCTGCGCGGGCCCAACGGCTCGGGCAAGACGACGCTGCTGCGCGACATCGTCGCGGCCGGTCCCCGGGTGCCGTTCGCGGTGCTGCCGCAGCGGCTGGACATCTTCGACGAGTCGCTGTCGGTGGCGGACAACGTCGCGCTGCGGGCCCCGCATGCGTCGCCGCAGCAGGTCCGGGCACTGCTCGCCCGGTTCCTGTTCCGCGGCGCCGACGCGGACGTGCCGGCGGCCGCCCTCTCGGGCGGCGAGCGCCTGCGGGCGGCGCTGGCGACCCTGCTCGCGGCGGACCCGGCTCCGCGGCTGCTACTCCTCGACGAACCGACCAACAACCTGGACCTGCCCAGCCTCACGCATCTGGTGCAGGCACTGCGCGCGTACCGGGGCGCCTTCGTGGTGGTCAGCCACGACGAGCGGTTCCTGGCCGACATCGGGGTGACCCGGTCGGTCAGACTGGAGCGGTGAGCCACGCGATCAACCCCGTCGACGGGACCCGCATCGCCTTCACGGTGATCGAATCGGACGCCGGCGCCGGCAGCCCGTCGCTGCTGCTCGCGCACGGCAGCGCCCTGTCGTCGGCCATCTGGCGGGGATTCGGATACGTGCGCCCCCTGCGCGAGCGGTACCGGCTGATCCTGCCCGACCTGCGCGGCCACGGCCGCAGCGACAAGCCGCACGTCCCCGACGCCTACGCGATGGACCTGATCGTCGGGGACGTGCTGGCGGTACTCGACGCCGCCGGCACCGAGCGCGTGCACTACCTCGGGTACTCGTTCGGAGCGCGGGTCGGCTTGTCCCTGGCGGTGCGCGACGCTGGCCGGCTGCAGACGCTCACCGTGGGCGGCGGCAGTGCCCGCGCGCAGGCCGGAGCGTTCGATCGCCTGTTCTTCCCGGGATGCGCCGACGTGCTCGGGCACTACGGGATCGACGGGTTCCTCGAGGCGTGGGCGGAACACCTCGGCTCGCCCGTCGATGCCGCGACGCAGGCCGCATTCCGGGCGAACGACGCCACCGCCCTGGCCGCGTACATGCGACGGTCGGATCGCGAACCCGGGATCGACGACGCCGACCTCGCCGCCCTGGACGTGCCGACGCTGGCGTTCGTCGGTTCGGAGGACCGCGAACGGATCGACGACACCCGGGAGCTGTCGCGGACGATCCCCGGTGCCCTGCTCGCGGTGATCCGGGGATACGACCACGCCACGACGATCGCGGCGGCGCCGGAGGTGCTGTCGGTGGTCGGACCGTTCCTCGCGGCGCACGCCGGCCGACCGTCCGGCTAGCTCACCGAGGGCGGCTCGTCCATCCACTGCACAAGCTGGTAGACGATGCCGTTCGGGTCGCGCATCTGGAAGTACCGCTCGCCCCACGGCTCGGTCTCGATCGGCGTGACGATCGGAACCCCCTCGGCCCGCAGTCGTTCGTACTCGTCGTCGATGGCGTCGACGACGAACGCGACGAGCGTCCCCTGCCCGGCGTCGCCGGCGATGCTCGCGGGCTTGAAGGTGCCGAGCCCGGTGCGCAGGAAGACGAGGCTGAAGCCCGCGTCCTCGCGGGTGAGCGAGACGAACCCGTCCTCGGCCATCGTCTCGGTGAACCCGAGGTGGCGGGTCACGAAGTCGGCCGACGCGGCCACGTCGGGAACGTTGAGGGACAGGGCACTGGCGGTGATCTGCAAGGTGAACTCCTTCCGGTTGCACGACTCCGAACGTCCGGGGCCCACGTCCGGTTCCCGCGCCCCGCTGCGGGGCCGAATGTGACACCGGTTCGATGGGATCGAAGAGGTGTCACATCCGGCCCCCCATGGGGGTGTTGTCCGCCGCCCGGAACCGGAGGACTCTCGGAATCACCCCTGTCCCTCTCATCCGGAGGCCCCACCGTGACGCAAACCGTTTCCCCCGTCGACACCGTCGCCCAGCGCGTCCTCGACTCGGCGCTCGGCGCCGTCGATCTGATCGCGATCTATCTCGGCGACCGGCTCGGCTGGTACCGCAGCCTCGCCGCCGACGGTCCCGCCACCTCCGACGAGCTCGCGGCGCGGACCGGGACCGACCCGCGCTACGCCCGCGAATGGCTCGAGCAGCAGGCGGTGACCGGTCTGCTCGAGGTCGACGACGGCGATCCGCCGCGCTTCACGCTGCCGCCCGCGGTGGCCGAGGTCCTCACCGACGAGCACAGTCTCAACTACCTCGGACCCCTGGCCCGCATGTTCGCCGGGGTGTCCGCGCAGCTTCCGGCCCTGCTCGACGCCTACCGCACCGGGGGCGGCGTGAGCTGGGCGCAGCTCGGCACCGATGCCCGCGAGGGGCAGGCGGACATGAACCGGCCGTGGTACGAGAAGGCACTGCCGGGTGCCCTGGCGTCCGTGCCGGACCTCGACGCGATGCTGCGCCGACCGGGTGCCGAGATCGCCGACATCGGCTGTGGCGGTGCGTGGTCCACGATCGCGCTGGCCCGTGCGTACCCGCAGGCCCGGTTGTTCGCCATCGACATCGATCCGGCGACCGTCGCCCTGGCCCGGACGAACGTCGCGGCCTGCCCCGACGTCGCCGACCGGATCACCGTCGTCGAGACCGACGCGGCGAGCCTGCCCGACGAACGCTTCACGGCGGCGTTCGCCTTCGAGTGCGTCCACGACATGCCACGTCCCGTCGAGGTGCTGTCCGCGGTGCGCGGCTCGCTCGCGGCCGACGGGGTCATGGTCGTCATGGACGAGGCCGTCGCCGACCGGTTCACCGCGCCCGGCGACGAGGTCGAGCGGCTGATGTACGGGTTCAGCATCTCGTGCTGCCTGCCGGACGGCATGAGCCACCCGCCGAGCGCGGGAACCGGCACGGTGATGCGTGCGGACACCCTGCGCCGGTACGCGCTCGACGCGGGCTTCTCGGACGTGTCGGTGCTGCCGATCGAGGACTTCGGGTTCTGGCGGTTCTACCGTCTGACGCCCTGACCGGCCTCAGCACGACGTCGGCTGGCGCGCCTCCGACAGCAGTGCGGTGACGGTGTGCTTCATCAGTTCGGCGGCCTCGGCCACCGGCAGGTCCAGCACATCGCGCAGCGCGACCCACGACGCCCAGGTGCTCGCCACCGCCACGGAGCGCACCAGCGTGGCCCGGCGCGACGGGTCGAGCGCGGCGAGTTCCGCCGCGAACAGCTCGTCGACCTCGTTGACCACACGTGCGATGTGCCGCAGCCTGTTTCGCTGGATCCTCTTGGACTGCGGGGCCCGGATCGCCGACGCGCGCGCGAACGGCGCCATCAGCTCGAGCAGTTCGGCGCGCTGCCGGCAGAACGCGTCGATCCGCTCGTCGAGCGGCAGGTCGACGGGGACCGGGGCGAACGCGGTGTCCTGCCGCCGCAGCAGCTCCGTCCCCGTCTCCTCGAACAACGTTTCCAGATCGTTGAAGTTCGCCCACAGCGCCCGGAGCGAGACCCCGGCCCGTGCGGCGATCTGCGCACCGGTCGGTTTCAGCTCACCGGCCTCGATCAGGGCGATGTGCGCCTCTATCACTGCGTGGCGGGTCCGTTCGGCCCGCGCGACGCGTCCGTCGGTGACGGTCACGTGTCCCTCCTCCCGTGTCGCCGACCGGCTCCTCCCAACCGGTGCGGCGCACTCGATTGTGCCAGGGCCTGTGTCACCGAGGGGGTGGCGCCGCGCGGGGGGCGGGTCAGTCGTGGTCGAGGACGGGGGTGCGGGCGGTGGCCCGGACGATCGCGTCGTACAGCGAGCGAGCGGCGCGACGCGTGGCGCCGGCCCCTCGGACGAGGGTGAATCCGTGGAATACGCCCGGCCAGCAGTGCAGTTCGACGCGCACCCCGGCCTGCAGGAGACGCTGGGCGTAGACGAGCCCCTCGTCGCGGAGCGGGTCGAGTTCGTTGACGGTGAGGTAGGTGGGCGGCAGGCCGGTCAGGTCGGCCCGGCGCGCGGGCACGGACTGCTCGGTGGGCTCCTGCCCGCCGAGGTAGTGCCGCCAGCTCTGGGCGGCCTTGCGGTTGTCCCACACGGCGGTGGCGCCGCCGCCGCGCATGGAGGCGGTCTCGAGCCGGTCGTCGAGTGCGGGTTCGAGCAGGGCCTGCAGCGCGATGCGCGGGCCGCCCTCGTCCCGGGCCCGCAGCGCGACGGTCGCGGCGAGGGCGCCGCCCGCGGAATCGCCGAGGACGACGACGCGGTCCGGGTCGATGTCGAGACATGCTGCGCCGGAAGCGATCCACTCGAGGACCGCGTAACAGTCGTCGGCGGCAGCGGGATAGGGGTGCTCGGGGGCGAGCCGGTAGTCGACGGAGATGACGACGGCGCCGGTCGCGCGGGCGACGGCGGCCGCGAAGGCTTCGCTGTGGGCGGCGCTGCCGAGGACGAATCCTCCGCCGTGGATTTCGAGAACGACGGGCCGGCCCGCGGGGTTGCCGTCGGGACACCTGTCGGGCGTGTGGATCCGCACGGGCACCTCGGGGCCGCCGGGCGCGCCGGGGACGAGCCACTCCTCGACGGTGACACCGGTGGTGTCGGCGGGGCCGGCGGCCGCAACGATCGAGTCGAGGGTGCGACGGCCTCCGTCCACGTCGGCGAGATCGAGGTCCGGGAGGGTCGTCACCGCGTCGGCCAGTTCGGGATCGACGTCGGTCGAGACTGGCATGATCTCGGTCATGGCGACACGATAGTGGAATCTGCAGCGCAGGTGCAGATACCGGTCCCGGGTACCGGGACCCCGGACCGCGCGGCACGGCCCGGGGTCGCGGTCACTCGGCGAGCAGGCCCTTGGCGATGTGCGTCACCTGGATCTCGTTGCTGCCCGCGTAGATCATCAGCGACTTCGCGTCCCGCGCGAGCTGCTCGACGCGGTACTCGGCCATGTAGCCGTTGCCGCCGAAGAGCTGCACCGCCTCCATCGCCACGTCGGTGGCCGCGCGCGAGGAGTACAGCTTCATCGCCGAGGCCTCGGCCAGGCCGACGGGCTTGCCGGCCTCCGTGCGTTCGATGGCGCTGAACACCATGTTGCGGACGTTGATGCGGGCGATCTCCATCTCGGCGAGCTTGAGCTGGATCAGCTGGAACCGGGAGATCTCCGCTCCCCACAGCTTGCGGGTGCGGGCGTAGTCCTTGCACAGGCGCAGACATTCCTCGATGATGCCGAGGGCCAGGTAGGCGATGCCGATCCGCTCGGCGGCGAAGGATTCGCGCGCGCTCTCCTTGCCGTCGCTGCGGCCACCCTCCTCGGTCTCGCCGAGCAGCCGGTCGCGGGTGATGCGGACGTTGTCGAAGAACAGCTCGCCGGTGGGCGAGGAGTTCATGCCCATCTTCTTGAACGGCGGGCTCTGGGTCAGTCCCTCCATACCCTTCTCGAGCACGAAGGCGAGCACCTTGCGGTCCCGGCGGTCGATGCTCGGGTCGCCCTCGTCGAGCTTGGCGTACACGATGACGACGTCGGCGTAGGGACCGTTGGTGATGAAGGTCTTCTGCCCGTTGAGGATGTAGTCGTCGCCGTCGCGCCGGACCGTGGACTTCATTCCACCGAAGGCGTCCGACCCGGAGTCGGGTTCGGTGATGGCCCAGGCGCCGACCTTCTCGAAGGTCACCAGCTCGGGCAGCCACCGCTTCTTCTGGGCGAGCGTGCCGCGGCTGCGGATGGTGCCCGCGGTGAGGCCGAGGCTGACGCCCATCGAAGCGACGAGCCCGAGGCTGACGCCGGCGATCTCGCTGTTGAGCAGGGCCGCCATACCGCCGGAGCCCATGCCGCCGCCCGGCTTGGCAGACGACGTCTCGCCGGCCTCCTCCCGGGCGAGGGCCTTGTTCAGGCCGTCGCGGGCCAGCTCGTCGATGCCGAAGGCGGCGAACAGTTTGCGGATGATGTCGTAGGGCGGTAGCTCACCGCTCTCGAGCCGATCCACGTGGGGGCGGATCTCCTTGTCGATGAATCCGCGCAGCGCGTCACGGAACATGAGATCGGTGTCGGACCACTCGTACATGACTCGAAATATAGAACACGTTCTCGTGTACGTATACGGATCCGCGGAACCGGCAGTGACATCGGGCATATTTAGCCTACGATTAGTTAATGCACGATCTATTTGCGTAGACTCCTGATGTCGCCCCCGCACGAAAGGCCCGAGAGATGCGCACCCGCCCCGGCCCGCTCCAGTGGCTCGCCTACGCCGTCGGCCGCCCCCTTCCCGCCTCGATGCGCGAGTGGGTGCGCAACGACCTGATCGGCGACCACGCCGTCGCCCGCCACATGGTCCGCAGCCAGGTCCCCTTCCTCCCGCTGTACGCCGCGTTCCTGCTCCTGCCCGGCCCGGTGTGGCTGCGCCTGTCGACGATGGGACTCGGCGTCGCCCTCGCGCTGTTCTTCTCCGCCGCCTACATGGCGCAGAACCGCCGGCGCCGGCTCGAGCGCAACGGCCTGCCGGGAGACCTCGAGAACCCCCGGCGCGTCCGGGAGCGCGACGCCGAGAAGGCCGCCTACGAGCGACTCCACTCCGCGATGCGCGCCGAGCTGCGGACGCGGGGGTAGACGCAGTCACCTCTGCCGAGCTGACATTGCATAGGCGGGCCCGAGGAAGCTTCACCACAGGACGACCAGCCATCGGTGTGGCTTTCAGCCCGAGCTCCGGGTGGTCACAGCTGATACGGCAGCGGCGTGCCGATCGCCTCCACCAACGGCAGAAGACGGCACCGATCGTCTCCTCCTCGAGCCGCGCGACGACGGCGACGGCGTCACCGCTCACGACGGTCGCGTTCGGCCAGTCGAGGGCTCCTTCCAGTGTGGTCGACACACCGTGCCGGCATGCTCCTCATCCGGGTGACCCATGAGTCGTTCGCGCCGGACTCCTCGGCCCTCGAGGCCGGCGGTCGCACGAATTGCCGATAGGTAGTGGCCCCGAAGACCATCCGCCGCTCCGCCTCGTTCGGGGCGAGGCGGTGGTCGAGCAGCGCGGGGCCTTGCTTGCCCCAGTAGCCGCCCCAGTTGCCGCGGCGGGAGCCGTAGCCGTCCGGGCTGGAGAAGGCGTCGAAGGTGTAGGTAGCGGTCCTGATGCTCTCCTGGAGAGCGGGTGATCGGGTGTGTGGATACAGACTGGCAACACGGCCGAACTCATCGCCGTCGGACTCCAGAAGTCCGGCCGCCCGGATGCGGCCCCAGGACTTGGCCACGGCCAACACGGTGGCTGTGGCCCCCAGCGCGGTACTCGACGGCCGCCGCAATCGCGTCGTTCCCGCCCGCTCCGGCCGCACGATTCGATACGCCACCGCCCACTCCGGTGGTCCTCTCTCCCCGCCGCTGCCACCGGCGGACCACCGCTCCACGGTGATCGGGATGTGCTAGGGAAGACCAGCCTTCGGCGTCCTTCCGGCGCCGGTGGTCCCACGGGTGCGCTGCTCGCCGCCCGGCTCGGCACGGGCGCCGCCGTCGGCTCCGGCCGACCGGCAGGTGCTCTAATTCGTCCCCGACTCATCCGGTCGCAGCGCCCGAAAAAGCCGGTCTGGGTCGAGTTCGGCCACCGGGGCCACCACCACACCGAGCGCCCGCGCCTCGGCCACCGCACGGGCCAACAACCCGCGGGCACGCTCGTAGCGGCACCGAAGATCGTCGGTCAGCGCAACATCGCGCAGTGCGACTCCCGCGGGGACCTCCTCGAGCGCCTCCGCGACCAGAGACCGCACGATGAGAACCCCGGTCTGTACACCCTCGACCGCCCAACGCTGCTGCCACTGCATGCCGACCGCCCTCGACTCGGCCCAGCACCGATCACCCGCCGCCATTATCCGCCCCGCAGGCCCACGGCGTCACGCCTGAGAACAAGGGGATCGGCGTCGGTGACGTGCCCGGTGTCGCAGACGGCCGCCCGACGAGACGGCTCGCAGGCCGGCGGACCGGGTCGCCGGTCCGGGGGATGGAGGCGCCCGAGATCGACCCTGGGTGGACGTCGATTCGACTGCGGGAGGTGGCACGCCGCCCTCACACCACCCGGTTTCGGATCCCGGAGTCCGAGCCAGGTGATGCGGTGACAAACGCCTGATCGTGGAGTTGAGTCGACTCTGTGCGTCCAACCAAACTGTCAGTCGCCTTGGGCCGAGAAGCCCTCGCCGCGCGTACCGAATCCGCGAACGGCTGGTTGCAGGGAACACCACCGGGACGGACGGTCCGGCGTGTCATCGACGGGCTCATCGACATCGAACTCGCCGACCGATCGATGAGCCTCGCCGCCAAGATCTTCACCTCGGTGCTGCCGCTGATCATCGCCGCCTCGATCTTCAGTAACTGGGATCTGGCCGCCCGCGCCATCGAGGAACAACTCGGTCTCGACTCGACCGACCTGTCGGCCGGGACCAGCGTATTCACCGCCGCTGACCCGTCCTTCGCGGCATTCGGTGTCCTCGGATTGCTGCTGGTCGCCATCAGCGGCACATCATTCACCCGGACCCTGGCACGGATCTACGGAAAGATCTGGAACGTGCCGCCGATCAGCGCCCGCGACGCCTGGCGGTGGCTGGTGGTCCTCCTCTTGATCGCAGCGTCGACCGCGCTGATCGGCGTGATCCGGCAGGTGTCCGGGCTGAACTACGTCGGCCGACCGCTGGCGATCCTCGGCGAACTGGCGGCGTGGGCGGTCGTGTGGACCGTGTGCCCGTATCTGCTCACCAGGGGCGCATTGTCCGGTCGCGTGCTGTGGGCCACCGGGATGCTCACCGCGTCAGGCCTCACGGTGGTCCGTGCCGCAGGTCGGATCGTGCTGCCGAGGTTCACAGCCACAGCAGAGACGAAGTTCGGTCCCCTGGGGGTGGTGTTCACCTCGATCAGCTGGCTGTTCGCGCTGTCGATGGTGATCGTGGGTGCCGCGACGATCACCAAAGCACTCGCTCTCGACGAGAGTTACCTCGGCAGATACCTCCGCGGGCCGAGCGCCGGCGCCTGAGGTAGCCCGTCGCACTCAGGCCCGTCAGAAGTAGCTGCCGACAGTACGATGAACCGTCCTGGATCGAGTGGGGACCTCGTTCAGGCCACCGCGAGGCCTGAGGCGGCGGTGGGACGGTGCTCACGAGAGCGCGTCTCGTAGTCGATCGGCGAGAGGCATCCGATCGACGAATGCAGCCGGTCCGCGTTGACCAGCGCACCCACTCCGCGGTTTCCTTCTCCACTTCCGCCCGCACGGACCACAATCGGTCCCGGTGGATCAACTCGGTCTTGTAGAGCCCTACGGTCGATTCCCTCATCGCGTTGTCGAGGGCGTCCCCGACGCTGCCGATCGAGCCGGCGATCCCCGATTCGGTCCGTGCGTCGGCGAACGCCCGTGAGGTGTACTGACCGACCGCATCCGAGTGATGCACCAAACCTGTTGAGGTGAAACGCAAATCGGTTCCCCTTCGGGTGAACAGCGCTTACCCGTGCACGCCGCCGACCAGCGGTGCGCCGTTCGTGGTCATCACCCGCCACCCCAGGGGCGTCGACGCGCGCGTGGTTGCCGCCGACGGCACGGGGCCGTGCTGGTGTGGTTGAGCTCGGCCGGCCGGCCCGGCCGGGTGGGGTGTCGAGTCGCTCGACGACGGCGTGCCGATACTGCCCCCGTCGGCGGCCGGCCCGGACGAACGATGTGGTGGGCGTTTCCCGGGATACGCTCAACTAGTTCCAGATGGACGGCAGGCAAAGTGCTGTAATGCTCTGCAAAACAACACTTTATCTGGTGTCGCGGCATGCCGACAACGGGGTTATGTCAAGTAAGTCCCACCTCTGCATTCCCTGCATTGGCATCCGGTATCACATTTTTCCGAGGTGGTCGAACGACTCGCCTCTGCGTCGATGGGCAATGCAGCGCTGTCATCTCACAAGCCTTCCGGTGTTCGACGATCGCCCGACCCAGGTCCCAGTACAGCAACAGCAGCTCGGTGTCGACCACCGGTGGCGCGGAGCAGGGCATGGTGACCCTGGCGTTGGGCTGGTCCAGGAACTACGGATCGTCGTCGGATAGCCCGGCGGACGGCTCGGTCACCGCCTCATCGTGCACCGAGCCGAGGACGCTGTTCCAATTCGGCCGACGGCGCCGCCGGACACGATGCCTACTCCCCGCCCTGGCCCCGCTCGATCAGGATCACGACGTTCCGGTCGGAGGCCGCTTCCAGAGCATGCACGGCGGCGTCAACCGCGTCGAGAGGGAATTCTCGTGGTTCCGGAACCGACAGCGCGCCGATGTCGACGAGCGCCAGCAGAGCACCGAGAGCAGCCTGGAGACTCGCTGGGTTCCGAGTCCAATAATCTGTCGATTGAAGTCCGGCCACCGAGATGTTCTTTACGAGGAGGTGTCCGGGCTTGAGGTCTTCCGGTGTACCGGCGGCGAACCCGACGATCACGAGCCTGCCTTCCCAGGCCGTGGCGCGCACCAGTCGACCGAGCAACCGGCCGCCGACGACATCGACAACGACGTCGGCGCCGCGTCCTCGGGTCACGCGCCTCACTTCCTCGACAACGGTCTCGGGGTCCGCCTCCACTACGTCGTCGACGCACTCGCACAGTTCCCGACGGACGCTTTCGACATCGCGCGAGACAGCGACGACGCGTGCTCCCATGGCCTTGGCGAGTTGGGCGGCGGCCCGGCCGACGCCACCACGCGCCCCGGTGACGAGCACGGTTTCCCCGGCACGGAGGTGTGCACGGAATCGGAGTGCGGCGTAGGCCGTGAAGTACGCGATTCCGAAGGTCGCGGCAACGGAGAATGCCATCGAGTCGGGGATCTTGGCAACATGCGCTTCCGATACCACCACGGCACCTGCCATTGCGCCATAGGGCGTCATGGCGAGCACCCTGTCGCCCTCGCGGACGTGGGTGACCTTGTCTCCCACCTTGATCACCAACCCCGCCGCCTCCATTCCAGGGATGAAGGGGAGCGTCGGCCGGACCTGGTATTCGCCCCGCATCATCAAGACGTCGGCGAAATGCAGTGCCGCGGCCCGCGGCGCCACCATGACCTCGAGCGGACCGCACGACGGAAGCGGAATATCGTTCACGGTAATCTGCGGTGCTTCGCCGCAACCATGGACCTGCAGCGCCGGGACGAGTGTTTTATTCGAGGTCTTCACGCTTCCTCCTTCTGTCTCGAATCGCCGGTCCGCGCATGAGCTGGGTGACCGTGTCCATCGGACGGTCGGGCTGTAGGAGGGTGGCAACGGTTGCGTATCCGAAGACGCCGTGCTTGTCGTACATCTCGGCGGCCCCGACCGACGGTGACCCGGCCCCGACTCGCCCGGTCGCAGACACCCCCATGGCCAGTACATCGGGAGTGCGTGCCAGCACGAGTGTGACGTCGGCGTTGATGTGGCAGACACCTTCGGTGCCCCAATGGGTGACGAGGTTCGTCAGGTCCGCGACGGTGGCGGCGGCCTGGAACGAAGTCGCCTTCTCGCCGGCTACGAGCGGAATGGCTCGGCACCAGACCTGTTTACGTTCGGAGTTCCGGTGACGTCCGGCGTCGGGGTCCCATCCGGATCCGTCGCTGTAGAACAGGCGCCCCTCGCCGGTGATCGGCTGCAGGTGGTCCGACGGTGTGCTCGGCGTTCGGTCCGGCAACCACGGTGGGCAGTCGATGTCTTGTTCGACCGTGGGCAGGAACAGCGTGCGAGCCCGGGCCATGACGCATCCGTCCTGCAGGAGTTCGCTGTCCACGAGCATCAGGCGGCCGCCCTCACGCAGGACCGTCGATCGCGTAAACACGGTCGCCATCGTCGCGGCCGTGTGCAGATCGACCGTGAATCTGACCGGACGCAGACCCGGTCGCCTCCCGCCGGCGAGTTCCGCCGATCGGGCCAGGGCGCCGGTGACGGCACTGCCCCGCATGTGCTCGGTACCCCAGCCGCTCAGCGATACCGGTAGGGGTGTCAGTTCCTCGAGCCCGGCCCCTGGATGTCGACAGAAGTAGGCCGATATCCCGGCTCCGGTGGGGTCGGCGGTCGGAGCCGGCTCGTCGACCGGCGACTTGTCACGTCTCATTGGTGGTCGCCTGGGCCTTGAGTGCACGCTTGAGAAGCTTGCCGGAGGCGTTCTTCGGCAGCGCGTCGAGAGCCAGGTATGTGCGCGGTCGTTTGTAGGCTGCCAACCTCTCGCGGCACAGTGCGTCGAGTTCGTCTTCGGGAACCGGCAACGCGTCCCGCGTCACCACGTAGGCGGTGACGATCTCGCCCCATTTGGGATCGGGGCGGCCGATGACGGCGGCTTCGACGATGTCCGGATGGGTGACGAGCACATCTTCGATCTCGGTGGGAAAGATGTTCACGCCACCGGAGATGATCATGTCCTTGGCACGGTCGACCACATAGAGGTAGCCCTCCTCGTCGAATCGGCCGAGGTCCCCGCTGGTGATCCACTCCCCGCAGAACTGTTCCTCGGTGGCCTCCGGGTTCTTGTAGTACCTGACCCCCAGGCCGGGTCCGCGTTTGTAGATCTGTCCCACCGTTCCCACCGGCACGTCCTGACCGTAGGGATCGAGGATGCGCAGCTCGCACCCGAAGTACGGCAACCCCGCGGAGCGCACCTTGCGGAGTTGGTCCTCGGGCTTGAGGATGCTGAAGAAGCCCGCTTCGGTCGACCCGTACAGCTCGTAGAGTCCGGCATCGGGGAAGAACTTCAGGAGCCGTTCCTTGGTCGCGGTGAGCAACGGGGAGCCGGCCGACATCAGTCGCCGGACCGAGGTGATGTCGAACGAGTCCTTGTCCGCAACTTCCAGCACCATCTCGAACATCGTCGGCACCATGGGGATGAACGAGACCCGTTCCCGCTCGATGGTCTGCAACAATTCGCGTGCGTCGAACTCGCGCAGCATGACAATCGTGCCGCCGACCATGAGTTGCTGGAGTCCCCAGGTGAATCCGAGGCCGTGGTAGAACGGCCCGGCTAGGACGGTGACATCGTTCACCCGGTTGCCCACCTCGACGGTGATGTCGTACCACCCCTGGCGGGCAATACGCTGCGGGATCTCGCAGGCCTTGGGATCCCCGCTGGTGCCTCCGGTGAACGCCAGATGATAGACGTCCCATTCTTCCATGTTCAGATACTCGAGGTCCGTCGCCGCGCCGGCGAGAACGGTTTCGTAATCGACGTAACCGGATGTCCCCTTCTGTCCGGCGACGACGAGAACATGGTCGGCGGAGATGTGCGGCAGGTTTTCGTGGGCTGCGGCGAACGTATCGGTGAGCCGGCCGTCCACGATGACCACTTCGGCGTCGCTGTACCGGACCGCGTAGGCGATCTCGCCCGGAGTGAACCGATAGCTGATCGGTACGACGGCCGCACCCAAACCGGCCACGGCGTAGACGATCTCAACGTACTGGGCGCGGTTGGTGAGGATCACCGCGACCTTCGTGCCTTTGCCGACCCCCAGATCCGCCAGCCCGTTGGCCAACTTTGCCGTACGAGTACTGACGTCCGCCCAGGTGAAGCGGGTGTCGCCCTCGACGATCGCGACCTTGGAGCCGAGCAGGTGAGACCGTGCGTGCAGATGCGGAATCTGTCCGACGGTGAGCTGCTCCCCGTACGTGACCATCGTCCGTCGTCCTTTCAATCGTGCCCGAGCGTTGCCGGAAATCAGAGTGCGCGGAAGCGGCGCTGCCCGTCGGTCAACACCATGCGCCCGAAATTCAGCCCAGGAAAGTGAGCACCTACCACAAGGTCCCCGCTGGCAGCGAGTTCGTCGGCGAGCTGATTACGGGTTTTCGACGCCAGTTCGGGATCCTCGTCGAAAATCGCCCGCCAGTCCGACTCTTCGAGCTCGACAGTCGAATGGACGACGTCACCGAGCAGATACCCGCGCCGGTCGTCGCCCGACACGACAAAGACGGTCGAACCAGGCGTGTGACCGGGGCTGTGGACGGCGTCGACGCCTGGAGCCAGGGTGGCATCCGTATCGAACAGCTCGAGCTGAGCCGAGATCGGCGACAACTTGCGCACGGCCCCCGGGCTGGCATCGGAAGAATCGACAAAGTGCTCCCAGTCGAGCCGATGTGCCCGGTACGTCGCACGAGGGAACACCACCTCCCCCTTCTGGGTGGTCCAACCCACGTGATCGAAGTGCAAGTGGGTGAGCAGCACGTCCGTCACATCCTCCGGCTGCACACCGTGAGCGCGCAGGGAGTCGAGGAATTTGCCCCCGGTGTAGCGGCCTCCGTGGCCGAGCAGCTTGTCGTCGACGGTCCCCACCCCGGTGTCGACCACGACGACGCGATCCCCCGTCCGGATGAGGAATCCGCCGATGTCGAAATCGAGATTTCCCTGCTCGTCGAGTACCTCGTCCTTGGTCGACCAAGGATCCTCGACACCCGGCCTGGTGAGAATGTGGTTCGGGTCCTCCCGTCCGATTCCGTCCAGTACGGGCACAACGTCGATGTCTCCGAAGCGCATGATGCAAACCTTTCTGAAAGAAGTGGTCCGGGCGGTACCGGCGAATGTCGCCGTACTCAGGGGGTCGCGCCCTCGGCCGCCGCCTGGACGGAGGCGTAGGTATCGCGCAGCACCCGCTTGAGGACCTTCCCGGAGGAGCTGACGGGCAGTTCGTCGACGAATACGTAATGGCGTGGGCACTTGTACTTGGCCAGGTGCGTGGTCGCCAACTCGCGAAGGGCCGACTCGAGTTCGTCCTGCGACTGTCCGTTGTCGGCCGGGACGACGACCGCGCATCCGACCTCGAGGTACTTGCTGTCGGGCACCCCGACCACGGCGACGGCACCGACACCCGGATGCCGGGCCAGTACCCCTTCGATCTCCGCGGGGTAGATGTTCTCGCCGCCGCTACGGATCATGTCCTTGCTACGACCGCTGACGAGGAGGAAACCGTCGCTGGTGACCCGGCCGAGATCACCGGTGCGGCACCAGCCGTCCACGAACGTTTCCTTCGTCGCCTCCGGACGATTCCAGTACACCCCGGACACTGCCGGTGAGCGAACCCAGATCTCTCCGACCTCGTCCGGGGCGGTGTCCGAACCGTCGATACCGACCACGCGGATCTCCGTCAATGGAAGCGGACGGCCGACGGTGTCGGCGTGGCTCCGGCTGAACTCCTGCGTAAGGACCGCGGACTGTCCGCCCCCTTCGGTCAACCCGAACCCCTTGTTGAGCTCCACGTTCGGCAGGTGCTCGGTCAAGGCTTCGATCGCCCACGCCTGCAACGGGTCGCCGCCGGACATGATGAGTTTCAAGGAGCCGAGCGTGCGCAGACGATCGGGTCCCAGGGCGAGCAGGTCGTAGATCAGGAACGGGTACAGCAGCGCGTCGCTCACCTGCGCGGTGGCGACCGTGTCGGCGATCCGCTGGGCCGACATCCCACCGCTGGACATGACCACCGCTCTGCCGTAGACCATCAGCGCCGGAAGGGTGAAGCACTCGAAGGCACCGGCGTGGTAGAGCGGCCCGGTCGTCATCGTCACGGTCCGGCGGGTGAATCCCCACTGCATGGCCTGGATGGTGGCGAACCACATCGCGTTGTCGTGCGTCCACACCGCACCCTTCGGCCGGCCGGTCGTCCCCGAGGTGTACATGATCATGACGGGATCGGTGCCGGACGGGCGGGGCAGATCGTCGATTCCGGCAGCGGGAGAATCCAGATCGGGGGCTTGCGCCCACTCCGGCACCGCAGTCTCGTCGTCCCTCAGGCAGAACCACGACCGGACCGACAGGTCTTCGTGGATCGACTCCAGTTGCTGTGTGCGGCTCGAATGGAAGAAGACGACCGTGCTGCCGGAGTCCTCGACGAGGAAGGACAGTTCTGCCGGCGCGAGCCGGAAGTTCAGGCGGACCGCGATCGCCCCGATGCGCGCGATCGCGAAGTACAGGGCGACGTAGTCGAGGCAATTCACCAGAATCATGCCGACCCGGTCGCCTGGGGTCACCCCGGCTCCCAGAAGCACCTTCACATAGCGATCGCGGCGGTCGCGGAGGTCGGCGTAGCTCCACCACTCGGTGCCGTCGATCGACAACGCGGGTGCGTCCTGGTCTCCTCGCGGCAATGCTCGGAACGGGGAATCGACGATGTGGTTGATGTCCATGAAAGCTCCTACGGGTTCATGCCGCCCGCGCCTGCCACGGCGGACAAAGCGCGATCTGGGTAAGAGCCTCCCGCAACCCGGACCACCGCGTCGACGGCGAAGACGCCCTCGCCGTCGGCGCAGACGAGCACCGGGTTCGCCTCGAGTTCGACCACGCCGCGATCGACGAGTCCCGCGGCGTGCGAGACCGCGACCACCGCATCACGCAGAGCCCCGAGGTCACCCTCGGGCAGGCCGCGGAATCCGGCAAGAGCACGAAACGCGGTGACTTCGTCGATCATTTCCTGCGCGGTGTCCGCATCGACCGGTGCCAGCCGGACGCTGCGGTCGTTGTGGAGTTCTGCCAAGACTCCCCCGGCGGCGAGGAGCACGATCGGGCCGACGTCCGGATCCACCCGGAATCCGATGAGTGCCTCGCCGAGACCGCGAACCATGTGCTGGACGAGGACGCGATCGGTCGGCACGGTCGGATCGGTCCGGGACACCGACGACACGATCGTGTCGACCGCGGACGTCAGGCCGTTCGCGTCCGTGACTCCGAGAACGACGCCACCGAGATCGGACTTGTGCGCCAGTCCTGCCGCATGGATCTTCACGGCCACCGGTGTCGACACCGGGATCCGGTCGAACGGACCGGGCGTGTCCAGGACAACGAACGGTGCGTGCGGAACCCCCAGTTCGGCGAACACGCCGTACGACGACTGTTCGTCGAGAACTCCCGTCACCGCCGTCACCTGGTGCGGCGGACGGACCTCCAGGCGGGGAGGGCGGTAGGAGAAGACCGAGACGATCGCGTCGGCGCAGGCCTCCGGGGACCGGAAGGCACTTACGCCGCCGTCCCGCAGCATCTGCAGCGCTTCCGGCGCCGACGGTACGACGAATGCGACGAGCGGCTTGCCGCCGGCGGCATCCACGATCGGCTTGACGGCGAGCTCCGGATGAAAGCGGGCCGAGGAGCCGGGCACCGCCACGACGGCGTCGAACTCGGGAGCGGCGAGCAGGATGTCGAGGGCGGACTTCATCACCTCGTAGCGGGTACCCGCAAGCGTGAGATCGACCAGGGTCCCACCACCGGTATGGATGCCGGCCGCGGCCAGTTCCCCCCGGGTCCGTTCGCTCGGACCGGTCGGCTCTGCTCCGGCCAGGGCCAGGCAATCGACCATCATCGCGCCGCCACCCCCGGTCGTGGACACCACGGCGACCCGCGGCGCGGAGCGCACGCGCCCCCGAGCGCGGGTGCTCCGTGCCAGCGCGTGGGCTTCCAGGAGTGCGTCGAAGGTGTGGACGCGGGTGATGCCGAGATCGCGGAGTGCCGCATCGGCGATGGCGTCGTCCCCGGCGAGCGCACCGGTGTGCGAGACGGCCAGCTCGGCAGCCGCTTCCGAGCGCCCGAGCTTGTACGCCAGCACCGGCTTGCCCCGCTCGGCGGCGGCACGGGCGAAGGCAGCGAGATCCCCGGCATGGCTGAGGTTCTCGAGGAAGAGGATGTAGCTGGTCACCTCGGGATCGTCGACCGAGGACAGACATACCTCGCCCAGGGACAGGTCGACTTCGGAGCCGGTGGACACCATGGTGTGGAACGCGATGCCTGCGTCCTTGCCTCGCGACGCCAACGCGCCGATGGCGCTGCCGGACTGCGATGCGACGAAGATGCCTCCCCCGGTCGGCAACGGCTCGGCGAAGGCCGCGTTGGCCGTCAGCACGAGTCGCCGGGCGGGGTTGACCACCCCGAGGCTGCTGGGTCCGAGGATACGGGTACGTCCGGACGAGGCGATCTCCTCGAGTGCCGCCATGCGCCGACGACTTTCCGGCGAGTCACCGACGAATCCGTCGGCCATGATGGTGACCACGCCGACGCCCATCCGTGCGCACTCGCGTGCGGCGTCGATCGCGGAGTCTGCGCCGGTGAGAACGAACACGTGGTCGGGCACGGTCGGTACGTCACCGATCGTGTCGTACGCGCGGTGACCACCGACGACGTCGCGGTTGGGGTTGACCACGTACACCTCCCCTGCCCACTTGCTGTCGGCGAGGTTGCGCAGGGGACGCGCGGTGGTCTTCGCCGCGTCGTCCGAGGCGCCGACGACAGCGACGCTGCGTGGGCGGGCCAAAGCGCGGTAGAGATGCTCTCGGGTGTCGGAGGTCATCACTTACCTGCCCTCTGATTGAACCTGCGCCCGAACACCGTCTCGGCGATCCGGTTCTTGAGGATCTCGGTCGATCCGCCGGCGATCTTCCAGCCGCGGGTGCGACGGAAGCAGTACTCGACCAGCGACTCCTCGCTGAACCCGGTGCCCCCCATCGACTGGACCGCGAGGTCCGCCGCGCCGAAGCCGGCTTCGTTGGCGGCGTACTTCGCGACCGCGGTGTCGTATGCGGTCGGCAGTTCACCGTCCAGGACGTTCGCGGCGCGGTAGAGCAGCAACTGTGCGGACTCGAGCTGAACGGCCTTCTCCGCGAACATCCACTGCAAACCCTGGAACTCCGCGAGCGGGCGGCCGAACTGCTCCCGCTCGGACACGTGCCGCACCGCTGCGTCGAACGCGTAACGTCCGACGGCGAGCGAGCGCGACGCATTGCCGAGACGCTCGACGTTGAAGCCCGTGATCTGCCGCTTGAACCCGCCCTCCCCGAGCAGCACCTGCGAATCCGGGACGAAGCAGTCCTCGAAGTACAGCTGGCACCAGTGCTCGCCGTTCATGAACATCGACGGCTCGCCGACGGTCAGTCCCGGGGTGTCGCGGTCGACGAGGACCGAACCGATACCGCCCACCCCCGGACCGAACCGGACGTACACCAGGTACACCGAGGCGTCGGCGCTGTGCGTGCCGAACACCTTGGTGCCGTTGATGATGTACCCATCGTCCTTGCGGACCGCGGTGGTCTGCAGATCGGTCACGGCCGAGCCGGCCTCCGGCTCGCTCATACCCAGCCCGATGACCGACCTGCCGGACAGCAGGGACGGCAGGTAACGCTCGCGCTGCTCGTCGGTCGCGTACTCGGCGAAAGTCCGGATTGCCCCGAAGTTGCCGGCCTGGACGATGTCGGCCGACCGGGGGCAGTGTGCGGCCACCGCCTGGATCGCGACGACCGCAGCAAGCAGGGACGCGCCCTGCCCCCCCTTCTCCTCGGGGATGGTCAAACCCAGCAGGCCTTGTTGTCCCATCAGTTCGGCTACGTCCCAGGGGAATCCGGGATCGTGTGCTCGTGCGAGAGCGTTCGGGGCGAGCGTCTTGGCGGCGAAGGCCGACACCGAGGAGCGGAAGTCCTCGATCTCGTCGGGAAGTCGGAAGTCCACGGCGGAGTCTCCTGTGTGTGATCGGTGACGGGGTGCGTCGGCGAGGCAATGCCTGTCAGACAGAACGGGCGATTGTCGTCGGGGCACCGGTCACGGTGGTGGTGGTGGTGTCGAGGGTGACGGGGGTTCGGTGCAGGGCGACCATCCCGTCGGGAAGATCGTCGGAGACGGGACCGTAGCGATCCATGACGGCCGGGTCGTGGCCGGGCACGACGTGGTCGGGGCCGTCGGCGAGCTCGAGGACGGTGTCGAACGCCGCGAACATAGCGGGTACGTCCACGACGGCCGGGAACGGGTTCCGCAGGTCGAAATTGGCGTAGTAGTGCAGCGCGTCGGAGGCGAGGACGACCCAGCCTCGTTCGGTGCGGACCCGGACCACCTGGAGGCCCGGGGTGTGGCCGCCGACGGGGTACAACTCGACCCCGTCATGCAGGACGTGCGGCCCCGCGACCTGATCGACGCGGCCGGCGAACGTCCGGCGCACGACGTCACACACATCGTCGACGTCGAAGAAGTGCGACAGCTGCGGATGACGCATGCTGCCGCCGGTCGCATAGGCGACCTCGTCGCGCTGAATCAGCACGCGGGCATCCGGGAAGTCGCCGATATTGCCGGCGTGATCGTAGTGCAGGTGTGTCAGAACGACATCGGTCACCTCGTCCGGTTCGATGCCCCACTCGCGCAGCGCGTCCGCTGGCCGACGCTCCAGCACCCGGCCGCGCCGCTCACCGGCTGCTCGGCTGAAACCGGTGTCCACCACAACGACCCGATCGCCGCCGCGGACCACCCACATGTCGAAATCGAGGCGCATCGGAGCGGTCAGATGCGGGTCGGTGAGGAAGTTATCGCGCGCCGGACGGTCCACGTGACCGAGCCGGATCGCGACCACCTCGTGTTCGGTGCTCATTTGCGGCCCCCGCCTTCGATGAGCTTGACCATCACCGGGTAGTACTCGTCGCGGTACCCCGCATCGCGTGTCGCTTCGAGCAGCGCCATGGTCTGGTCGGCCGAAGCGGTGGGCACGCCCTCGTCCCGGGCGAGCTGCAGGGCCAGGCTCAGATCCTTGATGGCGTAGAGGGTCGGGAAGGTCTTGGTCGGGAACTCGTCGACAGCGAGCGTCGCGAGCGCGGACTTGCGCAGCACGAAGCTGTCGGCCGACCCGAGGGTGAGCGTCTCGAACAGCAACTTCGGCTCCACCCCGGCCGCAGCGCCGAGGGCGCGGGCTTCGGCGAGGGCATTCATGGTCTGGAACACCACCATGTTGTTGAGGATCTTGATGACCTGGCCGCTGCCGAGCGCACCGGCGTGCACGATGTCGGATCCCATACAGCCCAACAGGGGTTCGAGATCCGCGAACCGCTCCGACGTGGCGCCGACGGTGATGAGCAGGGTGCCGTCCTTGGCGGCCTGGCGGAGCCGGGCCACCGGCGCGTCTACCAGCTCGATGCCGTCCTTGACCAGATCGGCTCCGAGCGCACGTGTGCGAGTCACATCGCTGGTGCTCATGTCGACGATGATCTTGGGGGGATTGGACGCGGACCTGAGTTCCGCCGCGACGGCCTCGACCTGCACGATGCTGGGGAGCGAGAGGAAGACGACCTCTGCCTGTTCGGCGACGTCGACCACGCTCTCCCCACGTTTGGCGCCCGCATCGACGACTCGATCCAACGACGCGGTGCTCAGATCGAAGGCGATTACCTCATGACCTGATCGGGTCACCAGGTTGGTGCTCATCGGGCCGCCCATGACACCGAGTCCGATGAATCCGAGAGTGCGATTGCTGGTCATTGCGGCATATCCTTCTTTCGATCCGATGATGAGTGGCCGCGCTCAGGCGAGCGCGACGATCACACTCTTGAGCTGTGTGTAGCCGAGCAGTGCTTCGAGGCCCTTCTCGCGGCCGATGCCGCTGGCCTTGTATCCGCCGAAGGGGATCTCGACGCCGGCGCCGGCGTAGCGGTTGATCTGCACCTGTCCGGCCTGCAAGTCTCGGGCAACCCGGTGCGCGCGTCCGACGTCGGCGGTGAAGACCCCGGCCGACAGTCCGTAAGGCGTGTCGTTCGCCTGCTCGATCGCCTCGTCGAGGTCGTCGAACGCGAGCACCGACTGGACCGGTCCGAACACCTCCTGCCGAGCGATCGGCATGTCGTTGGTCACCGACGTGACGAGCGTCGGCACCACGAAGAAGCCCGAATCCCGTTCGGCGGGCGGATGTCCGCCGGCGACCACCTCGGCGCCGCCGGCACGTGCCTGCTCGACGATGCCGAGCACACGGTCCCGCTGCGCCCCGGACACCAAAGGACCGAGATCGGGATCGTCCACCCCCCGTCCGACGCTCAGTCCCTGCATCGCTGCCGCGACACGCTCGACGAACTCGTCGTGGACACTGCGGTGCACGAACAAGCGGGTGGTCGCAAAGCACGACTGCCCCGAATTACGGATGACCGCGAAGGCACCGGCCTTCGCCGCGCGAGGAAGATCTGCGTCCGCGCAGACGATCGTCGGCGACTTGCCGCCGAGTTCGAGATGGCAGCCGACGATCCGCTCCGCGGCGATCCGCCCGACGCGCTGCCCGGACGTGACCGATCCGGTGAAAGCGATATGGCGCACCAGATCATGGCGCACGAGCGCCTCACCCACCGAGGGACCATCACCGAGCACGACGTTGCACACGCCGGCGGGCAGACCCGCGGCGACCAGCAGGACCGCCACCAGGCTCGTGGTGAGCGGCGTGAGTTCGGACGGCTTGACGACCACCGTGTTACCCGCGGCCAGACACGGGGCCACCCCGCGCATCATCTGGCTGATGGGTGCGTTCCACGGCGTGATGTGGGCGACTACACCGTACGGTTCGCGCACGGTGTAGGCGAAGGTGTCGTCCGCCTGCGGGATGGTCTCGCCGCCGAACTTGTCGCACGCGCCCGCGTAGTACTCGAGGTAACGCGCGGTGACGGCGATATCTCCTCGGGCCTGGGAAATCGGTTTTCCCGTGTCGATGGACTCGAGCAGGGCGAGCGTCTCGGCGTGGGCGCGGACCGCCTCGGCAGCACGGGCGAGCACGCGACCCCGCTCGACCGGCGCGGTGCGTGCCCAGCCGCGCCGGGCGGCGTGCGCGTTCTCGACCGCGGCCCCCACCGCGTCCACCGGCGTCTGCGCGAAGTGTGCGACGACTTCTTCGGTGGCCGGGTCGTACACCGGAAACGTCGGCGAACCGGCGTCCACCGCCGTCCATTCGCCGGCGACGACGGCGGTCAGGGTCTCGGGTAGCGTGCCCGCGATCAGGTCGGTGACCATCGGGGAAGCGAGGGTGCTCATCTGCGTCACCTCAGGCGAGTTCGTGGGCTGCGTTCGGAGCGAACTGCGGAGCGCGCCGCTCGCGGTGTGAGCCGACGCCCTCCCGGACATCGGGGCCGTTGAATGCGAGGAACTCGAGGGCGAGCGACGAGTCGAAGATCGGCCCTGCTTGGCGGTACCAGCCGTTGATCGCCTGTTTCGTCCAGCGGATCGCGTCCTGCGCCCCCGACGCCAGATCGGTCGCCACGGTCGTGGCGGTGTCGAGCAGATCCTCCTTGTCGACCGAGACCGACACCAGACCCGCGCGTTCCGCGTCGGCGCCGGAAATCTCACGGCACGTCATGAGCAGGTACTTCGACTTCGCGATGCCGCACAGGAGCGGCCACACCGCCGCGGCGTGATCGCCGGCTGCGACGCCGAGCCGGGTGTGCCCGTCGATGATCCGCGCGTCCTTCGCGGCGACCGAGATGTCCGCCATGAGTGCGATCACCAGTCCCGCTCCCACGGCGGGACCGTGAATCGCGGACACGATGGGTTTCGAGCAGCCGATGATGTTGTAGTAGAGGTCGCGCGCTTCCTGCATCACCCGCATGTTGATTCGGTGGTCGGCGATCTGCGCCTCGACCATGTCGAAGCTGCCGCCGGCGGAGAAGGCTTTGCCCACGCCGCGCACAAGAACCACGCGGACCTCGGGGTCGCGGTCGATCACCTGCCAGATGAGCGCCAGTTCGCGATGCTGGTCTTCGGTCACGGCGTTGAGATTGGGCCCGTCGAAGACGAGTTCGAGCACGCCGGGATGGTTGTTCTCGAACTTCAGGCTGGAGAACTGCTTGTACGTGGACAGCATGGGCGTTTCCTTCGTGACGGGTGGGGTCAGGAGGTGAGGTCGGCGGGGGTGGACCAGGTGGTGAGGACGTCGTCGACGGTGGCTCCCTCGCGGGCGGACAGGCCCGGTCGGCGGGCCGGGGTCCGGTGCAGACGCGGTGAGGGCGCGGGATGGAGAATTCCGTCCACGTCGACGTACACGCCGCGTTCGACGTTGTGCGCGTCGCGCGCGGCCTCGGGGAAGTTCAGCACCGGTGTGACGCAGGCGTCGGTGCCGTCGAAGATCTCGGTCCACTCGGCCATCGATCGGGTGCCGATCCGGTCCTCGATCAAGGTCCTCAGCTGCGGCCAGTTCTCTTCGTCGTCCCGGTCGGGCCATGCGGCGGTATCGGAGCCCAGTCCGGCGAGGAACGCCCGGTAGAAGTCCGCTTCGAGGGCGCCCACTGCGACGAATCGCCCGTCGGCGCACCGGTAGGTGTCGTAGAACGGCGCGCCGTTGTCGATGTGGTTGGTTCCGGGTTCGTCGGAGAACAAGCCCGCAGCGCGCAATCCCTGCATCCGCGCGGTGAGCAGCGCCGCACCGTCGACCATGGACACGTCGACGACCTGCCCCTGCCCGGACCGGGTGGCCTCGAGGACGGCGCAGACGATGCCGAACGCGCCGAGGGCCCCGCCGCCGGCGTAGTCACCGAGGTAGTTCACCGCCGGGCGGGGGCGTGCATCGGGGTGCCCCAGCGTGTGGAGTACACCGGACTGCGCGACGTAGTTGATGTCGTGGCCGACGGACTTCGCCAATCGCCCCGACTGGCCGTAGCCGGTGATCCGCGCGAACACGATCGCCGGATTGCGGTCGAGGACCACGTCGGGACCGAGGCCGAGCCGTTCGACAACGCCCGGTCGGTAGCCTTCCATGAAGATGTCCGCCGAGTCGAGCAGGCGGAGCACGGACTCGATGCCGGCGGGGTCTTTCAGGTCGACCTCCACGGAACTCGTCCCGCGATTGACCACGTCCCGTTCCGGGGAAAGTCCTGTGGTTTGGCCGATCTCGCGCGCGGAACGGTGCCGCGGGCGGGCGACACGGACGACCTCGGCTCCCATGTCGGACAGCAGCATCGAGATGAACGGAGTCGGTCCGAGTCCTTCGAGGACGACGACCCGGACGCCGGCGAGTGCGCCGACACCGTCCCGCGCGGTCATCAGTACGACCTCGGGAGCTTGAGCACGTTGTGCGAGACGAAGTTGAGCACCATCTCCTGCGAGAACGGCGCGTTCTTCTGCAGGCGGCATTCACGCCACAGCCGCTCGATGTGGTACTCCTTCGAGTAGGCGTAGCCGCCCAGGGTCGACATCGCCCGGTCGCAGGCCTCGAATCCGGCTTCGGCGCCGAGGAATTTCGCCGCGGCAGCCTCCTTGCCGCACCTCTGGCCGGTGTCGAACAGGTACGCCGCGTGCATGGCCATGCGCTCGGCGGCCTCGAGGCGGATCCACGAGTCGGCCAGCGGATGTGCCACGGCCTGGTTCTTGCCGATGGGTCGGTCGAACACGACCCGGTCCTTGGCGTACTGGACAGCGATGTCCATCGCGGCGCGACCGATACCGATCTGCTCCATGGCGACGACGATGCGCTCCGGATTGAGTCCGTCGATCAGGTACTGGAATCCCTTGCCGACCTCACCGACGACCTCGTCGTCCCGCACCGGGAGATTGTCGATGAACAGCTCGTTCGAGTCGAGGGCCGAGCGGCCGCACTTCTCGATCTCGCGGACCGTGATGTGGTCGCGGTTCATGTCGGTGAAGAAGATCGTCATGCCGTCGAGCGGGTTGTTATCGTCGCGCGGCGAGGTGCGGGTGAGCAGCAGGATCTTGTCGGCGTTCTGTGCGTTGCTGATCCACACCTTCTGGCCGTTGACGACCCAGCCGTCGTCGACCTTCTTGGCCATGGTGCGGATGCGGGAGGTGTCGACGCCGGCGGTGGGTTCGGTGACGCCGAAACACATGAGGATCTCACCGCTGGCGATCTTCGGCAGCCATTGCTTCTTCATCGCCTCGGACCCGAAGTTGATGATCGGGGCGGGCGGGAAGATCGAGAAATGGATCGCCGAGGCGCCGCTGTTGGCGGCACCGGAGGCGGAGATCTCGTAGAGCATCACGGCCGCCTCGGTCATGCCGAGTCCGAGTCCGCCGTACTCCTCGGGAATGATCAAGCCCAGCCAGCCGCCGTCGGCGAACGCCTTGACGAACTCGCGCGGGTACTCGGCCTTCTTGTCCTTCTGCCGCCAGTACTCCAGGTCGAAGCTGCGGGCCAGCTCTCGTGTCGCCTTCCGGACGACGTCGACGGTGCTCTCGTCGGTGATGGTGCTCATGAGTACTCTCCTACTTCTGCAGACGGGGGATGGCGCCGAGGCTTTCCGGCGAGTCGAGTGCGGCGAGGTCACCCGTCGGTTCGTCGAGATGGCGTGCGCGGATGACGCGGCGCATGATCTTGCCGTTCTTGGTTTTCGGCAGTGCCGAGACGACGTGGACGGTGGGGGCGAACGACCGCCCGACGTTGTGTTCGGCCGTGGACACGAGGTCGTCCTGATCGACGTCCTCGTCCTTGACGACGACGAAGGCGACGACTTTCTGTCCGCGTTGCTCGTCGGGCACACCGATCACGGCGACCTCGACGAGGCGGGAATCCTTGAGGAGCGCGGCCTCGAGTTCGGCCGGCCCGATCCGCCGACCGGACACCTTCATCGTGTCGTCCGACCGACCGTGGATCTTCCAGCTCCCGGAGGGTGACACGCTCGCCAGGTCACCGTGGACCCACACATCGGGGAAGGTGTCCCAGTAGGTCTTCAGGTAGCGGTCGGTGTCCCGCCAGAACGAATGCGTCATGCCGGGCCAGGTGTTCATCACGGCCAGCTCACCGATCTCGTCGAAGACCGGCGTACCGGTCGCGTCGAGGACGGCGGCTTCCATGCCGAGCATGGGGCCGTTGAACGACGCCGCGTCGGCGGCGAGGAACGGGTAGCAGACGACGATCCCGCCGGGGACCTCGGTGCCGCCGCTGTAGTTGACGATCGGACGTTCGCCCTTGCCGACATGGTCGAACAGCCACCGCCACGTGGGTTCGTCCCAGGCCTCGCCAGTGGAAGCGAAGGAGACGAGCGTGGAGAGATCGTGTTCGATCGCCTCGTCCTGCGTGACGGCCATGACGGCGCGTGCGGCGGTCGGCGCGATTCCTTGAAGGGTGACACCGTTGCGTTCGACGATCTCCCACAGCCGGGAGGGGCTCGGGTACGTGGGCACCCCTTCGGTCAGCACGAGCGTGGCGCCGTGCTGGAGGACTCCGATCAGGAGGACGCCGTAGAGCATCCATCCGATGTCGGCGATCCAGGCGACGACATCGCCCTGGTGGACGTCGAACCCGTACGCCGCGTCGACGCCGCACTTGACGGCCAGGCCGCCGTGGGAGTGGACGATGCCCTTCGGTGCGCCCGTGGTTCCGGAGGTGTAGGCGATCACCACGGGATCATTGGGGTCGGTGTGTGCGGTCTCGACGGGGTCGGGGTCTGCGGGGAGCTCGTCCCAGTAGACGTCCCGATCTGCGGTCATCGGAGCGTCGTCTCCGAGGTTGCGCACCACGATGACCGTGCGGACCGACGACGTATCGGCGAGTGCCTCGTCCGCGGTCTCTTTGAGAGGGACCCGCTTGCCTCGGCGCGTCGTGGCGTCTGCGGTCACGAGCACGACCGCCTCGGAGCTGCGGATGCGAGAGGCCACGGCCTCGGCGCCGTATCCGGAGAACGCGGGCACGACCACTGCGCCGATCATGGCGGCGCCAAGGAATGCCACCGCGGTCTCGGTGACCACCGGGGCGAACAACACGATCCGGTCGCCCTTGCCGACCCCGAGGCCCTGCAGGTTAGCGGCGAAGCGGCGCACCTCACGGTCGAGTTCGGCGAAGGTCAGCGACCGGCGCACGCCGTTGTCGGCCTCATAGACGATCGCGTCCCGATCGGCGACCTCACCGGTCGCGAAGCGGTGCGAGCACAGGTGCGCAAGATTGATCTCCCCTCCGGTGAACCACTGCGGAAGGGGCTTGCCGGCGGAGTCGTCGAGCACCGCGGTGAACGGCCGCGCGAATTCGATGTCGAGATCCTCGATCACGGCCCGCCAGAACCATTCGGGGTCGTCGATCGACGCGGTATGCAGGTCCTCGACGGAGTCGTATCCCCACTGCTTCATCGCGCCGAGCAGCCGGTTGCGGGAAATGATCTTCTCGGTCGGGATCCAGGCGGGCGAGGAGGAGGTTCCGAAGACGCATTGACCCTTCATTGCACGTCCTTCTTGTGTGGTGGATGGGTCAGCTGGGGCGCTTGAGCATGAGGCCGTTGCGTCGCGCGTCGCAGACGATCTCGTCGCGCTGATTGAGGCCGAGGTGGCGGAAGAACACGATGCCGGCATCCGCGCGGCTCTTGGATTCTCGCTTGCCGATGATCTCGGTGCGAACGTGGATCGTGTCGCCGTGGAATACCGGCTTGGGGAAGGTGATCTCCTCGAACCCGAGATTCGCGACCGTCGTACCGAGGGTGGTCTCGGGCACCGGGACGCCGCAGACCAGTCCGAGGATGTAGAGGCTGTTGACCAGCCGCTGGCCGAATTCGGTATCCTTGCTGTACTCCGCGTCCAAGTGAAGTGGCGCGAGATTCAGCGTCAGCGAGCTGAACAGCACGTTGTCGTACTCGGAAACGGTCCGCCTCGTGGGGTGGTCGATGACGAGACCGGGTTCGAATTCCTCGAAGTACAAACCGGGCATGTCTGCGCCCTGCCTTTCCGTGTGTTGCCTTGTCAAATACGTCTGGTGTCTGGGGAGAACGCCTGGCAATGCGGGCCAGGCTCCGGGGAGATTTCGCATCCGCTGTGCGCGGAGTGGACGTCGAAGGCGGGATCTGCGCCGCCATCGGCAACGTTAATCTAACGCAGATTAACGTTGCCGTCAACGGCGTGTCCTGTGCTAATTTCGAACCGATGACCGACACGACACGCGGGACCGAGTCACCCTCGGCCGCTGGAACCAAAGCTGCGCGAACTCGCGAGCGCATCATGGATGCGACTGCGCGGGTGATCGGCCGGCGAGGTTACGTCGGCACCCGCCTCTCGGAGGTCGCCAAGGAGGCCGGCCTGCAGGCGGCTGCGATCTACTACCACTTCCCGTCTCGGGAGGCGCTGGTCGAAGAGGTCATCCGCGAGGGAACGACGCAGGTCAACATGCATGTTCGCGATGCCCTGGACGGGTTGCCCGCGCATACCGACCCGCTGGAACGCATTGCGGTTGCGGTCGATGCGCATCTTCGTGTGACCCTCGGGATGTCGGAATACACCATCGCTGCGGTGCGCAACTCGCGGCAGTTGCCCGAGTCGATGCGCGACGCGATTCGGGTCGACGAGGAAACCTACGGCGCGCTGTGGCGTGGTCTCATCAACGACGCCCACGAAGCCGGCCTCATCAGGCGTGATGCCGACCCGTTCCTCACCCGCATGCTCATCTTCGGCGCTCTGAACTGGGCCGTGGAATGGTGGCGCCCGGAAAGCGTTTCTCTCGAGGATACGATCGAGACCGCGCAGATCATTGTTCGCAGGGGCTTGGAGAACCGGCCTCCTGAGATCGCCTCCCCCGTGTTCATCGAGCCGCACTTCTAGCGGGCTCCCGCCTCGTAAACCACCGGCCAGAGCAGCGGCCCCGGCCTGGAAGCCGGCACGGCCCGCCCACCGGATCAACGGCAGTGTCAGCGACATTGCGGAACTCACATTTCTCGGTGTCGAACTGTCGTAGCGCTTTGGCCCGACTCACCTATTGTCATCTGCATCACGTTAATCTACGATAGATTCACACAGTGAGAGGTGCCGGCGCCTTCATCGCGATCACTCCACACTGAGTCCAATTCCGTTGATACGGAATTTCATTCCGTCAAACTGCCCGTCCGCGCCTGTGCGTCGAGCATGGCCGGAAGCGTAAGACCTCGAAGGAGATACCCCTCCATGACCACATTGCGACCGTATCGTTCCATGCTCTTCGTCCCGGGACACAAGGGATCATGGGCCGACAAAGCCGTAGCGACGGGCACCGACGCGATCATTCTCGACCTGGAGGACTCGGTTCCCTCCTCGGACAAGGAACTCGCCCGGAAGACTGTCGTCGAGTCGATCTCTCGACTCCATGACCAGGGCATTCGCGCCGATGTATGGGTGCGACCGAATAGTCGCGTCACCGGACTGATGGGCGCCGACCTCGACGCAGTCGTTGTCCCCGGTGTCGCAGGACTGCTGCTCCCCAAAACCTTCGACGCCAAGGACATCATCCAGATCGATGCCGTCGTGTCCCATCTCGAGGAGACCCGGAACCTCCCTGCAGGGGAGATCGGACTGCTCCTGAGCCTCGAAACCGCATCGTCGATGGCGAACTGCGAGGACATGGCTGCCGCCGTGCCGCGTGTCGCCTCGCTCCTCGGCGCGACGGGACCGAACGCCGACGTCGGACGGGAACTCGGATTCGAATTTACGCCCGAGGGCCTCGAAACCCTCTACCTGCGCAGCCGCATCGTGCTCGCATGCCGGGCAAACGGGCTGCACCACCCGATCGGTGGCGTGTGGCAGGACATCAAGGACCTGGACGGGTTCCGGACATTTGCGGAGGACAATCGTCGACTCGGCTACCGGGGCATGGCCCTCATCCACCCGTCCCATGTCGAGATCACCAACGAGGTCTTCACGCCGTCGCCCGAGAAGGTCGAATTCTACCGTCGCATGGTGCAGGCCTTCCGTGATGCCGAGGCACAGGGGCACGGCGCGGTCGACTTCGAAGGCCAGCACATCGATCTCGCCCACGCCAAGACCGCCGAAGGCGTCATCGCCCTTGCCGAGGCAGTGTCCGCAGTCTGATCCCGACCTCGGATCGGCACTTCACCGGTGCCGTACCCCTCCCCCCTTTCCCGAGCCATCCAGAAGGATCGCCATGCCCACCTCCGACGTGTCCACACCACCGGTGCATGTCACCGAATCGGCGGCGCGCCGCCGTGCCATCTACGCCGGCGTGATCGGCAACTTCATCGAGTGGTACGACTTCGGTCTGTACGGCTTTTTTGCCGTGACCATTTCGGTATTGTTCTTCCCGGCGTCCGACCCGACCGCGGCGCTCCTGTCCACCTTCGCGGTATTCGCCCTGGGGTTCCTCATCCGCCCGCTCGGCGCATTCGTCTTCGGCTGGATCGGCGACCGCATCGGCCGACGCGCATCCCTCCTGGCCGCCGTGATCCTCATGAGCCTGTCGACCGTCCTGCTGGGCTTGTTGCCCACCTACGCCAGCATCGGCGTCTGGGCCACCGTCCTGCTCGTTGCCCTCAGGATGTTCCAGGGGCTGTCCGCCGGCGGCGAGTACGCCGGCGCCACGATCTACGTGGTCGAGCACGCTCCGCGAGGATGGCGCGGCCGGTACGGTTCCCTGTCGCCCGCTGCCGTCGGAGTCGGGACCGCCACCGCAGCTGTGGTGTCACTCATCGTGACCTCGTCGCTGACCGAGGCCGACCTCAGCTCGTGGGGCTGGCGCATCCCGTTCCTGCTGTCCGGGCCGCTGGGTGTCATCGCCATCATCCTGCGGATGCGAATCGAGGAGAGCCCCGAATTCCAGGCGGTGCGCGACTCCGGCCAGGTCGAGTCCGCGCCCCTCGCCGAGGGCTTCCGCGTGGCGAAGAAATCGATGGCCACGGTGTTCGGGTGGAACATGCTCAACGGCGTCTCCTTCTACATGCTCACCGGATTCACAGTGGCCTACATGATGAAGGTGTCGGAGCTGACCTACACCGCATCGCTCAGCGCCCTGGCCGTCGCACTGCTCTTCTATACCTGCGTGTCCCCGTTCTACGGACTGTGCGTGGACAAGCTCAGCCGACGCCAGGTCGCGATGTTCTCCTCCCTGGGCATGGCCGTGTTCGCCCCCCTGGCGTTCTTCTTGCTCCAGCAGCAAACATTCGCATCGTCACTGCTGGCCCTGATGGGAATCGCATTCTTCGCCGCCGGTGTGACCTCCATCGTGGCGGTCTCCATGGTCGACCTCTTCCCCGCCCGCATCCGGTTCTCTGCCGGCGCAGTCCCCTACCAGATTTCCATCGCCGTCTTCGGCGGCACCGCCCCCTACGTGGCCACCTGGCTGGGAGGAACCTCCGTCGAGCTGGCGCCCGGGTACTACCTCGCGCTGATCTCCCTGATCGCCGCCTCCGTCGCGTGGTTCGGGTTCAAGGGAGTCGACGAGAACACCAACGCCGAGTTGATCGCCCGCAGCGCCGAAGGTGTCGAACAGTGACCTGACGCGCTGAGGAACCGGCACAGCATGTCGCTGTGCCGGCTTCTCGGGTTTCGGCGCCCTTCATTTCCACAGACGAGAGGTTTGAGCATGTCGACGGTAACCACGGATCGTCGTGGATCGATCGCAGTGATCTATCTGAACAACCCACCCGTGAACATGGGCAACGCGTCCCTGAGAGCCGACCTCGCCCGGACGCTACAAGAAATTGCCGCGGATTCCACGGTCGACGCGGTGGTCGTCGCCTCCGAACTGCAACATTTCTATGCCGGCTCGGACATCAACGAGTTCGCCGGCGAGCTCACAGAGCCGCAACTGCCGTCCGTCATCGCAGCCCTCGAGAATCTCGACGTGCCGGTGGTCGCCGCGATCACCGGTCTCGCTCTGGGCGGTGGGCTCGAATTCGTTCTCGGCTGCGATCGCCGGATCGGGGATCCCTCCGTGCAGCTCGGGTTCCCCGAGGTCACCCTCGGAATGGTGCCCGGTGCCGGAGGGACCGTGCGCACGCCTCGCCTCACCGGTGTCCCCACCGCCATCGATCTGGTGACGTCGGCGCGACGAATCGACAGTGAGGAGGCACTCCGCGTCGGACTACTCGACGAGATCGTTCCGACAGACAGTCTCGTCGCTCGTGCGGTCGAGCTGGCACGGTCCATGACGGCCAAATCTCGGGTGATCGACCGGCCGGTGCCCTCCGCACGCGAAGAGGACGTCGACGCGGCCATCGCGCGAGTGAGCCGACGAGCACGCCCGAACGTGCTCGAAGCGGTCGACCTGGTTCGGCGCGCAGGCGACGGCGACGTCCACGAGGCACTCACCACCGAACGCGCCGTCTTCGACAGACTCCGGAAATCGGACGAAGCACGTAACCTGCGGTACCTGTTCTTCGCGCGCCGTGCGGCGGCGAAGGCTCTCCGCTCACCCGCCGCCCCGGCAGTGCGAACGGTGGGCATCGCCGGCGCGGGAACCATGGGTGCCTCCCTCGCCCGAACCTTCGCCGATCACGGTTACACGGTCGTCGTCTACGACAGAAATCTCGCCGCAGTGGAACGACTCGCAGCCGAGGAAAGCGGGATCCGCGCCGCCACCGACATCACCGGCCTGGCGGATGCCGATCTCGTCATCGACGCGGTGTTCGAGGATATGGAGGTCAAGACCGAGTTGCTCAGAGCTCTCGAGACCACCCTGCGTGACGACACGGTGATCGCGAGCAACACCTCGTATCTCGATCTCGACGAGATGTCGCATGCGCTCGTGCACCGGAACCGATTCGCGGGGCTGCACTTCTTCAATCCGCCGCACCGCAACCCCCTCGTCGAGCTGATCCGCACTCCGGCGACCGACGACACCACCGCAGTTTCCCTCGCCCGGATCATCACCACACTTGACAAAGTCGGCATTCCGGCCGGTATCGACGACGGGTTCGTCGCCAATCGCGTCTACGCCGACTACCGCACCCAGGTCGAATTCCTGGTGGAGGAAGGCGCCTCACCCGCCGACGTGGATCGTGCGATGCACGGGCTCGGCATGCCGTTCGGCCCCTTCGCTGTGGCCGACATGTCCGGCCTGGACATTGCCTGGGCACGGCGCAAGCGGCTGGCGGCGACCAGGGATCCGCAGCAACGTTATGTCGCGATCCCCGATCGGCTCTGTGAAGCAGGCCGACTCGGGCAGAAGACCGGAGCAGGGTGGTTTAGGTATCCGGAGGGTTCTCGACGTGGAGAGCCTGATCCTGAGGTCGACACGATCATCGACACCGAACGGGGGATCAAGGGGATCGAGCCGCGCCGGATCGACGATGCGGAGATCCGAAACCGAGTCCTCGCGTCGATGCTGGCTGCGGCCGCGGCCCTGGTGGACTCCGGAGTCGCCGGACGCGCGTCCGACATCGATGTCGCCATGACCGAAGGGTTCGCCTTTCCCAAGGCGCTTGGTGGTCCGATCCGAGCGATGTCTACCTGGGGGGACAGCGCGCTCATCAGTGCCCTCGCTGTGGTGCACGAATCCTGCCCCGTGACGTTCGCAGTGGCAGAACCCGCAGCACGGGGGCAACTCCCGGAACCTGTCGCGCGGTGCCTGGACGAAGTTCGCACACGGCCGTGACGCGCACCCACGGCGACAGGGTCGTGCCTGCGATCCACTACCGTGGAGCAGTGACCATGGATGCTCCGAACAAGCGACAGGGTGGAGAAACTGCTGTGCGCGACGGCGCGTCCACCCGCCAGCTCATTCTGGATGCTGCCGCAGAGGTTATGTACAGGGAAGGGTACGGGGGAACCAAGCTCTCTGACATCGCGGAGATCGTCGGAATCAAGACGCCGGCGATCTACCGCCACTTCCCCTCGCGCGAGGATCTCGTCGATGAGGTAATGACGGTCGGGCACCGCCGGTTCATCGAGCACGTGACCGCTGTCATCGAGGCACTTCCCGCAACCGCGACGCCACTCGATCGGATCCTCGCGGCTGTCGGCGGCCATCTGGAGGTCGCGCTGACGATCTCGCACTACGCGGCGGCATCGACGCGGAACATGAGCCAGATGCCCGATGCCATCCGAGAACGCCAACAGGAATTGCGCCGCGAGTACGGCGCGATCTGGCGACGGCATCTGGCAGAGGCGGCCGAAGCCGGCCAGCTTCACCCCGGATTGAACCTGTATGCAGC
The DNA here is from genome assembly GCF_053764755.1 of Rhodococcus sp. 2H158. Taxonomy (NCBI): domain Bacteria; kingdom Bacillati; phylum Actinomycetota; class Actinomycetes; order Mycobacteriales; family Nocardiaceae; genus Rhodococcus; species Rhodococcus sp. 2H158. The sequence goes on from NZ_JBSNCE010000011.1 coordinate 69,861, forward strand.
GCAGGGGCTGATCATCGGAGCCCTGAGCTGGTCGAACGAATGGTGGGATCCTGAACGAGGCACCCTCCAATCCCTGATCCGAAACGCACAAGCCCTCGTCCTTCACGGGATCGGCCGCCAATGAGGTTTTCTCAGTAGCGGCCTGCGTGCTCGAATTGCGTGAGCATGAGCGCCGCCTTGGTGATGGAACCGATTCTTTTGGGGCACAGGGTGATCCTGTCGAGTGCCTTCCATCGCGTGGTGAGCAGCGCAGCGGCATGTTCGCCGAGGCACCGCAGACTGGTCAGCAGCATGTTGCGACACACGGTGTCGGCGTCGAGGGTGTTGCCGTCGGCAGGGGCTTTCGTGGGCGTGTGGATACCGATGCCGGTGCCCTGGTGGCCCTTGTCCGCGAGGGTGGCAAGGCCCTGGGCCGCGGCGGCGTACAGGGCTCCGGTGACCCGGTGTGCGCGGGCGGCGGTCAGATCGTGGGTGCTGCCCGGCAGCGCGTCGGAGACCCACAGCGGGAATCCGTCCGCGGTCGCCACGAACTGGATGTTCGCGCCGAATCGGCGGTGTCTACCGGAATACCACAGGTGGATCGGGGTGCCTCTGCTGCCGAGGGTGGTCTCGGCGACCCGGTCGCTGGGTATGAGGGTGCCGTCGAGGATCACGTGGGTCTCGCCGGCGGCGAGGCGGTCGCGCAGCACGTCGGGCAGTTCCGGGGCCTGGGCGGCGAGCACGTCGATGCCCTCGCGGCTGGTACCGGTAGCCGCGCGATCGAGATGCCGGCGTCACGGGCCAGGGCGGTGAGCGCGGTGTCCTGTCGGAACCAGCGCAGCACGAGTACCGCCTGGGCGAACGCGGTCAGGGCCCGGCGGCCCCTGCGGGTACCGCGTGCGCGGCGGTCGGCCTGCAACAGTCGACCCAGGTACTGGGCGAGCGGTCGAGGGACGTCGAGCGTGGCTGAATAGGTGGTCACGTGGAGCCTCTGGTTCGTGGACTTGATCTTCGCAAATCCAGTCCTACCAGGGGCTCTGCGTCTCTTGGCGATCCGGCCCTGACACCGCCCAAGCAAGATCAACTCACCGAGAGAACCTCAATGAGATGGACCCGATAACCAGGCCTTCTGTTTGATTCGAGGCTCCTGCCCAGGCGCGCCCCGCCAGGGTCGGACCGGTCCGGTTCAACCACGGATCCGCTTCTCGACTGCCACGATGCGGGGGATTCGACAATGTCAGATCCAGCCACGGGGAGATCAGGATCAGTCGGGACTGCGACGCTGAACCCCGGAGGGTGGGCTCCAGCTGATCCTCGCCACGCATCCAGCGCTGTCCCGAGTGACACGAAATTTGGAAAGTGACACCCGGTCGCGGAACCTGCAAAAACTGTAGGTTCCGGTCGAACTTGCCAGTCGCACACACCCCTGACCTGGGGCTTCCAAAGTCTTGTCACCAAGGGATTCTCATCCTCTTGTCAAAATCCTCGGACATTTCAGGGGACTGCCGCAGGGCGTGGAAGCGGACAGTGCGGTCGCGCCAGTACAGGGTCAGTGTCTTCGTGGTCTCGGTGTAGCGCAGCCGGGCGACGGGCAGGCTGGTCCATTTCGATCCGAGGTCGGCGCGCCAGGGGGCGCGTCGTCCGACGATCGTCAGGTGGCGCGCCGCGATGCCGCGGGCGTCGGCCGCGCCGGCACCTCGTCGGATCCGCCGCCGGAGGCCACGGTGGTCAGCGGGGAGCGATGTGGGTTCTCGGCCGCCGCGTCGAGCACGGTGAAGGCGGTGCCGTGGCACTGTCGGCGGCGGCGATTCGGTTCGTGGTTGTCGGCGATGTCCACGTCCCCGATCAGCTCCTCGAGATCGTCGTCGCTCACCGGCAGGACGATCTCGTCGCCGCTAACGTACGCGCGGAAGACGGCCCGTTCGCAGTCGGTATCGAGCAGCGTGAGCTCCCACAGCGTCGTGGCCACCTCGTCCGGGATCCGGAGGTGGTGCACACCGGGCTCCTCGGCACGGCAGCGCACTGACCCAGCGGACCCCGATCCCCGGCGGTGGCGACCCGCACCAGTGCACCCAACTGCTCGGCGAGACGGCGCGCCGGGCCGGGAGCCTCGTCCGGCAGCTCGAGGAAATGACGCAGATCGCCGACGAGCACGCTGTCAAAGGACTCGACTCCGGGCCCGTCTCGTGATCCGCGAGCCCGGTACCTATCCGATATGGCGGGGACGTACCCGATACCCCTGGTCTGTGAGCCATGCGCGGGCGCGACCAGCTCTGCGTTCGTCCGAGAACAGCCGATACCGGTGAAACTCGTTGGGCGACTGCGAGAGCACGTCCTTGAAGCGGCGGAAAGCGCCTCGTCCGCAGAGCGCGATGCGCAGCTGCTCGGCCAGGGCGGGATCGGCCACCGAGTCGAGGAACACCTCCATGTCGCGGTAACCGGGGCGCGATCCGACGCACTCGACGAACAACCAGCGGTCGGGGTCGCCGTCCGCGTCGTCGTCGGACATCTCGTCGATGACCATGGCCGGCCACGTGTGCCCGGTCTCGAGGTCGAGACGGCCGCCGCCGTAGACGACGTCGCCTTCGAGCAGCGATGACAGCTCGTCGAGATCGACCGCCAGTGGCCGGAGCGTCGGAGTGGCCCGGGCCAGTGCGGCCTCGAGCTGGTCGGCGAGCTCCGCGTCTCCGGTCCAGCCGCGCACGTGCAGCGCCGCGGCGCACCGGGTGGCCACCTCCCGTGCGCCGGGCAGCTGATCGTCGACGGCCGCGACGAGCGCGTCTCCGATCAACTGCAAGACCGCATCGAGGGGTCGTCCCCGCACCAGATCGAGGATCGTGTCGGTACTCGTGTGCAGAGCGGCACGCAGCGCCCGCACCGAGTGTTCGTCCCAGCCGGTGTCCATCGAGTGCCGACGATAATCGCACCGGCCCCCGACGCGGCATCGTTTCGCCCTTCCGGTCGACCACTTCCCTGCTGCTGGTGACAGCCGCACCGTCCGATATGACGAGCGCCCAGGACCATACGGCCCATGACTCTCCCGCACCGACATGAAACGAGAAGCTCGCTTTTCAGACTGCCTCACGGTCGAGCTGCAAATCCCGTTGCGGACTGATCTCCCCGACGGGAACATCCGCGAGCAGAGGCACAGCATCGGCGACCATCTCCGGGACCTGGTCGATCCCACGAGCCTGGGTGAATGCCCCGTCGACCTCGGCACTTCCACGGCTCACCACCCGCCGGAACGGGTGGCCTTCGCAGTGACCTTTCAGTAGGTCCACAACAACGACGCGGAGCCGCTGTGCCCGAACGTCCAGGGATTCGGATTCGCCGATGCTCCTGACCTGTGGGGTGCGGCAGCAGCTCGGGTACAGGGTGTCCGGCCCGAATGGAACGGCGGTCCGACCTACCACCATCTGCGGGCAAAGCAGGAACCGCTGTTGTGGGTGCCCGATGCGGTGACCTGGTGCAGCTCCTGCAGGGACGAGCACCCTACCGCAGGTGGGCCGGCGGGTCGCCGGGGGTGATACCGAGGTGGACGTGATCGTGGTGGACGCGGTCGGAGAAGAAGCCCTTGCGTACTCCGTTGAGGTCGACGGGCCCACCGACCTCGGTGGCCCCCAACTCGGCGGCTCGCCGCATCAGTCGAAGCGGTCGATCGTCACCGGCCGGGGCGACCACCGGCCGACCGTCGATCTCGCGGATGTCCACGGCTCGTCCGACGGCGTGGTTGGACACCCGCGCGGTCGGAAACACCGTCTGGATGTGGCCGGTATGCATCACCTGGACTGTCAGGGTGAACTCCCGGGACAGTGCGTGGAGTATCGCCAGCAGCTGGGTGTCGATCCTGCCGGTGCGGACGTCGCTCCGGGCGGGGTCCGGCAGGACGATCTTCGGGTTGGCGAGCACCGCTGCGGCCGTGTCGGTCAACGGCAGCGGCGAACCCAGCGAGGTCGGTGGGACGACTCGCTCGACGGTCCAGCTGCCGCCGGGTTCTCGGGCCAGCCGCACGTCCACGACGAGTTCTCGGATCCAGGGCCCCGAGACGGTGCGCAGGTTCTGCCCGACCAAGGCGATCACCGCCGCGGTGTCGCGGGCCAGCCCGCCGTACTGCGGATAGACCACCGTCAGTTCCCCGGCGCGGGCGGTGGACGGTTGGAGGACGGACGCGGTCGCTGCCGCCGCCGGTGAGGCGCCGGCCCGGACGAGGTTGTCGACGGCCGTCCCGTCGTCGCTCCAGTTGCCGGCGGTTTCCAGAAACGCCGCCGCGGTGCGCTTGACCTCGGGGGACACTTCGCCTGGGGCCGGCCGCCAGCGGCTCGCCTCGGCGGACAACGGAGAACGAAGTGGGCCGGCTCCGGGACCAGGGTGAGGTTGCTGCGGTGTCGGCGTGCTTGCCGGGTGCGCAGGTTCGGGCGGGGTCGACTCGACGGCGCACGACGCCCCTGCGGCGGCCGAGCCCACGGTCAGCAACGCCAACAGCTGACGTCGGGTCAGATTCATCAGGGATCTGTCCCGCACCGGTCGCAGAAACTGCCGGGGCGGGCCGGAGGCACGACGGGGTGGCGATAGCTGCGTACGGCGACGCCGTCGCGGGTGAGGTGTTCTCGCACCGGGCTCCATCCCAGGTGTTCGTAGAACGCGCCGGCGCCGTCCGGGCCGACGCTGGTGAGCAGCTCGGCTGTTGCAGCGCCCCGCTCGTGCGCATGAGCGAGAAACAGCTCGACCAGGCACGCACCGACTCCGCTACCCCGCAGCGGCGGCCGGACGGCGACCGCGGCCAGCAAAGCTACCGGCACGGGATCGATCTGGGCCGAGTGCGCGGCAGGCCGTGAGGTGATCGTGCGAAGAAGGCGTCGGGTCCACGGCCCCGCCCGTGTGCGCAGGAACCGCACCGCCAGTGGTGGGTGATGCAGCAGCGACAAGGCTGCGGTCGACGCCAGGGCCAGCATGCAGCGGCGGTCGGCCAGCACCGCCCGCATGTGTGCCGACTCGTCGGTCGATCCGAACAGGAAGGCGCACACGTCCTCGCCGGAGTCGCACCGACACACCGCGACGAACGCCACTGCATGCGGTGAGTCGAGGAATGTCCTGTGCCAGCGACGCATGAAACGCGGCCCCAGAGCGGGGAAGAACCCGACTGGCAGCTGCTCGATGTGCAGTTGCGCTGTGGCGTCGAGATCGGCGGCAGTGGTGCCTCGCAGGACAAGATCGTTCGCGGTCAACGGACCGGGCCGTGGAGAAGGCGCCGTTCGGGCACGGCACCGCGGGCGGCGGCGACGCAACGTCGATCGGTACACGAACCGGTTCCCCTTCTGCGGTCAGGTCAGGCCGGGCATGCCGTGGCCATTTCTCGACGTTCATCTCTCGATGCGGCCGCCGAATCTCCGACGCAAGGCCGGACAGCATTGCGCCGATCCCTGGGCACGGAGTCTTCTGCGCCGCAACTGGGTGGTCCGGGCCGTGAGATGGCGGAACCCGAGCGATCGCGCCGACACGAGGAGGGCTACGCGCGTCCCGGCTCCTTCCGCGGGCTCACAAGCACGTGGCGTAGTTGACGGTGTGGTCGTACCCGAACGGGGTGCTGCTCCTCACCGACGGCGGTCTGCACTCAACCCTCTTCCCCGGTTCGGACCGGGGAAGACGAAGTCCCGTCTCGAGTGTGCCCCTGGCGGTAGGGCTTCGTCCGCATTTCCGATGAAGATCTGCTCGAGATCCGAGCCGGGCGCCTCACGGAGCGCATCTTCACCGAAAACCGCGGCTGGGCCGAACGCGGCTGCCGGACTCGGCTGTCAGGACGGCGGCGGGACCGCGGTAGCCTCAGGTCGTAATCGAGCACCACCTCGATCTGCTCGACGGGAACATCCTCGAGCGGATGCACGGCATCGGCGACCATCTCCGGGACCTGGTCGAGCCGACGAGCCTGGGCTACGGCCTCATGGCCGCAGGGGGCACGGGGTCCGCCACCCGAGCGAGTTCGTCCGCGGCGGTCTCGACCGTCACCTCCGGCTCGCGGGCGTGGACGCGGTCGCGGACTGGACGCCCGTCCTGGTTCGCCGGCGCCGGCCCCCGAGCGGCCGGGTCCTGCCGAGATGGCTACATACCGTCTGAATGTCTTACCCCCTAATGTAATTCGATACTGTTGGACGTCACAGCATCAATTCGGTGAGACAATCCAGGAGTCGAAGGGAGGCGCATGATGGTCCAGGCACGAACCGTGATCGGTGAGAGCGTCGAGGAGTCGATCGGGGGTGGCGAGGACGTCGCGCCACCGAGGCTCGGGCAGGCCGTCGGCGCCCTGGCCGACGTGTTCGGTCACGGCCGGGCGGTGGCCCGGCACGGCGTGTCGTTCGGCAGGGAACTGGCGAAGATCGCCGTCGGCCGGTCGACGGTGGCCCCGGCGAAGGGGGACCGTCGGTTCGCCGACTCGGCATGGAGTGCGAACCCCGCCTACCGCCGGCTCGGGCAGACCTACCTGGCGGCAACCGAGGCCGTCGACGGAGTCGTCGACGAGGTCGGTCGCGCGATCGGCCCGCGGCGCACGGCCGAGGCCAGGTTCGCCGCCGACATCCTCACCGCGGCCCTGGCCCCGACGAACTACCTATGGACCAACCCCGCGGCGCTGAAGGAGGCGTTCGATACCGCCGGACTCAGCCTCGCGCGCGGCACCAAGCACTTCGCCTCCGATCTGATCGAGAACCGGGGCATGCCGTCGATGGTCCAGCGCGGCGCCTTCACCGTCGGGAAGGACCTCGCGGTGACCCCGGGTGCGGTGATCTCCCGCGACGAGGTCGCCGAGGTGCTGCAGTACACCCCGACCACGGAGACGGTCCGCCGCCGGCCGGTGCTCGTGGTGCCCCCGCCGATCGGCCGGTACTACTTCCTGGACCTGCGGCCGGGACGCAGCTTCGTCGAGTACAGCGTGGGCCGGGGCCTGCAGACCTTCCTGCTGTCGTGGCGCAATCCCACCGCCGAGCAGGGCGACTGGGACTTCGACACCTACGCGGGCCGGGTGATCCGGGCGATCGACGAGGTGCGGGAGATCACCGGCAGCGACGACGTGAACCTGATCGGTTTCTGCGCCGGCGGGATCATCGCCACCACGGTGCTCAATCACCTTGCCGCGCAGGGCGACACCCGAGTGCACAGCATGGCCTATGCGGTGACGATGCTGGACTTCGGTGATCCGGCACTGCTCGGCGCGTTCGCCCGGCCCGGCCTGATCCGGTTCGCCAAGGGCCGGTCCCGCCGCAAGGGCATCATCAGCGCCCGCGACATGGGGTCCGCGTTCACCTGGATGCGTCCGAACGACCTGGTATTCAACTACGTCGTCAACAACTACCTCATGGGACGCACCCCACCGGCCTTCGACATCCTCGCCTGGAACGACGACGGCACCAACCTGCCTGGCACCCTGCACGGTCAGTTCCTCGACATCTTCCGGGACAACGGGCTCGTCGAGCCCGGCCGGCTCACCGTGCTGGGCACGCCCATCGACCTGAAGTCGATTACCGTGCCCACCTTCGTCTCGGGCGCCATCGCCGACCACCTGACCGCCTGGCGCAACTGCTACCGCACCACCCAATTGCTCGGTGGAGACACCGAATTCGCGCTCAGCTTCTCCGGGCACATCGCCAGCCTGGTCAACCCGCCCGGCAACCCGAAGGCACACTACTGGACCGGGGGCACACCCGGTCCGGACCCGGATGCCTGGCTCGAGAACGCCGAGCGGCAGCAGGGCAGCTGGTGGCAGGCCTGGGCCGACTGGGTGCTCGCCCGTAGCGGGGAGGACACCGCCGCGCCGGCCGCACCCGGCAGTGCGCAGCACCCCGCGCTCGACGCCGCTCCCGGCCGGTACGTGCGCGACCTGCCCGCCGGCTGACCGCCCGTCCCCCGATGACCCGGAATCGGACCCGGACGTTGCGCTCGATGCCGCGACGCGCGATGCGCGGAACGATGCCTCGGGCACGCAACCAGCGGCGGTGGGTGTCGTAGTCGTAGCCCTTGCCGGCGCGGAGCCTGCCCGGTCTGCGCCGGCGGGGCCGCGCCGGGACTTGATCGCCGGTATCGCGGCGACCATCGGTTCCGGCAGCGTGCTGTCGTAGGTGTTCGCCGAGCAGACGTCGACGACCAGCGGAATGCCGTTGGCATCAAAACGATCGAGACCGGTCCTCTCGCCCGCGCCCGCGAGCTGGAAGCGATCGGCTTCGTGCAGATCAGTCTCGCAGCCTCGCGGCCGCGGCCCTCCCACGGCGCGATCCGCGGGAGGTTTCTCATACCGGCAAGGGAGTGATGTTGGCGAGGGTGTCGCCGAGTTTGTCGGTGGCGATGTCAAGTTCGTAGCGGTCCTGGAGGTTGAGCCAGAACTGTGCGCTGTTGCCGAATGCCTTCGCCAGTCGCAGCGCGGTGTCCGCGGTGATCGATCGCTTGCCGGTGGTGAACGTGCGATCCGGTCGGCATCCCTGCTTCGACCGGCTGATTGTCGATCGTGCCGGACCTGAGGCCGGTTTCCGGGTGGGATGTCGACACGGTGCGGGCCGATGGTTCGGGTGCGCTCGTCGCGCTGCGCGGGGGTGCGTACCTCGAGGTGATCGTGCTGACCCCGGCCTACGACGCATCGGGGAACCCGCCCTATCGACCCGGCAACCGGACCGAGCTGGTGAACGTGGCCGGCCACCAGACGCTCCGTCAGGTGCCGTTCCGGGTGTTCACGTTGGACGGGCCGGGCAGTGCATCACGTGTGGTTCTCGACGTGGCGCACCGCTGGTGACGGGCGATGTGCGCCTGCGGGCCCTGCCCCCGGGGAGCGGACAGGCGTGGCGCCGACCGCCGCGACACCGATGGGCGACACCGATGGGCGACACCGCCAGATGACTGCGGCGGCTCCTGGCCGCCGAGAATCGGCCACCGCCCATTGCCTCCGGCGGATTGAGGGAGCAGGGTGAAACACGGGGGAATGACCGGCGACGCCGCGTCGGCGCCGCCCTGAGGAGAAGGGTGCCGATCATGTTCGCACGCTCCACCACAATTCACGCGCATCCGTCGTACATCGACGCCGGGATCAAGCACGTACGCGACACCGTGATGCCCGCACTGGCGGACATCGAGGGCTGCCTCGGAATGTCCCTGCTGATCGATCGCGGCTCGGGTCGGTGCATCGCGACCAGTTCGTGGCGGGACGAGGAATCGCTACGCGCCAGCGAGGGACCGGTGCGGACGCTGCGTGACACCGCCGCCGAGGTCTTCCACGGCACCACGGAGGTCTCGCGGTGGGAGATCGCTGTCATGCATCGCGACCACCATTCCGAGCGCGGGGCCTGGTGCCGCGTCACATGGGTCAAGACCGAGCCCGCCCACATGGACCGCGGCGTCGACATGTGGAAGATGGCCGCACTGCCCCAGATGGAGGAACTCGACGGTTTCTGCAGCGCCAGCCTGATGCTCGACCGCGCCGCGGGCCGCGGGGTGTCGTCGCTGACGTTCGACAGCGCCGAGGCGATGGAACGCAGCAGAGAACGCGTCGACAGCATCCGGGCCGAAGTGGCTCGCGCGGCGGGCGCCGAGGTGCTCGATACCTGCGAGTTCGAGCTCGCCATCGCGCACCTGCACGTCCCCGAGATGGCGTGAACCGTTCAACTGTCGAGAAGGACGACCCCCGGCCGGTGGCGACGGCTGCCGCAGCGACCGGCCGTCATTCGAAAATCGAATAGGTGCTCGAGCAATGGGGAGCGGTCTACGCACCGAAACCGTGTCCGAAGACGTGAATGCCGTGTGGGAGGAAGTGAATTCAGGGACCGAAGACCGGTCACCATCACTGACACCCGGGGGGCGCGGCGGTGCGAGGCCGGATAGGAGACCGCCATGATCGAAGTCGAGGACAGCATTGTCATCGCGCGCCCGATCGGCGAAGTATTCACCTTTGTCGCGGACCAGACCAACGCTCCCCGATGGCAAGACGGATTGCTGGAAGTACGCCGGATCACCGACGGACCGCCGGGAGTAGGTACCAAGCATGTCGCTGTCCGTAGATTCATGGGACGCAAGCTCGAGCTGACCAACGAGTACGTCCACTACGAGCCGAACACGAAGATCACCTTCACCGGGGCTTCGGGACCGAGCAGTTTCGAGGTGGCGTATCTGACCGATACGACGGCCGACGGGACCCGAGTGACGTGCCGCATGCGGATGGAGCAGAAGGGCCTCTTCAAGCTCGGTGACCCGCTGGTTGCTGCCGGCCTCCGACGGGAGTTTGCCGTGAACCTGGAGAACCTCAAGGGCCTGCTCGAAACGAAGGCGGACGGCCACCTGCCAACGAAGGACCGTGTCATGCGTGTCGACCGTTCGACCATCGACCTGTCCGGCTACCCGGACCTGGTCGTCGTCTACCTCGGGATGCGCGTGAATCGTCCTCGCGGCTTGCTGCGATTGCTGGGGCTCGGACCGCAGATCAACCGATCGTGGAAGGACAAGCCCGACGGGCTGCTGCTGCACGAGGACTTCATCTGGTCCCTGCTTCCGCCCCACGCAGGGATGCGGCAATACTGGCGCGACCTGGACAGTCTGGAACGCTGGACCCGCTCCGACCCGCATCGGCTCTGGTGGCGCACATTCCTGCGCGACTCCGGCGGCACCGGATTCTGGCACGAGACCTACTTCATGCGCGGCGGCGTCGAGGCGATCTACGACGACATGGCCGAACCGACCGGTCTCGCGCGGGTTGCCCCACGCGTGCCGGCCCGCGGAGCGATGTTCTCCGCACGACGGCGCGCGGGCGACACGACGCCGGCAACGGTCGCGCCCGTGGTCTTGGAGAGCAACTACTACGCCGACGAACCAGAAACGCGCTGACCTTGCTCCCGGGTGTTCCGAGTGGGCGCGGCGACCAGTCCGGGGAAGTAGCCCCCGCCGGGCCCCGACTGCGGTTCCGCCCGGCCCCGGCGCTGCAGACAGGGATACCCGTCGCTCGCGGTGATCGTCACAGGGGGCCGGTCATCGGACGAGTCTGACTTCGACGAGAGCCGTGCCCGGGTAGTTCTTCTCCGCTCCGTCGGGCAGGAAGCCGTTGCGGCGGTAGAAGCTGTGCGCGCGGGGATTGTCCTTGGCGACCCAGAGTTGCGCACGATCCCCGGCCAGAACCGCGCCGAGAAGTGCTTGCCCCGCACCGCTCCCGTGGTGTTCGGGCAGAAGATAGAGGGTGTAGAGCTGAAGATCTCGGACGGGGTCCTCGTCGTCTATCGGTTTGCCGGCAGAAGCGAACCCGACAATTCCGCCGTGAGCCTCTGCAACGCACAGTCGCGGCGGCCGCCGCGGCCCGTTCAGCACGGAGCGCCACATGGCCGTCCGCTGTTCGAGCGCGTCGTCGTCGAAGAAGGAGCTCGGGAGAAGGTGCCCATACGTGGCGCGCCAGGTGACGATCAGCACCCGAGCGATCGCATCGGCGTCGGCCGGTCCGGGCGCCCGCACGTGGAACTTCGAAGCCTCCCGCACGGTTCGAGACTAGCAACGCGGGCAGATACCGCACGCAGGGCTCGTCGGAGGGCCGATACCGACCCTGACCGATTCGGCGAGCCCTGTCAGTCCTCGTACGGCGCGAGCACGTAGATCGGGATCTCCCGCTCGGTGCGCCGGGCGTACACCTCGTAGTTGGGCCACACCTCCACCAGCACCTCCCAGTGGATCGCCCGCTCGCTGCCCTCCGAGCGTCGCGGTACCACCACGGTCTCGCGGCCGCGGTAGGTGACCCGGGCCTCGTCGGCGGCGTCGAGATTGCGGGCCCAGCCGGGCAGCTCCGGCATCCCCCAGTTCGAACCGGCGACGAGCCAGGCGTCGTCGTGCGGAACGCCCAGCAGCGGCGTGCTCCGCTCGACCCCGCTCCTGCGGCCGCGGACCGTGAGGACGAGCTCCGGCAGGCCGGCCAGGGTGAGCAGGGTGAAGCGGCCGAACGTGACCCGCTGGATGGTGTGGTCGACGGTGACGATCTGCTTGCCGAACCGCGGCAGCCACGGCTGGCCCCCCAGTTTCACCGCCACCGGCCGGATCGGATTCACGCCAGCGACCAGGCCGCCAGGACCGTGCGCACTGCGGTGACCACCACCAGCGGCTGGTCGATGACCGGGTGGTGCCCCGCGACCGGCAGATCCGTCACCAGCGCGTGCGGACCGAACTGGGGCCGCATCCGGGCCAGCAGGTCGGGACCGACGATGCCGTTCTCCGAGCGGAAGTAAGCGATGCGGCACTTCGCCTCGAAGCTCTCGAGGCTGGTGCGCCGGTCCTTGGTCATCCGCAGGGCGTCGAACTTCCAGCTCCACCCCCCGGGCACCTGCCGCATGGACTGCCGCGCGATGTGCTCGAGCACGTACGGCTCGGCGGTCTCCTGGGGCGGGACCAGCCGGAACCGCGCCATCGCCTCCTCCGCCGTCGGATACACCTTCGTGCCGCTGCGCTCCCGCGCGGCCTGCGCCCGCATCTCGATCTCCTCGGGCGTCAGGTCCCGGATCGGCGAGTCGAGGATCACCACCCCGTCCAGCCGGTTGCCGTACAGATGGGAGGCCGCGAAAGACACGATCCCGCCCATGCTGTGGCCGACCAGCACCGGGGACCCGGCGATCCCGCCGGCCTGCGCCACCGCGAGCACCTCCGCGGCCCACAGTTCGAGGGAGTAGCCGTCGCGGTGGCCGCTGTCCCCGTGCCCGCTCATGTCCAGCGCGACGACGCGCCGGCCCTCGGCGAGCTGGGGTGCGACGTGATCCCACCAGCGCGAGTGCGCCATCCCGCCGTGCACCAGCACGATGCCGGGACGGCCCTCCTCACCCCACGCGCGGTAGGCGATCGAGACGCCGTCGACCTCGACGTTGCCGGTCTCCACCGGCGCGGCAAGTGCCTCGACGAACCATTTCGGCGCCGATTCGTTGTCGATGCTCATTACCCGAACCTACTTCGCTCTCACCTTCCGGTCACCAGCTGGGCCACCAGAGCGAGACGCGGCTCCTCCTGCTCGGGCTGCGGGTGGACCACCGCGGCGACGGCCTCCCCGTCCAGCAGGTGCACGATCGTGAACAGCAGCGTGTCGAAGTCCGCCGGTTCGAACCGGGAGGCGATCGGCAGGGTGCGGCCGAACTCGGCGATCTGGGCGTGGTACCGCTGCGCCATCGGAGCGAGACGCTCGCGCAGCGCGGGATCGGTGCGCGCCGCGCCGAGCAGTTCGTACCAGGCGGCGTTGATCGGGGCGCGGCACGCGGCCCGCAGCAGCCGCAGGCACTCGCGGACCGACTCGGGGCTGTCGCCGGGCCCACCGAGTTGTTCGAGCCCGAGCCGGAAGTTCGCGAACTGCCGCTCGCGGACGGCGTCGGCGGCGGCGACCATCAGATCGAGCCGGGCCGGGAAGTGCCGGAACACCCCACCGGAGGACACCCCGGAGCGGCGGCACACCTCCCCGATGGTGGTGGCGGTGTAGCCGAGTTCGCCGAGGGCCTCGACGGTCGCGTCGAGGATCCGCTCGATCGTGGCCGTGCGGCGCTGCTGCTGGGTGCGCCGCCCCGCGACCGGATGTCGTTCTCGCTCCGGCGCTTCCGTCATCGGGTGCCGCTCCGCGCCGGCACGGGTCCACGCGCGTCGACGCCCGCACGCAGGAAACGCCCGGTGCCGACGGTGGCGCCGTAGCCGGGCACGAACTCGCCCGCGCGGAACACCACGCGCCCGGCCACCGCGGTCGCGGTGACGGCGGCGTCGTTGCGGTTGACCATGCGGCTCAGTCCGCCGAACTCGGGCATGGGCGCCTCGTGGTAGGCGTCGGTGTCCTCGTTCAGACCGGCCGGGTCGACCACCACGAGGTCGGCGCGGTCGCCGATGCGCAGGTGCCCGGCGTCGATGCCGTAGAAGTCGCCGAGTTCTCCGGTGAGCTTGTGGATCGCCGATTCCAGCGGCATGACGGGCTTTCCGCGCCCGGCGTACTCGTGGATGCGGCGCAGCATGCAGATGCCGTAGTTGTAGAACGCCATGTTGCGTAGGTGCGCGCCGGCGTCGGAGAAGCCGACGGTCACGCCGGGCTGCCGGAGGAGCCGGTTGGCCACCTCGGGCCGATCGTTCGCGATCACCGTGTGCCAGCGGAACTTCCGTCCGTGTTCGACGACGAGGTCCAGGAAGGTGTCCACCGGGTGCACACCGCGTTCGCGCGCCACGTCGCCGATGGAGCGGCCGACGAGCGACGCGTCGGGGCACTCCACGATGGTGGTGTCGTCGAAGTCGCGGTGCCACACGCGCGGCGAGAACTTCTTGTCGAAGTCCTGCCGGAACCAGCGGCGGTACGCCTCGTCGCGCAGCAGCTCGTTGCGGGCGACCTCCTCCTTCAGGTGCAGGGCGGCCCGCCCCGAGCCGAACTCCTCGAACACCACGAGGTCGATCCCGTCGGAGTACACCTCGAACGTGGTGGGCAGGTGCTGCCAACGGAAGGCGCCACGGCCGATCCGGTTGGCGGCGAAGGCGATCGGAGCGAAGATGCGGTGCACCCAGCGTTCGGCCTTGGTGTCGGCGGCGGCGAGCACGGCGGCCTTCATCGGCTTGCGGCCCAGCCCGGTGGTGGCGAGGGCGAAGAACGCCACGTCGTACTTGGTGTTGAGGTTCGGCACGGCCTGCAGGACGCGGTCGCGGCGGCGCAGGATGCGGTGTATCCGGCGGAACTCGGACCACGAGGCGTGGGTCGAGGGCAGGGTGCGGGAGCGGTAGCGGTCGCCGTCGAGCTTGTCCCAGGGATTCGTCATGGTGGACACGCCGAGAAATCCGGCGTCGAGGGCGTCCTCGATCCCGGCCTCGATCGCGGCGAGTTCGGCACGGCTCGGAGCGCTGGCGGGATCGGTGGAGCGGCCGAGCCCCAGGACGGCGGCCCGGACGTCGGAATGCCCGATGAACGCCGCGACGTTCGGGCCGAGCGGCAGGGCGTCGAGGGCATCGACGTACTCCCGGGGCGACGACCAGGTCCTGCCCTGCTCGAGCGCGGTGAGCACGTGTTCGCGGGGCAGCGCCTCGACCCGGCTGAACAGGTCCGCGGCGTCGAGCGGCGGCACGAACACCGTCGAGAGCGAACAATTGCCCATGAGGACGGTGGTGACGCCGTGCCGCACCGATTCGGGCAGGCCGGGCGAGACGAGCACCTCGGCGTCGTAGTGGGTGTGGGGGTCCACGAAGCCGGGCATCACCCACCGGCCTTCCGCCTCGATCACCTCGGTGTCCGGCCCGACCGGCAGCGGTTCGGCGCTCGCCGTCGCCACCACGCCGTCCCGGATACCGAGGTCGCGGACGACGCCGGGTACGCCGGTGCCGTCGAACCACAGACCTCCGCGGACAACCAGGTCGAACTCGGCGGGCGCCGGTGTCGTGTCCATGTGACCTCCCTCACGTCGATACACCGAGCATAGCGAGAAAGAGGACGACCGCTCTCTATTTTCGGATAACTCGCGGGCAGGCGCCGGACCGGTCGGGGCCACGAATAGAGTGCGGCCATGCCCGCGTTCCCGGCCGTTCCCGCCACCCCTGCTCTGCTCGTCGACCGTGACGTCCTCGACCGCAACATCGCGCGGATGGCCGACGCGGCGCGCGTTCGCGGCGTGGCCCTGCGCCCGCATGCCAAGACGCACAAGTGCGTCGAGATCGCCCGTCGCCAGATCGCCGCCGGCGCCGTCGGGCTGACCGTCGCGACGGTCTCCGAGGCCGAGGTCTTCGCCGATGCCGGTTTCCGCGACCTGTTCATCGCGTATCCCCTGTGGACGGACGCCGCGCGCGGGGCCCGGCTGCGTGCGCTCGCCGCGGAGGTCCGCCTGACCGTCGGGGTGGACTCGCCCGAGGGCGCGCGGGCACTCGCCGAGCACGCCCGACCGGGCCTGCACGTGCTCGTCGAGGTCGACAGCGGTCACCACCGCACCGGGGTCGCCCCGGAGCGGGCCGGGTCGGTCGCCGTCGCGGCCGCCTCGGTCGGGCTCGAGGTGCGCGGCGTGTTCACGTTCCCGGGGCACTCCTACGGCCCGGGGCAACCGGCCGTCGCGGCGGCGGACGAGGCGACGGCACTGAGCCGGGCGGTGGCGGCGGTGGCGGCCACCGGACACGACGCGAGCGTGGTCAGCGGCGGCTCGACGCCCACCGCGCACCTCGACGTGCCGACTGCCACCGAGCTGCGGCCGGGCGTGTACGTCTTCGGCGACGCGCAGCAGCTCGAGCTGGGCACGGCGGGTGCGGACGCGATCGCGCTGACGGCGCTGTCGACGGTGGTGTCGGCGCGTGACGACACGGTGGTGCTCGACGCCGGCAGCAAGGTGCTCGGCGCCGACCGCGCCGCCTGGGCGACGGGCTACGGCCGCATCCTGGGCGCACCGGACGCGCGGATCGTCGCGCTGTCCGAGCACCACGCCACCGTGCAGTGGCCGGACGCCGCCGATCGCCCCGCACTCGGCACGCGGGTCCGGGTGATCCCCAATCACGTGTGCACCACGGTCAATCTCGCCGACGACCTGATCGTCGTCGCCGGGGACACGGTCGTCGACCGGTGGCCCGTCGCCGCCCGCGGCTGCAACACGTAGGCGGCTCCGCCGCCGGTGTGTCCTTTGGGCGGCTAGGACAGCCCGAAGGACACACCGCGCAGGGCCGCCCCGATCGCGTCGGCCGCGTCCGCCGCCCGGGATTCCGGCAACCGCGCGTACCCGCACACGAGTCCGCGCGGACCGCCGGGGGCCGCGCTGTACGTGCTGAGCGGCGCGCTCTCCACCCCGAGCCGTCGTGCTGCGGCGGTGATCGCCACGTCGTCGACGTCCTCCGGAAACCGCAGCACCACATGCAAACCCGCTTCGATACCGGTCACCGACACGCCGAACCGCTCGAGATCGCGTAGCGCACCGACGAACGCGGACCGCCGGGCGCGGTACGTGCGGGACGCGCGCGCCAGATGCTGCGACAGCGCCCCCGACTCGATCAGCCGGGCCAGCGCGGACGCGGTGACCGAACACGCCACCTCCCCGCTCTCGGTCACGGCTCCCGCGATCCGCGAACGCAGCGGGACCGGCGGTATCAGCCACGCGAGCCGCAGATCCGGCGACAGGATCTTCGAGGCGGTCCCCACGTAGGCGACGCACTCGCGCCCACCGTCGATGCTGCGCAGCGCCGGGAGTGCGGACACGTCGTACCGGAACTCGCCGTCGTAGTCGTCCTCGACGACGACCGTCCCGGTCTCGGCGGCACGGGCGACGAGCCGTGCCCGACGGGACACCGGCATACGCGCCCCCATCGGATACTGATGAGCGGGTGTGCAGTACACCGCGGCGTCGGTATCCCGCAGCAGGTCGGGATCCAGACCGTCCTCCCCCACCGGGATCGGCCGCGGCCGGGCGCCCTCGCCGACGAGCGCCCGTCGCGCACGGCCGTACCCCGGGTCCTCGAACGCGACGTCGCGGTCCCGCAGCGTCGCGGCGATCGCGAGCACCCGGATCGCGGCGGCGACGCCCGGCAGCACGACGATCTCGTCCGGGCCGCAGGCGAGGCCCCGCGTCCGCCGGAGGTGACCGGCCAGCGCCCGGCGCAGCTCCGGATGCGCATCCGGATCGGCGACACCGAGGGTGCGTGGTGCCGCGGCGGCCGCACGCCAGGCCCGGCGCCACTCCGCGTCCGAGACCAACGCCGGGTCCGGTATACCCGGACGCAGGTCCAGCACGGGCGTGCGACGAGCCCGGTCCGGCTCCGACGGCGGCACGGCGGGCACGACCGGGTGTGATGCGGCGTGCGCCCGGGCCGCCACGTCCGCGCCGGCCGCGACGCGCGTACCCGAGCCCGCCCGGGCCACAGCGAATCCCGAGGCGCACAGCTCGTCGTACGCCTCGACCACGCAGCCGCGGGACACCCCGAGCTCCGCGGCCAGCGTGCGGGTCGACGGCAGGAGATCGCCGACCCGGATGTGACCGCACCGGATCCGGTCGACGACGGCCTCGGCGAGACGCTGCCGCAGGGGGGCGCCGGTGTCGGGCAGCTCGAAGGTCAGATGGACGACGGGCGCGACGCGGGGCACGGCACGACAATACTGGTCCTGGATTCGGCGGGTTTTGTGGATCTGTTCATCGGTCCGCATATCGGCGAGGCTCGCCTGCATGGACAACATCAGGCGCTATCCCGAACGGGCCCGGACCCAGCGGGCCGACCTCGACGCAGTACTGGACGCGGCGGTCACGTGCACGTTCACCACCGTCGTCGACGGCCTGCCGTGGGCCGTACCGATGCTCTACGCGCGCGACGGCGACCGGATCCTCCTGCACGGCTCCACCGGAGCGGGCGCGCTGCGCCTGGCGACGTCCGGGGCGCCGGTGGCCGTGTGCGTGTCGATCCTCGACGGCGTCGTCGTGGCACAGGACCTGTTCCACTCCTCCGCGAACTTCCGATCCGCCGTGGTCCGAGGCGAAGTCACCGTCCTGTCCACAGCGGAGTCCGCCGGCGCACTGGACGTCCTGTCGGACGGCCTGATACCGGGGCGCAGCGCCGAAACCCGGGCACACACCAGGAAGGAACTGGCGGCCACGGCCACCCTGGCGCTGCCCATCCAGCCGGGGCAGTGGACGGTCAAGATCCGCGACGCACCCCCGTCCGCGCCCGACGTGAGCGACGGCTCCTGGGCGGGCGTGGTCCCGTTGCGGACGGTCGCGGGCCGGCCGGTCGCCGC
Organism: Rhodococcus sp. 2H158; assembly: GCF_053764755.1. Classification (NCBI taxonomy): domain Bacteria; kingdom Bacillati; phylum Actinomycetota; class Actinomycetes; order Mycobacteriales; family Nocardiaceae; genus Rhodococcus; species Rhodococcus sp. 2H158. Next base: position 88,525 of record NZ_JBSNCE010000011.1, read on the forward strand.
GCCGTGGGTCGCGGACGACGTGCCTGTACCCGCGTCCGTCCGCAGGCTGGTGGACCGCTACGCCACGAGCACGACGATGGTTTCCGCGACCAGCGCCGGCTTCTCGGCGCCCTCGGCCTCGACGGTGTAGGTGACGGTGAGGTTCGCGCCCTTGGCGGTGCGCTCGAGGGACGCGAACTTCGCGGTCGCCCGCACCGTCGAACCCACCGGGACGGGCGACGGGAAGCGAACCTTGTTGGCGCCGTAGTTGATCTTCATCTTCAGGCCCTCGATGGCGAAGATCTGCGATCCGAGGACGGGCAGCAGCGAGAGGGTGAGGTAGCCGTGGGCGATGGTCCGGCCGAAGGGCCCGGACTTCGCCCGCTCGGGGTCGACGTGGATCCACTGATGGTCGCCCGTGGCATCGGCGAACTGATTCACCCGTTCCTGGGTGATCTCGAGCCAGTCGCTGTGGCCGAGGTCCTCGCCGACGGCCGCCTCGATCTCGTCGATTCCGTTGAAGGTCCGCATGTTCCATTTCTCCTGTGTCAGGGCCGCAGTGGCCGATGTCCGGCGCGGCGGAGGGTGACGCGATACGTGTAGTGCTCGGGCAGAAAGTAGCTGACAGACAGCTCGGTCGGTTCGCCCGCATCGTTCGAGTACAGCCGGTCCACCCGCAGCAGCGGATGTCCGGATCCGCAGTTCAGCTCGCGCGCAACCTCTTCCGTGGCCCGCGCGACGGTGATCGTCTGGGCCGCCTCGACGATGGGGTGCTCGAGGTACGGCTCGAGCAGGCCCATCACCGTGTTCCGGCTCGACGCCCCGGCCGCGAGCTCCGGGGCGTCGAGCACGTGCGCAGCCACGTGATCGGGCAGGTACACAGTGGTCAGCGCGAACGGGATCCCGTCGTGCACGCGACGCAGCACCACCGCGTGCACCAGATCGGTGTCCAGGCGCAGCCGGCTCGCCGCCTCGATGTGCACGCCGCGGCGCAGCGGCGCGACGATCTCCATCGTGGTGTCCGCGGCGAGGTCGAGCAGGTCCTCGATGGAGCCGAGCTGGCGCCGGTAGCGCCGCCCGTCCTCGTTGGCGAACGTGCCGCGGCCGGGCACCCGGTAGACGACGCCGTCGGCGACGAGGTCCTGGAACGCGCGCCGCACCGTCTGCCGGCTCAGCCCGTAACGCTGCGCGAGTTCGGCCTCGGTGGGCAGACGGACGCCGCCGCGGTACTCACCGGCGTCGACGGCCTCGCGCAGCCGTCGCGACAGCTGCGCGTACGCCGGTTCCGTGTCGCGTTCGCCCATGACGACCATGAATCCTAGTGACGGCCGGTCACAGACCGCCGCGGGCCACCAGTTGGGACGCGATGACGCCCTTCTGGATCTCGTTGGTGCCCTCGCCGACGATCATCAGCGGGGCGTCGCGGAAGTAACGTTCGACGTCGTACTCGGTGGAGTAGCCGTAGCCGCCGTGGATGCGCACCGCGTTCAGCGCGATCTCCATCGCGACCTCCGAGCAGTACAGCTTGGCCATGCCGGCCTCCATGTCGCACCGCTCACCACTGTCGAACTTCTCCGCCGCGTAGCGGGTCAGCTGCCGCGCGGCGGTGAGCTTGGTGGCCATCTCCGCCAGGTAGTTGCCGATCGACTGGTGCTTCCAGATCGGCTGGCCGAAGCTCTCGCGCTGCTGCGCGTAGGCCAGCGAGTCCTCGAGCGCGGCCGCGGCGACGCCGAGGGCGCGGCACGCGACCTGGATGCGGCCGGTCTCGAGGCCCTTCATCATCTGCGAGAAGCCCTTGCCGGGCTCGCCGCCGAGGATCGCCGTCGCCGGGGCGCGGTAGCCGTCGAAGCTCAGCTCGCAGCTCTCGACGCCCTTGTAGCCGAGCTTGGGCAGATCCCGCGAGACGGTCAGGCCGGGCCCGTGCTCGACCAGGACGATGGAGATGCCCCGGTGCCGCGGGGTGGCGGCCGGGTCGGTCTTGCACAGCAGCGCGATCAGCCCGGCGCGGCGGGCGTTGGTGATCCAGGTCTTCGCACCATTGATGACCAGGTCGTCGCCGTCCCGGCGGGCGGTGGTGGTCATCGCCTGCAGGTCCGAGCCGCCGCCGGGCTCGGTCAGCGCCATCGTCGCCCGGATCTCACCGGTGGCCAGGCGGGGCAGGTACGTGCGCTTCTGCTCCTCGGTGCCGAACAGCGAGAGCAGCTTGGCGACGACGGTGTGTCCGCCCATCGCGCCGGCCAGGGACATCCAGCCGCGGGCGAGTTCCTCGGTGACCTGCGCGTAGCACGGCATCGACACCGGCATCCCGCCGTACTCCTCCGGCACCGCCAGCCCGTAGATCCCGATCTGCTTCATCTGCTCGATCCACTTCTCGGGGTACTCGTTCGCGTGCTCGACCTCCTGCACCGACGGCTTGACCTCCCGGTCGATGAACTCGCGCACCGTCTTGACCAGGAAGGTCTCTTCGTCGCTCAGGTAGCTCACGGAAAAATCCTCGAATCCACACGGGACCTGCGATCCCACCCGTCATTTGTACGGCCATTTTCGGTCTCACGCTCTCGCGATGTCAATACCCCTGATCGCGAGATACCCCCTGAACGGCCTATGTGTCGCCCCAGTCCTCACTTATGAGTGGGCCGTCGGGTAGCGCCGGACCGCACAATGGCCGTACATTTATCCCGTTCCCGACCGCCCCACAGCAGAGGTTGATCCGTGAATCTTGCGCAGCCCCGCCGCCGGCGAGCCGTGCTCGTCGCCCCCGGCTCCGACGACCGCAAGGCCGGCAAGGCCCTGGCCTCCTCGGCCGACGAGGTGGTCCTCGACCTCGAGGACGCCGTCGCCACCGCCCTCAAGGACACCGCCCGCGACCTCGTCGCCGATCTGGTGTCCACGCACGGCACCAGGCGCACGATCGCGGTCCGCGTCAACGGTCCCGCCACACCGTGGTTCGCCGACGACCTGCGCGCCTGCGCCGCCCTCGGACCGGCCCTGTCGTCGATCGTGGTGCCCAAGGTGGAGGGCCCGGCCGACCTCGCCGAGACCGACCGGATCCTCACCGAGGCGGGCGATGCCGACCTCGTGGTGCAGGCACTGATCGAGACCCCGGCCGGGGTGACCCGCCTCGACGAGATCGTCACCGGCCCCCGGCTGGCCGCGGTGATCCTCGGCTACGCCGACCTCGGCGCCGCGCTCGGCCGCGCCCGCACCGCCGCCCCCGAGCACTGGCTGTACGTGCAGGACCGCCTCCTGCACGCCGCCCGCGCCGCGGGCGTGCAGGCGATCGACGGACCGTTCCTCGGCATCACCGACGACGAGGACTTCCGTCACGCCGCCCGCTGGACCGCCGACCTCGGCTTCGACGGCAAGTGGGTCATCCACCCGGCCCAGATCGACTCGGCCGCAGCGGCCTTCACCCCCGACGACGCGCAGGCCGAGCAGGCCCGGCGGGTACTGGCCGCCCTGGCCGAGGCCGAGGCCCGCGGCGCCGGAGCCGCCCAACTCGACGGACAGATGCTCGACGAGGCGGTCGCCGTCGCCGCCCGCCGTACCCTCGCCCTGATCGGAGACAAGTGAGATGACCACCGCACGCACCGCCACCGAGGTCGGCGGACCCTACTTCGACGAGCTCACCGTCGGTCAGGTCTTCGACACCGCTCCGGCCGTCACGATCACCGACGGCCTCGCCGCCGCCCACCAGGCGATCCTCGGCGACCGGCTGCGCCTGCCCCTCGATGCGCACCTGTCGGCGGCCGTCGCCGGTGGGCCCGTCGCGCACGCCGGGCTCGTCACCGACCTGGCAATCGGCCAGTCCACCCTGGTCACCCACCACGTCAAGGCCAACCTGTTCTACCGCGGCCTGCGCTTCCACCGCTTCCCCCATATCGGCGACACGCTCTACACCACCACCGAAGTGGTGGGCCTGAAGGAGAATTCGGCCAAGCCCGGCCGTAAGCCCACCGGGCTGGCGGCGCTGCGCATGAGCACCGTCGACCAGAACGGGCACACCGTCCTCGACTTCTACCGGTGCGCGATGCTGCCGCTGAGCGAGAATCCCGATCCCGCTCGCGCCGTGCCCGCCGACGACCTGTCCGCGATCGGCCCGCAGGACGCCCCGCGGTGGTCCGCCCCTGCCGACTGGGATCTCGCCGCCTACCGGACACGCGTTCCGGGACCGCATTTCGATCCGTCGCTGGCCGGTGCGGTGCTGCGGTCGAGCGGCGACGTCGTGACCAGCGCGCCCGAGCTGGCGCGCCTGACCCTCAACATCGCCGCCACCCACCACGACGAACGCGTCGGCGCCGCAGGACGACTGGTGTACGGGGGCCACACCATCGGCCTGGCCCTGGCCCAGGCCACCCGCGCGCTGCCGAACCTCGTCACCGTCCTCGGCTGGCACTCGTGCGACCACACCGGCCCGGTCCACGAGGGCGACACCCTCACCAGCGACCTGCACATCGACTCCGCCCAGCCCCTCGACGGCGGCGGGGGCGTCCTCGAACTGCGCTCGATCGTCCACGCCCACCGCGGCACCGACGCGCCGGCACCCGTGCTGGACTGGCGCTTCACCGCCCTCATGGCCTGACCCCGGAACCGACATGACACTCCCCGCCTTCGCCCCGAGCCCCACCGATGTCCCGGACCCACACGACGGGCACCACTGGCGTCTGCACGCCCGCTGCCGGTTCGTCGGACCGGACACCTTCTACGCACCCGAGGACGAGACCTGGGGCGAGCGGCAACGCCGGGAACGAGCGGCCCGGGACATCTGCGCGGCCTGCCCGGTCCGCCTCCCGTGCCGCGACCATGCCGTGAAGAACAAGGAACAACACGGGATCTGGGGCGGACTGACCGAAAGGGAACGCCGCGGACTGCGGCATGTCCGCTGGCTGCCCGCCGGTGCCGGGGCTACGTCGGCGGCCGGCTGACCTCACTCGCATGCGCTCGGGCCCGAGCGAATGTATCGCTCACTCGATCTGATCGAGTGGGCGATACATTCGCTCACTCCCCTTCGCTCACTCCCCTTCGCTCACTCCCCCTTCGCTCACTCCCCTTCGCTCACTCCCCGGGGACGGCGATCTCGTCGATCAGCCCCCACTCGAGCGCCAGCGGCGCCTCGAGCGCGACGCCGGTGACGAACAGGTGCAGCGCGCGCCAGCGGCCGATGCGGCCGGGCACGCTCACGGTGCCGCCCGCACCGGGGATCAGGCCCATCGTCACCTCCGGCAGCCGGAAGAGCGTGTCGGGGGCGGCGACGATCCGGTGTGCGAACGCAGGGACCTCGATGCCGGCGCCGACGCAGTGCCCGTGCAGGCGCACCTCGATCCGGTCCGCGAGCCGGGAGATCAGCCGTCCCGCGCCGCCGCGGGTGCGGATCAGGTGCGCGGTCGCGGTGTCCGGGGTGTGGCCGAACTCGTCGAGGTCACCGCCGGCGCAGAACGACGGCCCGGCACCGTCGAGCACCACCCGCGCGACGGTGTCGTCGAGCAGCGGCAGGCGCAGCGCCTCGACCAGGGCGTCGCGCAGCGCGGTGCCGTAGGCGTTGCGGCGTTCGGGCCGGTTGAGGGTGAGGCGCAGGGTGTCGCCGTCGCGGTCGATCAGCACCGGATCCGCGGCGGGCGGCGGCGGCAGGGGCCGCCCGAGCCGGCGACGCTCGTCGAGCCAGCCACCGAACTCGGCGCCGCCCTGCAGGGTGGAGTAGGCGAGCGATTCGACGTCGATCGCCTCGGGCACCGGCAGCGTCTCGGTGATCCGCACCACCTGCCCGGCGACGAGGGCCGACTGCGGGTACCGCCCCACCGCCAGGACGAACTCCTCGAGCGCCGCGTCGACGTCCGCGGTGCCGACCACAGCCCGGTCCGCCGGATCGGGCCCCGCGACGTACGTGAGGTCCAGCGCCGCGGTCAGCGGCGCCAGGGCGGCCGGGACGGCGCCCGTGCAGCGCCCGACGAGCAGCCGGTCGAGTGCCGGCACCCGGGCGGCCGCGGCCTCGACGATCGTCTCGTCGGCGTCGTCGAGGTCGACGATCAGCACGGGTTCGGGCAGGGCGGCGCCGTCGCCGAGAAGCGGTGTGTCGGCGGCGCCCCCCGCGAGTTCCGCCACCGTGAGGGTTCGTACGTCGATGCCCATGTCCGCCGTCCTGAAGTCGTTTCGCGGACTGTAGCATCGGCAGCGTGTCGACCTCCGCGCGCCCGGATGTGGTGCGGGACTGGGCCGAGAGCGGAATCGCTTCTCTCACCGGCCGTCCCGACGGACCACCCCTGATTCCCCCCGGTCGCGCGGCGACCGTCGCGCGGGAACACACCGCGTGGATCGCCGACGTCACCGGCGGAGCGGTGCAGCTCGACGGGGCGCGCGTGCTCGCCGAGCGCGCCGCCTTCACCGGGCATCGCCGCGGCGGCGCGACGTCGGCCGGCGGTTCGTGCCGGCTGCTCCCGACGGCCGACGGCTGGGCCGCCGTCTCCTGCGCCCGGCCCGACGACCCCCTGCTGCTCGGCGCCCTCGTCGGCGCGGATGTCGGGGACGACCCCTGGCCCGCGGTCGAGGCCTGGCTGCGCGAGCACACCGGCGCCGACCTGGCCGAGCGCGCCGACCTGCTCGGCGTCGCGGCCGGACCCGTCAGCCCTGCGCACGCTCCCACCCCCCTGCGACCGCCGGCGCCGCGCCCCGTCGACGGGTTGCTCGTCGTCGACTTCAGTGCGCTGTGGGCGGGGCCGCTGTGCGCGCACCTGCTGGGCATGGCGGGGGCGCGGGTGATCAAGGTGGAGACACCGTCCCGGCCGGACGGCGCCCGCCGCGGCAATCCCGACTTCTATCGCCTGCTGCACGGCGGCCACGAGGCCGTGACGCTCGATCCCGCCCTCCCCCACGAGCGCGCAGCCCTGACCGCGCTCGTCGCGGCCGCCGACATCGTGATCGAGGCGTCCCGTCCGCGCGCGCTGGCCGGATTCGGGCTCGACGCGGACGAGTTCGTCGCCCACGGCGCAACCTGGATCTCGATCACCGCGCACGGGCGCGCCTCGAACCGGATCGGTTTCGGCGACGACATCGCCGCGGCCGCCGGACTCGTCGCCCGCGACGACGCCGGGCCGGTCTTCGTCGGCGACGCTCTTGCCGATCCGCTCACAGGACTGACTGCGGCGGCGCTGGCGATGTCCACACCCGGCGACGGCGACGGGGTGTTGTGGGACATCTCGATGTCGGCGACGGTGGCCGCCACCCTGGACGGAGCCGAAACCGCTGCGGCGCAGGCATACCGGCGGGGCGAGAAGTGGTACGTCGACACCGCGACGGGCACCGCGCAGATCGAGACTCCGCAACCGCGCGCACCGCGCGGCGACGTCGCCGAACCGGGTCGCGACACCGCCGCGGTGCTCGCCGAACTGGGGTCGGCGCGGTGACCGGCCTGCTGCTGCGCGGCGTCGCGCTGCCGGCCGGCCGGTGCGACGTCGCGGTCCGCGACGGCCGGATCACGGCGATCGGGGTCGGCCTCGAGGCCGCCGGCGGCGAGGTGATCGACGGCCGCGGTGGGGCGCTGCTGCCGGGACTGCACGATCATCACCTGCACCTGCACGCGATCGCCGCGGACGCCACCTCGGTCCGGTGCGGGCCCCCACACGTGCGCACACCCGGCGACCTGGCCCGGGCGCTGGACGCCGCGCCCGGCGACGGCTGGGTCCGCGGAGTCAGCTACGTCGAGACGGTCGCGGGCCTGCTCGACGCCGCGGCGCTGGACCGGCTGCATGCGCGACGGCCGGTGCGGGTGCAGCACCGCAGCGGCGCGATGTGGGTGCTCAACTCGGCGGGGGCGACCCTGGCCGGGCTGGACTCGGCCGACCATCCCGGGGTGGAGCGCGACGACGCCGGTCGCCCCACCGGACGCGTGTGGCGGGCGGACGCGTGGCTGCGCGAGCGGCTGCCCGCCACCGGGCCACCACCGCTCGATGCCGTGGGCGCAGACCTGGCCCGCCTCGGGATCACCGGGATCACCGACGCCACGCCCGACCTGACCCCGGACTCACTGAAGGCGCTGGTCCATGCCCACACCACCGGGGTTTTGCCACAACGGCTGCACCTGCTCGGGGTACCCGTCGGAGACGGATCCGAGGACCGACCGGGGACCGTGACGACCGGCCCGTACAAGATCGTTCTCGCCGATTCGGGACTGCCCGACTTCGAGACCCTGTCCGCCGCCGTCCGTCGCGCCCACGCCCGCGGCCGGCCGGTGGCGGTGCACTGCGTCAGCCGCGAGGCGCTCCTCCTGCTTCTGGCGGTGTTCGACGAGGCCGGCACCCTCCCCGGAGACCGCATCGAGCACGGGGCGCTGGTCCCGGCCGAGTCGATCGGCGAACTGCGACGGCGCAGGGTGTGCGTGGTGACCCAGCCCGGCTTTCTCGCGCACCGCGGCGACGACTACTTGGAGCGGGTCGATACCCGGGATCTGCCGGACCTGTACCGCTGCCGGTCATTGCTCGACGGCGGCGTGCCCGTCGCCCTGTCCAGCGACGCCCCGTACGGGCCGCTCGACCCGTGGGCGGTGATCGCGGCCGCGACGAACCGTCGCGCCCCCACCGGCGACGTCGTCGGTCCACAGGAGCGGATCACGGCCACCGCCGCCCTCGACCGCTACCTGTCCCCCCTCGACGGTCCGGGTGACGGGCCGCGCACGGTGCGGGTGGGCGCGCCGGCGGATCTGGTGCTGCTCGACCGTCCGCTCACCGATGCGCTTGCAGAGCCGACTGCGGATGCACTGCGCTGCACAGTGATCCGGGGCGAGGTCCGGTATCGCCGCTGAGCCCAGGCCCGGTCGGACGAGGTCGTGCCCGAACTGCTGCACCCGTTCCCGGGTATCGCCAGATCACGCCTGCTCGGCGGTCAACCCCGCTTCGCCCATGGCGAGGGTGCGGGGCTGACCGCCGGAGACGGCGTGATGAACCATCCGCGCGGCGCACCGCCCAGGTGGGGTCGCTCAACGCGCGACCAATGCACGCACCCGGCGCGCGATGCCGGGCAGGAGCGTCACCACCGCCCCCAGTGCGACCGCGGCGACGACGGCAGTGGCCGTGTCGCCAAACGTGGCGGTGCCGAGCTCGTGGCCGCGCAGGGCATCGGTGGCGTGCGCGACCGGGTTGAGTGTCGCGGCGGCCTGCATCCAACCGGGCATGGTCTCGATCGGGGCGAAGGCGCTCGAGACGAACATCAGCGGCATCATCACCATCATCCCGGCGAACTGCACCACATCGGGACGGCGGAGTCGGTCACCGATGAGCCCGAACAGGGCACTCATCGCCGCGGCCAGCACGGCGAGAACGAGGATGCCGGCCAGGGCGTCGACGACAGTGCCATGGAACTCGAACCCGAGTACGACGGCGGCGACACCGAGGAGCGCGGCCCGGGCGAGCGTGAACGCGGCTTCGTTGAGCGTGCGCGCCACCCCGGGCAACGCCGCCCGCATGGGCAGCGCGGCGAAGCGATCGTGCAGGCCGTTGGTGTGATCGATCGCCGCGGACACCCCCGCGTTGGTGCCGGCCATCACGGTGGAGACTGCCAGCATGGCGGGGGTGAGGAAGTCGATGTAGCTGACCCCGGGAGGGAAGCCGGGTCCGGCCGCGACACTGCGGAACACCTGGCTGAACAGGACCAACATCGCCATCGGCATGGTCAGCGAGAACATCAGCAACTGCGGGACGCGGGCACTCGTGCGCAGATTGCGGACCACAAGGGCGGCGAGCTGGTCCGCGGCAGGTGAGCGCCCGGGTTCGGTGGTGAGCATGGCGTTCATCGGGTGGCTCCGTCGTGGGTGAGGTGGGTGAAGACATCGTCGAGGCTGGGCGAGGTGACATCGAGGTCGCCGATGTCGACGCGGTCCCGGGTGAGCTGGGCGACGAGTTCGGCAGCGGTCATCGCGTCGCCCACGGTGAGTGCGACACGGACCCGACCGTCCTCGACGGGATTCTCGGCGTCGGGGCGGAACGGCAGGCCGCCGAGCTGGTGCGTGGGGATCGTGGCGGTCACCACCTTGCCGCCGACAATCCGCTTCAGCTCGGCGGGAGTGCCGCGGGCGGCGACCCGTCCCTGGCTGAGCACGACAATGTGGTCGGCAAGCCGGTCGGCCTCTTCGAGGTACTGGGTCGTGAGCACGACGGTGGTGCCGTTGGTGGTGAGTTCGTCGACGACGTCCCACAGCGCGCTGCGGGCGATGGGATCCAGGCCGGTGGTCGGCTCGTCGAGGAACAGTACCGACGGAGATCCGACCAGGCTGGCGGCCAGGTCGACCCGACGTCGTGAACCACCGGAGAGCTCACCGACCCGCCGCGACGCGAGGTCGTGCAATCCGAGCCGGTCGATCAGGGTGTCGGCCCGAGCTCGTGCCCGACCACGAAGACCGGCGAGGCGGCCGATCAGTTCCACATTCTCTCGGGTAGTGAGGAACTCGTCGAGACCGGCATACTGGCCGGTGACCCCGATCCGTCGGCGGACGTCCATCGCATCGGTGACGACGTCGAGGCCCTCGACCAGCGCCCGGCCCACGGTCGGCCGCACCAGCGTGGTGAGCACGCGAATCAAGGTCGTCTTACCGGCGCCGTTGTGGCCGAGCACGCCGAGCGTCGTGCCCGCCCCCACCTCGAGGTCGAGGCCGTCGAGCGCCCACGTCTTGTCGTAGGCGACATGGAGATCTTCCACAACTACTGCAGGGGTGTTCATCTCACGCCTCCGAACCGGTGCCGGGCACGTGCACCGCCGGCGCGCCGCGATGTCGCCGGCCCGGAGGGTGGGGCACCCCCGGAGGGATGGGCGGTGCGTTGGTGTCGTCGACGTCGAGCGCGATGTGGACACGGCTGGTCATCATCTGAGGGTCCTTCCGAGACGGCGCTCCCCTGGGTGGGGAACTTGACTCCTCTGACGAGCGACCCGCGATTTGGACGCATCACATCGACAGCGACCGCTCGAGCGCGGCGCGGAAGAACCGAACGAATGGACGTGAGGGGGAGCCCGGTCGGCCCACCGCAAACGGCGCATCTCCCAGCGCAGTCACTGGCGCGGAACTACCTTGAAGAGCTCGGAGCCGACGCCGAATTCGCCTGAGAACCAACCGGAGGACCGGCCACGCCGGTCACGCGCCGAGGTCGTGCGCGAGCCGCTGCACCCGCTCGCGCGCCGTGTCCAGGCTCGCCGTGGAGCGCTCGCTCATCGGCGCCAGCGCCGGAATACGGGACGTGAGAGTGTATTCGGCGGTCACAACCATGACGTCCATGCCCAGCGACGTGCCGAGCACCTGCTGCAGCGGCGGCACGGTGTGGTCGAGGCCCTCGTCCGGGTCCCCGGGGCCGTAGGCCAGCCCGCGGCTCGAGATCACCACGACGGGCGTGCCCGCGAACGGCTGGTCCGGCGTGTCGAACGGCACGGTGGTGCCGAGCACGTGGACGTGGTCGATCCACGCCTTCAGCGTCGACGGCAGCGACCAGTTGTACATCGGGGCGCCGATCACGACGACGTCGGCGGCGGCGACCTCGGCGATCAGCTCGGTCTGCACCGCCTCGGCCGCAGGATCGACCGTGACGCCGGAGACCCGCAACCGGGGCGCATAGTGCAGTTCCGCGTCCGCGAGATGCGGGACCGGGTCTCGGTGCAGGTCCCGCTCGACCACGGTGTGGCCGGGTCCGCGGCGGCGCCACGTGTCGGCGAACAGGCGGGTCAGTTCACGCGTGACGGACGTCTGCAGGTTCGCGGACGAATCGAGCTGCAGCAGGTGGGGCACGTCGGGCTCCTTCGGGTTCGAGTACTGCGCCGGTCGAGTACTGCGCTGGTCGACTACCGGCTACTGCACGATGCCGGCGGCACGCAGCCCGGCGACCTGCTCGTCGGTGAGGCCGAGTTCGGCGAGCACCGCGTCGGTGTGCTGTCCCAGCGCGGGGACCGCACCCATGCGCATCTCGACATCGGAGAACGTCATGGGCGGCAGCACCGCCCGCACCGCGCCGGCCTCGGTGCCGACCTCCCGCCAGCGGTCGCGCTCGGCGAGCTGTGGATGCTCGATCAGGTGCCTCATGTCGTTCAGGCGGGCGGCCGGAACACCGGCCGCGGCGAGACGCTTGTCCAGTTCGGCGGTCTCGAAGCGGCGCGTGTTCTCGGCGACGACCGCGTCGGTCTCGGCGCGGTGCTGTACCCGCAGGATGTTCGTCGCGAACTTCGGGTGCCCGGCGAGATCCGGGCGGCCGAACACCTCGGTGACCAGCGCCCGCCAGCCCCGGTCGTTCTGCACGCCGATGAGGATCTTCCCGTCGACGGTCGGGTACGCGTCGTAGGGCGCGATCGACGCGTGGCTCAGACCCATCCGCTGGACCTGCGTGTCCTGGTACATCTGCAGGTACATCGGGTGGCCGAGCCACTCGACGGTCGCGTCGAACATCGACACGTCGATCGTCGCCCCCGCGCCGGTGCGCTCGCGCCGGAACAGCGCCGCCTGGATCGAGGTGAGCGCGTACATGCCGGCCGCGATGTCGGAGGTCGGGATGCCGGTCTTGGTGGCGGTCTCCGGGGTGCCGGTGATCGAGCACAGCCCGGTCTCGGCCTGGATCAGCATGTCGTAGGCCTTGCGCTCGCGCAGCGGGCCTTCGGTGCCGTAGCCGGTCATGTTCACCACGATCAGCTCGGGTCGCTCGCGCCGCAGCTCGTCGGCGCCGAGCCCGAGCCGCGCCGCCGCGCCGGGCGCGAAGTTCTGGAGCACCACGTCGGCCTCGTCGACGAGCCGGCGCACCGCGGCGACACCCTCGGCGGCCTTGAGATCGACGCAGATCGACTCCTTGCCGCGGTTGAGCCACACGAAATGCGATGCCAGCCCGTGCACGGCGGCGTCGTAGTTGCGGGCGAAGTCGCCCTCCCCGATTCGTTCGACCTTGATGACGCGGGCGCCGAGATCGGCGAGATGGCGGGTCGCGATGGGGGCGGCGACCGCCTGCTCGAGGCTGACGACGGTGATGCCGTCCAGCGGCAGGCCCGCCGATCCCCCGGCTTTCGGCTCGCTGTTCTCGCTCATCGCGTCTGTGCCTTCCTGTCTCCGTATGCCGTGGCAGTCACGTCTTCTCCTCGGGCACGTGCGCGCCACCGCCGCACGTCGTCCTCCCCCGCCCCGTGGTCGATCAGCCACGCCCCCGGCCCTCCGGGGTGCGCGACGAGGCGTTCGACGATCGGGGAGATCGCCTCGGCCGGGGCGCGGAACAGGTCGGACGGCACCGCCCGGTCGCCGCCCGCGGACGAGCCGCCCACGCGCAGCCCGACGGCCTCCCAGCGACGGAGGAGCAGGGGCATGTTCGTGTCGGTGGCCGCGTAGTCGTCGACGACGGCCTGCGGTTCCACGCCCGCGGCGAGCAGCAGGACGGCGACGGCGAGACCGGTGCGGTCCTTGCCGGCGGTGCAGTGCACGAGGACCGGGCCCGCGGCCCGCGCGACGACCGGCACGAGACCGGCGAACAGCGGCGCGGCCACGTCGAACACCCGGCCGTAGAGTTCGGCGAGGCCGAGGCCGGTGCGCCCGGCCGGCGCGGCGTCCGCGTGCAGCGACAGGCGATGCACGTGCGTGCCGTCCGGCCAGGTGTAGGCGCGGTGCCCGCGTTCGGCGTCGGATCGCAGGTCCACCACCGTCGTGGGCGGCCGGTCGGAGAGGATGCCGCGCACCACGTCGCCGGTGTAGCAGGCGTCGCCCCGGTACAGCACGCCGGGCGCGGTGCGACCGCCGTCGGTCAGCGGCAGTCCGCCGAGGTCCCGCAGATTCACCGGTCCGGGCACGCGCTGTTGCTCGTCCTGCACTCGCACCTCTCCCCGTCGGTCCGGCACCGCCGGAACACTCGCCGTCACCCCACAGTTCATACCGGGCCGGTGGTACCTGTCCAGCGGGCCGCGGCGACGCTCTATTCCGGTCGGCCGTCCGCGATCAACGGCCACAGCCCCCGGGACCCGGCGTCGACGGCCGCCGCGGTGAGCACCCCGTCCCAGAACCGCACGGAGCCGAACTCCCTGCGCCACGACAGCAACCGATTCGCGTGCCGGTGCAGCTCGTGCTCCATGGTGAAGCCGATCGCGCCGAGGCTCTGGTGGGCGTTGCGCACGACCACCGACGCGGCGTGCCCCGCGCAGGACTTCGCGGCAGCGATCGCGAATCCCGCTTCGTCGCTGTCGAATCCGGAATCCTCGGCGATCGTCACAGCCGCCTGCGCGGCGGCACGCGCGAGCGCGCCCTCGGCGGCGATGTCCGACACCAGGTGCTGCACGGCCTGGAACTTGCCCAGGGCACGGCCGAACTGCACACGCGTGGTGGTGTGCTCGACGACCAGGTCGAGCACCCGCTCCATCGCGCCGCTCATCGCGAGGGCCCGGGCGAGCGCCCCCCGGCGCAGGAACTCCTCCGCGGTGCCTGCCGGAACTTCGGCGCCGGACAGCGCGGAGACGTCGACGCGGATGTGGTCGCGCGGCTCGGACGCGACGTCGACCGCCTCGGTGACCTCGACGTCGGCGCGGGCGACGTCGGCGACCCGCCACGTGCCGTCCGCCTCCCACAGCACGACCACGGCATCGACGTCGCGGGCCCACGGCACGTGCCGGGCCGAGCCGTCGGCGGCCAGCACGGCGGCGGTGCGTGCCGCCGCCGGATCGGTCACCGCACGCTCGCAGCCGGACAGCTGCAGCAGCCAGCCCGCGAGGAGGTCGTTCTCGGCCACCGGCACCGCCGCGGCCCCGGCGCCCGCGGCGCCGAGCAGGTATGCGGCCTCGGCCCATCCTGCCTCACTGCCCCCGTCCGCCTCCGGACCGGTGAGCCGGGCGAGACCGAGTTCGACCAGAGTGGACCACAATTCGCGGTCGAGGCGCAGCGGCCCGGTGAGGCGGTGATCGTCGCCGCGGCGCTCGCCGAAGACCTGTTCGAGCATCTGCGCGAATTCGCGCATCTCCACGTCGTTGCCGGTCGACGTGCCGTTCGTCGCGTTGCTCATCAGCGCATCCCCAATCCCCGCGCGATGACCCCGCGCAGAATTTCACTCGTGCCGCCTCGGAGGGTGAATCCGGGACGCTGCATGACACCCGCCCGCACCAGCTCGGCGAACCGATCACCGGCGGTGTCGGTCTCGTCGGCCAGCTCGTCGGCGAGGTCGGCGATGTCGCCCTCGGCCTGGGTGCCGAGCACCTTGACCACCGAGGCGGCGACCTCCGCGTTCTCGTGCCGCTGCAGCGCCTCGGACACCCCGCGGGACATGTGGTGCAGGCCGAAGATCCGGCCGACGAACGCGCCGATGCGGGGGTCGGCCGGCAGGCGGCCGGCGGCTGCCTCGTCCACCGCGCCGGCGAGCACACCGAAGGTGGACATGAAGCGTTCCGGGCCGCTGCGCTCGTAGCCGAGTTCGGAGGTGACCTGCGCCCAACCGTCGCCGACGGTGCCGAGCACGAGGTCGTCGGGCACGAACACGTCGTCGAGGACGACCTCGTTGAAGTGGTGCTCACCGGACATCGACAGCACGGGCCGGATCTCCACGCCAGGCGAGTCGAGCAGGACGATGAACTGGCTCAGCCCGGCGTGCCGGTGCGCCGGGTCGAGCGGCGCGGAGCGGGCCAGCCCGAAGAAGGCGTCGGCGTGGTGGGCGCCGGAGGTCCACAGCTTGGTGCCGGTGATGCGCCAGCCGCCGTCGACCTGCACGGCCTTGGTCTTCACGCTCGCCAGGTCGGATCCGGACTCGGGCTCGCTCATGCCGATGGCCCAGCAGATCTCGCCGCGGGCGATGCCGGGCAGGAACCGTCGCTTCTGCTCCTCCGTGCCGTACTTGAGCAGGGACGGCGCGGCCTGCCGATCCGCCACCCACTGCGCGGCGACCGGCGCGCCGACCGCGAGGAGTTCCTCGGTGACGACGAAACGCTCCATGAAGGTGCGGCCGTGCCCACCGTACTCGGTGGGGATGGTCATGCCGACCCAGCCGCGGGCGGCCAGGGCCTGGGTGAAGTCGGTGTTCCAGCGGGCGAGCCAGGTGTCCACGCCCGGGGTGAACACGCCGGCCTCGATCTGCTCGCGCAGGAAGGCGCGCACCTCGGCCCGCAACGCTGCGAGACTCGGGTCGGGGGCACCGGCGGACGGCACCAGTGATGTACGCATGGTCGTCTTCTTCCGTGAGGGGGGTCAGGGTCGCGGCTGCAGCAGCAGCAGGGCCAGATCGCCGTATCGGGCCGCGATGTCGGCGGGGGTGTCCGGACCGTCCGGGTCGTACCAGTTCGCGATCGAGGTCGTCATCGCCAGGATCGAGCGGCGACAGTCCTCCGGGTAGGGAGTGGTGAACGCTCCGGATCGCATCCCGTCCTCGATGATGCTGCCCAGCAACTCGTTTCCGGAACGCCGCCTCTGCTCGTAGACGGCCGCATTGTCCGGTTCCAGGTTGCGGACCTCGGTGCCGATCATCAGGCTCTGCTCCTGGCAGGTGGTCCGGAACCGGACCAGGGCGATCACCAGGGCCCGCAGCCGCTCCACCGGGTCGTCACCGACGCGCGACAGCTCCTCGTCGCACATCGCGTCGAAGGCGTTCACGCCGTCGATGAGGATGGCCAGCAGCAGGTCCTGCTTGTTCTTGTAGTGGTAGTACAGCGCCGACAGGCTCACGCCCGCCTCCTGGGCGATCGTCCGGATCGAGGACGCACCGTAGCCGTTGCGGACGAACTCGCGACGAGCCGCCTCGATGAAGACCCGTTGCCGCTCCGACGGCGCCACGGTGTCGCCCTGTCGTGCGTATGTTCCCCGTCGAACGCTCATCCGTTTCCTCCGGCGGTCGCGGGGCGCAGCGCCCCCTTGACGAGCTTGCCGGTGGGTGTCCGGGGCAGCGCGTCGACGAAGTCGACGCTGCGCGGGCACTTGTACCCGGCGATGCGGTCGCGGCAGTAGGCGATCAGCTCCGCGGCCAGCGCGTCGTCGCCCGCGACGCCCGCCGCCGGATGGACGACCGCCTTGACCGATTCGCCCATCTCGGCATCCGGCACACCGATCACCGCCACGTCGAACACCTTGGGGTGCAGGGCGAGGGCGTTCTCGATCTCCTGCGGATAGATGTTCACCCCGCCGGAGATGATGGTGAACTTCGCCCGGTCGGTGAGGAAGAGGTAGTCGTCCTCGTCCAGGTATCCGATGTCCCCGGTCGTCGCCCAGGTGGGGTGGATCGGGTTACGCGACTCGGCCGTCTTCTCCGGATCGTTGTGATACTCGAAGCTGTAGCCGGGACGTTCGAAGTAGATCAACCCGATCTGTCCGTGCGGCAACTCCGTTCCGTCCTCGGCACAGATGTGGGCGAGGCTGGCATGGCCGTGTCCGGTGCGGCCGACGGTGCCGGGCTTCCGGAGCCATTCCTGCGGCGAGACGATGGTGCTGCCCACGGATTCGGTGGACGAGTAGTACTCGTAGATCACCTCGCCCCACCAGTCGATCATCGCCTGCTTGACCTCGACGGGGCACGGCGCCGCGGAGTGGATGGCGGCGCGCATCGCGGACAGGTCGTAGTGGTCGCGGATCTGCTCGGGCAGCTTCAGGAGCCGGACGAAATGCGTGGGTACCCACTGACTGTGGGTCACGCGGTAGCGCTCGAGGTCGGCGAGGCAGGTCTCGGCGTCGAACCTGCCCGCGACGATCGCCGTGCCGCCGAGCGCCTGCGCCGCGGCGCCGAACCGCAGGGGCGCGGCATGGTAGATCGGGGCGGGCGCGTAGTACACGCACTCGTCGTCGAAGCCGAAGCTCTGCAGCAGTCCGACCGCGTTGGAGGCCGCCTGCTCACCGACCTGCGCTCCGCTGAGCGCGGGCTTGATTCCCTTCGGCCGGCCGGTCGTGCCCGACGAGTAGAGCATGTCCGTCCCGCCGGGCTGGTCGACCGGCGCGGTGGTGCTCATCGCGGCGATCTCGGCCTCGTATCCGAGGTGGCCGGGAACGTCGCCGCCGAACGCCAGGCGGTGCCGCACCTTCGGCGTGTCGCCGGCCACGGCGACCGCGAGGTCCGCGAGGGGCGCGGAGACCACGAGAGCCGCGGCGTCACAGTCGTCGACGATGTAGGCGACCTCGGGCGGGGCGAGATGCGTGTTCACGAACGTCACGTACATGCCGGAACGCACTGCAGCCCAGTACAGTTCGAAGACGGTCACGTCGTTGACCGACAGCACGGCGAGGTGGTCGCCCGCGCCGAGGCCGTGGGCGCGGAGCCAGTGCGCGAACTGCACCGAACGGTCCTCGAGCTCGCGGTAACTGATCTCGCGCCCCGTGGCCGCCTCGATCGCCGCCGGCTTGTCCGGGGTGATCGAGGCATAGCGTCCTGGATACATTCGTGCTCCTTCTGCCGGTCCCACCGGGACGTCTAGAGGCCGAGGTCCTTGGCGATGATCGTCTTCATGACTTCGCTGGTGCCGCCGTAGATCCGGCTGACGCGGGTGTCGGCGTAGAGGCGAGCGATCGGGTATTCGGTGATGTAGCCGTAGCCACCGTGCAACTGCAGGCACTTGTCGATCACGCGGCCGGCGACCTCGGTGCAGTACAGCTTGGCACGGGCGGCGTCCGCCACCGACAGTTCGCCCCGGTCGAGCAGTTCGAGGCAGTGGTCGGCGAAGACTCGCGCCGCCTGCACCTCGGCGGAGCATTCCGCGAGAACGAACTTGGTGTTCTGGAAGGAGGCCACCGGCTTGCCGAACACCTTGCGGTCCTTGGTGTATGCGACGGCATGCTCGATCGCGGCCGCGGCCTGGCCGACCTGGTTGAGCGCGATGCTCAGGCGTTCCTGGGGGAGGTTGTGGGCGAGGTAGCCGAAGGCCTTGCCCTCCTCGCCGAGGAGATTCTCCACCGGAACCTGCACATCCTGGTACGACAGCTCGGCGGTGTCCTGCTGGTGCAGCCCGATCTTGTCCAGCTTGCGGCCGACGGAGAACCCCTCGGCATCGGTGGGCACGCAGAGGATCGACAGGCCGGCACGGCGGTCCTCCGGGTCGAACGGCGCCGTCCGGCAGACGGTGAGGACCAGGTCTGCGGTGACGCCGCCGGTGATGAACGTCTTCGCGCCGTTGACGACGTAGTGCGAGCCGTCGGCGGACAGCTTGGCGGTGGTGGCGATGTTGGCCAGGTCCGAGCCGGTGCCGGGCTCGGTCATCGCGATGGCGGTCATCATCCGGCCGGACGCGAAGTCCGGCAGCCAGCGCTTCCGCTGCTCGTCGCTGCCGTATTCCAGCAGGTACGGCAGGATCAGGCAGGAGTGCACGGTGTAGGAGCCGAACGACACGCCGGCCCGGGCCACCTCCTCGAACACGATGGCGTTGTACTTGAAGCTCGATTCGCCACCGCCGCCGAACTCCTCGGGCACCTGGATACCGAGGACGCCGAGTTCACCGAGACGGTGGAAGAACTCGCGCGGGGGCCGGCCCAGCGCATCCCACTCCGCCTGATGCGGCAGAACCTCGCGGTCGATGAAATCCCGCAGCATGGAACGGAATTCGTCGTGTTCCTGAGTGAAGATCGTCCGCTCCACGGCCGTCTCTCCTTCGTTGTGTGCGGCTCGGGGCCGCCGCGGTCAGTTGCCGGTGAAGTTCCCGGTGCGGCGTTCGAGGAACGCCGAGAGTGCCTCGCCGTGGTCGGCGGTGTGGTGCGAGAGGGCCTGGAACGCGGCGGAGAGCTCGAGGATGCTGTCGAGATCCTGGCGCTGTCCCTCGCGCATCAGCTTCTTGGTCATGCGCAGCGCGTGCGGCGGATTCACCGCGACGCGGGCGGCGAGTTCGTTCGCGGTGGCCAGCAGCTGCTCGGGTTCGACGACGCGGGAGACCATGCCCCAGTCCAGCGCGGTCGCCGCGTCGACCCGGTCGCCGGTGAAGGCCATCTCCGCGGCCCGCGCCGCACCGATGGCGCGGGGCAGCAGCCACGCGCCGCCGTCGCCGGGGATGATGCCGAGCTTGACGAAGCTCTCGGCGAAGAATGCGGTGCTCGAAGCGATCCGCATGTCGCACATCATGGCCAGGTCGCAGCCGGCGCCGACCGCGGGACCGTTGACTGCGGCGATGATCGGCACCTCGCAGTGGTAGATCGCCTTGGGCAGCCGCTGGATTCCGCGACGGTAGCCCTCACGCAGCTGATGCGGGGCACCACCGAACATCCCGGCGCGGTCGGCCATGTCCTTGACGTTGCCGCCGGCCGAGAACGCGCTGCCGGCGCCGGTGAGGATCACCACGCGGGTCTCGTAGTCCGCATTCGCCTCCTCCACCAGCTGCACCAGCCGCTCGACGACGTCGTCGCCGGAGATCGGATTGCGCGCCTCGGGCAGGTTGATCGTCCACGTCGTGACGTGGCCTTCCCGGCGGGAGAGTACGACGTCCTCGGGTGCGCTCATGCGGAGGTCCTTTCGGCCGGCGATCGGCGGCAGGCAGCAGATTAGGTCGAACGATCGTTCAAATTACTGCCTTGCGGACCGGTTGTAAAGGCGTGGACGGATCGACGGCCGGTATTCGGTGACCGACGGTCACGCGAAGTCGAACATCGGCGGGAGAACGCAGACAACCAGCGCCGCCCAGATGCCGAAGACGGGCAGGTAGCGGGTCTGCCAGCGTTCGAGGGCGCCGAACCCGCGGCGGCCACGGACGAACCCGAGGAGGAGGCGGGCCGACCAGGTGAGATTGACCAGTAGAACCAGGTTCATCCCGAGAGCGGCCACCTTGTTGGGGGTGAAGCCGAACTCCGCGATCCGGGTGAGCATGGCTGTGAGCATGAGCAGGTCGACCGCGAGAGCGAGGACGACAAGGACGAGCTGGAGACGGTCGAACAGGTCGGGCGGCAGGTGAGGTTCGCGGGCGGAGATCGCGTACAGCAGCAGTCCCAGGACCACGACGAGGATGAGGTCCATCAGGATCAACAGGTTTCGGTCGACGTCGACGACGCTCCCGGTGGTCGCGAACGCCGCGAGCAACACCAGCAGCATGAGGATTGTGAGGGGTGTGAACACGCGGGTGAGGACGGGGGCGATGTTCTCCACCACGTTCTGCTTCGCCTCCACGAGCCAGGCGGCGACGACGACCGCGCCCGCCGCGCCGAACGGCAGTACCCAATCCTCGACGACCCACTCGGCATCCGTGCCGAGCGCGTCGAACGCGCCGATCGTGAGGCCTACGAGGACGCCGCCGCCGAGGGCGAGCAGGGTGAGGTAGACGACCCATTCGCCGGTGAATCGGACGAAGTCCATCCACCGCCGGTCGGACCGCCACTCGCCTCCGACATAGGCGAGGCCGACGACGAACCACAACGCGATCGGGGCATGGATCGCGGCGATCACCTCGGTCGATCCGTTCGGGACGAAGGGGAACGCGTTCGTCACGACCGCCACCAGGGCGAACGGCACCAGCAGCGCCGCGGCGCCGCGGGGCGTCATGCGGCGCTTCCAGGCGAAGTACCCGGCGAGGAACGGAAGCACGAGAACGCTGACGTTGCGCACGACGACGTCCTCGTCCAGTGTCGCCAGTCCGGCCTTCAGGAGGACCGCCGCACCGACGGCGAGCGCGAGCACGACGAACAGCTCACGCGTGGGCCGGGTACCACCGTCGTCCGGTGCGGGCATCAGGACGAGTTGTTTCCACAGCCGATCGGAATGCTCGCGTGCGAACTCTCGGGAGATGTCGTCCACGCTGCCCATGCGTTTGACCGCGACCAGGAAGGCCTCGTCGGCCCCCAACCCGGCGGCGGACAGATCGGAGATCTGGTCACGCAGGTGGTCTTCCATCTCGTCGGCGTCGGCGGCGGATATCGCGCGACGACGCTCGACGTAGCCGCGCCACTGACCGATCTGCGACTCCAGCGCGGCGTCGGTGTCCATCACGACCATCCTTCGGCGGGGGTCGCGGGCACCTCGGCGCAGCGCCAGACCTGGTCCAGCGCGTCCGCCACGACGTCCCACTGACTGCGCCGTTCCGCGAGCACGCTCCGGCCTGCGTCGGTGATCGCGTAGTGCTTGCGCCGTCGCCCACTGTCGGAACTCCCCCACGACGCCGACACGTATCCGGACCGTTCCAGGCGATGCAGCAGCGGGTACAGCATTCCGTCGGTCCACTGGATCCGTCCACCGGACAGATCCTTGACTCGTTTGAGGATGGCGTACCCGTAGGAGTCGCCGTCGGCGAGGATTCCGAGCACAAGCGGGGTCGCCGAGGCCGCCACCAGGTCCTTGTCGAGGTACATAGGACTCCTATGCCTAGATCAGCTAGGTATCAACCTAGCAGATCCAGGCATGAGCCAACCGCACTTCTCGATGCGCACGGTTCGTCCAAGACCGGCACGCCGGCGGGGTTGATCGCGAGGGTCCGGAGCGTACGGACAGCGGTCAGGACTTCTTCGGCTCCGCCTCGACCTCGTCGTCGTCGGCGAAGACGAGCCGGCCGTCGTCCAGCGCGACGGCCCACCGGCGCACCGGCGCCCAGTCCCGCCCCAGCTGCTCGCCGGCCCGGGCGGCTTCGCTCGCATAGTCCTCGACCACCACTCCGGGCAGTCGGCTCTTGTCGTCGCCACGACGCACCACCACCCGCGAGCCGACGGTGAGCCCGCCCCTGCCTGCAACTCCCGAGTTGTCACTCATGACAAATGATCATTGCATCGATCGCTCTTCCGGACACCCCTACCACGGCAGGACCGCCTCCGTGTCGGCACCTGCGCGTCACCGGCGGCGCCCATCTCACTCGACCACCGGGAAGAGGGACTCGCCGTCCTCGGGGCTGCCGTCGATCTGACCTCGATCGACCCGCGAGTCCTCGACGATGACACCCTCGACCAGCTCTGCGTGCTTACGTCCGCCGTCGACGACGGCTGTGTCGCCTCCGCCGTCGTAGACCTCGTCGACGATGTCCTCGGTCAGCTCGTCGTCCGGCATGGCCGCAACCGGCCGCTCGAGCGGCTCCAGGGGCGCCACGTCGGGTTCCTCCTCGGCGAGGCGCTGGTCCAGCGACTCGCCTTCCTGCTCCTCCCGCTGCGTGGTGCCGAACCGGTCGGCCCCGCTCCAGCCCTGCGGCGGGTCCACGACCTCGTCGCCGTCGTCGTTACGGACTTCGTCGGAATCGAGGCCCTCGCTCGGGCTGAGCGTGTCGCCGGGACCGTCTTCGATACTCATGGCTGCGAGGTACCCGAGCCGTGGGGCCACGAAACGCGGACGGGTTTGCCTGCCCCGGATACCGGTTATGCCCGGGGCACGACCACGGCGAGGGAGCCTTCCCATGGGCGAGAACGACCTCTTCCAGCACATCGAGTGGCTGGTGAGCGAGAAGAGGCCGACTCCCGTCGCCGGTGACGGACACCGCGAAGGACGAGGTGGGGAGTAGACATGGGCGAGAGCTCGGGAACCGGGGACGCGGAGACGCTGACCGTGGAACTGGAGGACGCGGGCGGCACGTCGTGGTGGGCCTCCCTGCTCGCGACGCTGAGTTCGCAGTACGGCAACGCGTACAAGCGGTTCGTCGGCCGGGTGGACGGGGAACGCCGCTATGTCGGTCCCACCTTCCCGGTACCCCGAACATGGGGGGATATCCCGCCGCAGGAGGCGTGGGCGCCGGAGATGAACCGAAGCCTCGCCGAGGTGCTCCGGCACATCGAGGACGATCACTGGGTGCAGACCGGTAAGGGGCAGCAGCCGTGGGAGTTCCGGTTCGCCCGGCCTCGGTGACCGAATCGCGAGGAGGATTCCGTGTGGATGAGATTGCCGAAAACCGTTGCCGCAGTGGTGGCCTCGGTCGGATTGGTCGCGTCGTGCGGCGACGGCGACACCACGCCGGGCACACAACCGACCACGAGCGCGTCCGTTCCCGCGTCGGCACCGGCATCGGCGACGACGGCCGAGAGCGCCCCCACGTCCCCCTCGCCGGAGACGCCGCCGGCCGCGACGAGCGAGGACACGACGCCGCCGGCCGGGTCGGCCTTTCCCGGTGAAGATCTCGCCCCGGAGGAGGCCGAAGCGCTTCAGCGCGCGGTCGACGAGGGTAGCCAGCCGTGGCGGCTGGATCCGTCCCTCGTCGCGCAGGCGTTCGTGGCGGACCGATTCGGATGGAGCGACACCGACGCGCGCGCGGCCGACCCGCACACCGTCGAGGTGACGAACCGGGCGGACGGCAGCATCGTGGTGCTGCAGCTGCGCCGGCCCGTCCGGGAGAGCGCCGACGGAATCTGGGTCGTCACGGACGGCGTCCGGATCGGCTGAGCCACCAGCGGAAGCGCAGCCGGCACCCACACGCCGGAATCATGCCTCCGCCGCGGCCCGCCGGACCAGGTCGACGATCGCCTTCGGGGGCATCCGACTGCGGCGCATGCCCGGCCCACGGCAGCGGCACGAACCGCGCCCCGGGAATCAGCGGGACGTACCGCACCGTCTGCGCGGACGCGACGACGTCGAGTACGCCCTGCGCGAGGGTGACGGGGCACGTGATCCGGTCGAGACCCGCCGGCACGTCCGTCGGCACGGCGTTCCACAGCATCGACCAGTATCCCTCGGATTCCGCGAATCCTCCCTCCACGGAAAGTGATTCGGATCGCGAGGCGTGCCACGGAAGGGCCCGCAGACGGGCACGGCCACCCGAGCCCCGGTGGCCCCGCGCCGCTCACACCGGCTCGAGCAGTTCCGGGCGGTTGTTGCGAGGGTTGTTGACCGCGGTGCCGACCTCGTAGGGCTCCAGGTGGGGTTCGGGGACGGAGGCGATCAGCGCGTCGACGTCGTCGCGGTCGGTGAGGGCCGGATCGAGCCACACGTCGTGGAAGGACGGCGGCAGCACCAGCGGGCACCGCTCGTGGATCTGCCCGGCGGCGTCGGTGGCCTCCGTCGTCAGCACCGTGACGGTCCACAGCCACTTGTCGGGATGGTCGTCCGGCAGGTTCGGATCCGGCCACAGCTCGTACAGGCCGGCCATTCCGAGCACGCCGTCGCCGTGCAGGAAGTACGGCACCTTGGTGCCGTCCTCGCGCTTCTGCCACTCGAAGTACCCGTCGGCCGGCAGGATGCACCGTCGCCGCGCGGCCGCGGCCTTGAACGACGGTTTCTCGGTGATCGTCTCGCAGCGGGCATTGATCAGCCGGTTGCCGATCTTCGGGTCCTTGGCCCACGACGGCACCAGCCCCCACCGGGCGGAGCGGAGCTGACGCACCGCCTCCGCGCCCGGATCGTCCTTCGGGGCGCGCTCGAGCACCACCCGCACCGTCTGCGTCGGCGCGACGTTGTACGACGGGGGCAGCGGCTCGCCTACCGTCTCCACCACGTCGAACAGGGAGCGCAGTTCCTGATCGGTGACCGTGCTCGCATACCGACCGCACATGCCGCCCACCTTCTGTCGTCGTGCCTCGACCGGTCGATTCCCATGGTGCCGCACCGCACCGACATGCGCCGGGCCGCATGTGACGCCGGTCATCGGCACGGGTCGTCCGGCAGGGACGCACGGCCGGGCGCGCTAGCCTGGTGCCGGGACCGATCGTGCGAACCCGGTGACGACGTCGCGGGCAGCCGTGGTCTCCCCCGACGTACCGGCACCTTCCGGGCCGGCACGCAGTCTGTCCCCCATCGGATTGGAGTACATCGTGGTCGACCTCGCCTATGTCATCGCCGGGTCCGAAGCCACCGGCGGCGCAGGGTTGCAGGTGGATCTGAAGACATTCCAGGAGCTGGGCGTCTACGGCGTCGGCACCACCACCTGCATCGTCTCGTTCGACCCGCGGAACGACTGGTCGCACCGCTTCGTCCCGATCGCGCCCGAGGTCATCGCGGACCAGATCGAGGCCGCCACCGCGGCCCACGACCTCGACGTCGTCAAGATCGGCATGCTCGGCACCCCCGCGACCATCGAGGTGGTCGCCGAGGGCCTGCGTCGCCGGTCGTGGCGGCACGTCGTCCTGGACCCGGTGCTGATCTGCAAGGGTCAGGAGCCCGGCGCCGCGCTCGACACCGACAACGCGCTGCGCGAGGCCGTGCTGCCCCTGGCCACGGTGGTCACCCCCAACCTGTTCGAGGCCCGCACCCTGGCGGGGATGGACCGCATCGACACCGTCGACGACCTCGTCGAGGCCGCCCGCCGCATCCACGCCCTCGGCCCGCGGTACGTCCTGGCCAAGGGCGGCGTGGAGCTCGCCGGCGACGACGCCGTCGACGTGCTCTTCGACGGTGCGGAGGTCACCGTGTTCTCCGCGCCGAAGGTCGGCCGCGAGCGGGTGTCCGGCGCCGGCTGCACGCTCGCCGCGGCCGTGACCGCCGAACTCGCCAAGGGCGCCGACGTGCCCGCCGCCGTCGCGCTGGCGAAGGACTTCGTCACCGCCGGCATCGAGGGCCGGGTCGGGGCGCACACGCCGTTCGACACGGTGTGGCAGGGCGCGTACGCGGCGTCGCGCACGGCATAGGACCACCCCTGTTCGTCGGCGAGCCGGATTCGCCTATCGGAGTGCAGGTTTCGGACGTCGACAACCGCCGGGACGGTTGCCGATGTCCGGAACCGGCACGTGTGGCTCGGTATCGCGATACGCGGGTACGTCCGACGCCTATCGTGGACGGGCATCCGTCCGCTCGGCCGAGAGGATTCCCATGACCGCGATCCGGACTGCGCTCGTCACCGGCGGCACCGGCGGGCTCGGTGCCGCCGTCACGACGCATCTGCTCGAGACCGGCTGGCGGGTCGTGGTCCCCTGGGTGGCTCGTACCGAACTCGGCCGGCTCGCGGACCATCCGGGTCTGCATCTCGTGGAGGCGGACCTGTCCGACGAGGCGCAGCTGCGGCAGGCCGTCTCGCTCGCGGCGGCCGAGGAATCCGCGCCCCTGTTCGGTGTGGTGAATCTGGTGGGCGGGTTCACCTCGGGGCCGCGGGTGCACGAGACTCCGATCGAGGTCCTCGATGCCCAGCTGGATCTGAACGTGCGCACCGCCTACGCCGTGACCCGCGCGGCGCTGCCGCACCTGCTCGCGGGCGGCGGTGGGTCGGTGGTCTGCATGTCGACCGCGGCGACGAAGCGGCCGTTCGCCGGGGGCGCCGCCTACGTCGCGTCGAAGGCCGCCGTGACCGCACTGGTCGAGACCCTGGCCGTCGAGTACGCCGCCGACGGCGTCCGGGTCAACGCGCTGCTGCCCGTCGTCATCGACACTCCCGCGAACCGGGCGGCGATGCCCGACGCGAACCGGCGCTCGTGGTCGCAGCCCGCCGAGATCGCGCGCGTGATCCGGTTCCTGCTCTCCGACGACGGCGCCGCCGTGACCGGGGCTTCGATACCCGTCACGCATGTGGGCTGACGCGCCCGGCGCACTCCGCACCCGCCGGGCCGCCCCGGCTCGAACCGAGCGAATGGACCATGCTGTCGACGTGAGGAGCTGAACGATACATTCGCTCGCCCCGCGCACCCGCGCACCCGCGCGCCCGCGCACCCGCGCGCTACGCGGGTAGCTCGAGCCCCTGCTCGGCGGCGCGGCGCGCCACCTCCTCAGGGAAGACATTGCGCAGCAGGTACAGGTCCTGGCCGATGACCCAGCCGGGGGCGAGGGCGGTGGCGTAGCGCTCGAAGTAGCCGAGCTGCTTGCCGAACAGCACCAGTTCCTCCGGGCTGGCGATCCCCCATTGCTTGCCGAGCCGGATCAGCGCGACGATGAGTTCGCTGAGCCGCAGCTGTCCGAGGTCGCGGCCGAGGATCGGAGCAAGGGCCTGCGCCACCTGCCGGCCGATCTCGGCGTCGTCGGCATCGAGTCCGCTGGTGTAGCCGAGTGCGCGGATGCCTTGCGCCACGCGGGCGAAGTCCCCGTCGATGGCGGTCGCGCGGAACAGGTCGCGCAGGATGGCGCGCCAGTGCTCGGGCAGCTCGCCGACGATGCCGAAGTCCAGGAAGGCGAGGCGGCCGTCGTCGAGCAGCCACAGGTTCCCGGCGTGCACGTCGCCGTGGAACGGCCCGTGCAGGACGACCGATTCGATCCATACCTTCACCCCGCGGCGGATGAGCAGGCGGGTGTCGATGCCGGCGTCGGCGGGCACGCGGTCCATGGGCACACCGCGAAGGCGTTCCATGCAGATCACGCGCGGTCCGCAGTAGTCCCAGTACACCTGCGGCGTGGTGACGGCCGTGTTGTCCCCGAACGCGCCGATGCACTCCCGGAACCGGCTCTGCCGGTCCGCCTCGACCGCACTGTTGAGTTCGGTCATCGTGGACGAGTGCAGGTCGCGGATGATGGCGGTGGCGTTCGCGATGCGGAAGAACTCGAAGGCCTGCAGCAGGCGCGCGCCGAGGTAGGCCGCACGCAGGTCGATGAGCATGCGGTGGGCGATGCCGGGCCGCTGCACCTTCACGACCGCCTGCCGCCCGTCGTGCAGCACACACGCGTGCACCTGGCCGACGGACGCGGCGGCCAGCGGGAGGTCGTCGAACCGGGCGAACAGTTCGCCGACGGGATGCCCGAGGTCTTCCTCGATCACGGCGCGGGCCTGGTCCGCGGAGACGGGCGCGACGTCGTCCAGGCAGCGCAGGCACGCGTCGGCCAGCGGCTTGGGGAACACACCGGACGACGACGCCATGAGCTGGCCGAGCTTGACGAACGTGGGGCCGAGGATCTCGAATGCGTCGACGGTGCCCTCGGCGGCGGCGTCGGCCGGGCCGCGCCCGTCGGGCCGCAGCGGCCAGGCCAGCAGTTTCAGCAGCACGCTGACGACGAGCACCACGGCGACGACGACCGTGCGACCGGCTTCGCGCAGACCGAAACGCTCGAGCGGGGGCATGTCGACGTGCAGGGCCGACACGGGCGGTCCCCCGGCGTACGGGCCTGTCGGTCGTGGCGCGATGTCGGGCACGCGTCCCCCTCGTCCTTGCTGCCTGCCGGCGGGGCTGTCGGCCGGGGGCAGTTACTGGACGGTACCCGGAGTGCACAGATAGTTCGAGACCCTGTTTCCTGTCGGCCCCCGGGGCTACGCTCACGCTCGTAACTGCACTTCGGACCGACGGGCAGGCGGGGGCACACCATGACGGAGCAGGTTCTCGATTCGCAGGACGACTTTCTGACGCTCGCCGGTCCGTACCGGCGTGAGCTGCTGGCGCACTGTTACCGGATGAGTGGCTCGATCCACGACGCGGAAGACCTCGTGCAGGAGACGTACCTGCGCGCCTGGCGCGGCTACGCCAACTTCGGCGGCCGCTCGTCGCTGCGGACGTGGCTGCACCGCATCGCGACCAACGTGTGCCTGACCGCGCTGGAGGGCCGGTCGCGCCGGCCGCTGCCGACGGGGCTGGGGGCGCCGAGTTCGGATCCGGTCGACGACCTCGTCGAGCGCGGGGAAGTGCCGTGGCTCGAGCCGATTCCCGGCGGATCCCTCGGCGACGACGGTCGGCCGGACGACCCGACGGACCCGGCGGCGATCGTGACCTCGCGCGAGTCCATCCGTCTGGCGTTCGTGGCGGCGCTGCAGCATCTGTCGGCGCGGCAGCGGGCAGTGCTGCTGCTGAGGGACGTGCTGCAATGGCGGGCGACGGAGGTGGCCACCGCGCTGGACACCTCGACGGCCGCGGTGAACAGCCTGCTCCAGCGGGCCCGCGCGCAGCTGCAGCAGGCGCAGGTGACGAAGGAGAATCTGGTCGAGCCGGAGAGCCCGGAGGCGCAGGCGCTGGTGCGGCGCTGGGTCGAAGGGTTCGAGAAGTACGACATCGATTCGATCGTCGAGATGCTCACCCAGGAGGCGGTCTGGGAGATGCCGCCGTTCGAGGGCTGGTACCGCGGCGCCGAGGCGATCGGGACCCTCATCCGGACGCATTGCCCGGCGAGCGGGCCGGGAGACCAGGTTCTGCTGCCGACGGTGGCGAACGGGCAGCCCGCCCTCGGCCTCTACATGAGAGGCGAGGACGGGCAGCACCATCCGTTTCAGCTGCAGGTGCTCGATGTCGTGGGCGACCGGGTGGTGCATGTGACGGTGTTCTTCGACACCGAGCTGTTCGCCCTGTTCGGGCTGCCCGAGCACCCCTGAGGCCGGCCGCTACGTCTGCACGGACGTCTCGGCCTGGGATCCCATCGCGGCGGCCGCGGCCTCGACGTCCATCCACATGACCTCCCAGACGTGCCCGTCGAGGTCGCGGAAGGCCCGGCCGTACATGAAGTCGGTCTTCATCTCCTCCGACCCGGCGGTGATCCAGTCGCTGCCACCGGCGGCGAGCGCGGCGTCGACGAGCCGGTCGACCTCGTCGCGGCTGTCGGCGGACACGCTCATGAGCACCTCACGGGCCGTGGCGGTGTCGCAGATGTCGCCGGTGATGAAGTCGCGGAAGCGCGGCTCCTCGAGGAGCATCACGTAGGTCTGTTCGTTGATCTCGAGGCAGGCGGTGTTGGCGTCGCAGAACATCTCGTTGAAGGTGAAGCCGAGAGCGTCGAAGAACGTGCGGGTGGCGGCGACATCCTTGACGGCCAGGTTGGCGAAGAGCATGCGGGACATCTTCAACTCCTTGCGTGTGAGCGGGCGGACGGTACCTCGTGTGAGGGTGTCGAGCAGGTAGACCACCCGGCAGCGGGAAACTCATCGCGCCGCCCGGGATCGCCGAAATCCCGGCGCGCAGCGGAGCGAGGAACTATGCCCTGCGGCCGGTGCTTAGGGCACCGAAGCGATGGACCATACCCCAGCGGGTATGTATCCTGGCTTCATCCGGCCAACGGAGACGATCGGCCGTCACAGACACCGCGTCCCACCTCCCTCCCCCCGTAGGCGGGACGTGGCACCGGGCGTCATGCGCCCGGCGCGGACCCCCTGCCCTCCCCTCCCCTCGGGCAGGGGGTTTGTCGTTTTCGGACCGGCCGGCTCGCGCCCGTCGCACGGCAGGAACAAATCCCCCGGCCGGTCGGTTAGAGTAGTTGAACAGTCAACTACATGCCGAAGGAGCCCGCCATGCCCGCGGTGACCGTAGACAACATCCTCACGCTGCCCCGCATCCCGTCCCCCGCGCCGGACGCCCCCGCCCGTCCCGTCCTCGGCGTCCGCACCGCCCCCGTCGGATACGAGGGTGAGGGTTTCCCCGTGCGCCGGGCATTCGCAGGCATCGACCAGCGCTTCCTCGATCCGTTCATCCACATGGACCAGATGGGCGAGGTGCAGTACGCACCCGGTGAACCCAAGGGCACCCCGTGGCACCCGCACCGCGGCTTCGAGACCGTCACCTACATGATCGACGGGATCCTGGAGCACAAGGACTCCAACGGCGGCGGCGGCACCATCGGCGGCGGCGACACCCAGTGGATGACGGCGGGGTCGGGCATCCTGCACATCGAGGCCCCGCCGGAACATGTCGTTGCCAGCGGCGGCCTGTTCCACGGCGTGCAGTTGTGGGTGAACCTGCCCCGGGACAACAAGATGGCGCAGCCCCGATACCAGGACATCTCCGGCAGCCAGGTGGCCCTGGCCTCCTCCCCCGACGGCGGCGCCCTCGTCCGCGTCGTCGCCGGCGAGATCGGCGGTGTGCGCGGCCCCGGCGTCACCCACACCCCGATCGCCCTCGCCCACCTGACCGTCGCGCCCGGCGCCTCGGTGACCCTGCCGTGGCGCCGGGAGTACAACGCGCTCGGTTACGTGCTCGCCGGGGACGGCACCGTCGGCGCGGAGCGCGCACCGATCCGGGCCGGACAGACCGCCGTGTTCGGACCGAATGGCGACAGCGTCACGTTCACCGCCGCCACCACCCAGGACTCGCGCACCGCGTCGCTCGAGGTGTTCCTGCTCGGCGGGCGGCCGATCCGCGAGCCCGTGGCGATGTACGGGCCGTTCGTGATGAACACCAAGGCCGAGATCATCCAGGCGTTCGAGGACTTCCAGGCCGGCCGGCTCGGGACCGTCCCGGCCGAACACGAGCAGTTGCCGTAAGGCGCGCCGGGACCGAAGGGCTCCTCCGGGAGATGCGCGCCTCGGCACGCCGGCCCGCCGCCCGCCCCGTTCCGCTCCGTACCCTGACCCGCGATACCTTTCGAGGAGACACCATGACCGACGCCCCGACCATCGACATCCGGCGCGCCGAAGAGCGGCTGACGACGAAGATCTCCTGGCTCGATTCGAAGCACTCGTTCTCCTTCGGGCACCACTACGACCCGGACAACACCCACCACGGGCTGCTGCTGGTCAGCAACGACGACACCGTCCTGCCGGGCCAGGGCTTCGACACGCATCCGCACCGCGACATGGAGATCGTGACCTGGGTGCTGCGCGGCAGCCTCGTGCACCAGGACTCGATCGGGCACTCCGGCGTCATCTACCCCGGCCTGGCGCAGCGGATGAGCGCCGGGACGGGCATCCTGCACTCGGAGAAGAACGACTCCTGGCGACTGCCCGGCGTCACGGGGCTGCACGCCGAGGAGCACGCCGAACCGGTGCGCTTCATCCAGATGTGGGTGGTCCCGGACGAGTCGGGCATCACCCCCGGCTACGAACAGCTCGAGATCGACGACGAACTGATGCGCGGCGGACTGGTGCCCGTCGCGACCGGGATCCCCGAGCACCGCGACCACGCCGCCATCCGTATCCACAACAAGTACGCCGGGCTGTCGGTCGCCCGGCTGCAGCCGGGCCGGCCGGTCGTCCTACCCGATGCGCCGTACCTGCACGTGTTCGTCGCCCAGGGCACGGCCGAGCTCGAGGGCGCCGGCACCCTGCGGGAGGGTGACGCCGTGCGACTGACCGGTTCCGGCGGGCAGCGGATCCACACCGACACGGCCGCGGAGATCCTCGTGTGGGAGATGCACGCGCATCTCGGCTGACCGGGGTGGGCGGGACGCCCCGGTCCCGGCCTCGGTACGGTGACCGAGCGAACCCTCGCTCCGTCCCTCCCGATCCCAGGATGCCTCCCGTGACCGTCACCGCCCCCGAAACCGATCGCCTCAACGCCTTCATGGGCATCGACACCGTGGCCGGGGAGCCCCGAACGGTGGCGTTCCGCCAACCGCTCGGCGACCGATTTCTCGACCACCGCGGCCGCACCACCGTCGGGTCCGTCGGTGTGCTCACCGACGTCGTGCTCGGCGCCGCCCCGCACCTCGTGTGGCGGGGCCAGGGCCGCGACACCCGGTCCGTACTCACCCAACTCAGCGCGTCGACCGCGAATCCGATTTCCGCCCAGGGGAATCTGCACGGTACCGGCCGCGCGGTCCACGTGGACGAGGACACGGCGCTGAGCACCGCGCAGATCCGCGACGACGCAGGCGATCTGGTGATCCAGCTGACGGGACGGTCCATGGTCGTGAATCGTCCCGCCGTGTTCGACGCAGACTCGTTCGCGGACGCGTCCGGTCTGTCCCGGCCCACCCCCGAACCCTGGACGGATCCGGCGGAACTCACCGACCGCCCCGGGCTCGACGTAGTCTCCGGCATCGCCGCCGGCACGGTGGCCCGCGGACCGCTCGCGGGACTACTCGACCTGCGCCTGCAGACCGTCGAGAAGGGCCACGTCACCGCGGTGGTGCCGCCGGTGGAGTGGATGGCCAATCCCATGGGGGCGGTGCAGGGCGGGGTGCTGGTCTCCGTCGCCGACGCCGTCGCCGAACTGGCGGCCCAGACCCTCACCGCCGCCGGCCGGCAGTACCGGCTGCTGAACCTGACCCTCGACTACCTGCGCTCACCCGAGGCGCCGGGTCCCGACCTGCTCGTCGAGGCGAAGGTCACCCGCGCGGGCCGGCGACTCGCCTCGATCGACACGCACCTCACCGCACCGGACGGCGCGGTCCTGGTGCGGGCACACGCGAGCGTGCATATGGGTTCGCTCTGAAGGTGTCGGCTTCCGACCGCGCTCGATCAACTCGCCGAGGGGTGGGCGGAGACGACCCTCATCCGGCCCCCGGGCTCCGACCGTCGCATCAGAGGGGGGCGCAGGTCGTACCGGTCAGTGGTCGTCGTAGTGCCCGTCGTGCGCGGCGTGCCGGTGCCCGTCGTGGATGTAGTCCAGGTGATCCCCGTGCGGGACGGCCACGTGTCCGCAGCCTTCACCGTGGATGTGGTCGTGTCCTTCGTGGGCCACATGCTCGGCGGGTTCACACTCGTCGACGTGTCCGTCGTGGACTCGGTGCAGATGCCCGTCGTGCACATAGTCGACGTGGTCGCCGTGTGGCACGGCCACGTGCCCGCAGCCCTCGCCGTGGGCATGTTCATGGCCTGCATGTTCTCGGTGGGTGGTCATCGCCGCGCTCCTCGGACAGACGAAACCGTTTCGCGCTTCCCAGTCTCCCACCGTCATCCGTGGTTCGGAACAGAGCCGCCGGTGATCCTGCTGTTCGTGGTCAAGGCGGTCACCGGGCGCCGCGTGCACCACTGACAGGTCCCGGGTCGGCGCGGGGTGCGGCACCTCGGCACCGGCCGTCAGGTAGCCCGCCGTCAGGCCGCCTGCCGGGCGACGACGACACCCGCGGCGCCAAGGCGCGGGAACCGCATGTCCGAGATGGGGGTGACGCTACCGAGGCGGTTGGTGACGAAGGCGATCGACAGGCCGGTTTCCGGATCGGCGAACGCGCCGGAGCCGCCGAAGCCGAAGTGGCCGATCGACTGCAGCGGCTGCTCGCGCAGGGCGACCCAGCCCGGGTGGTAGCCCAGCCGCCAGTTCGGGCGGATACCGAGCACGTAGTCGCGGCGACGGGTCTGCACCTCCAGGACCTGCTCGAGGGTCTCCTCCTTCAGCAGCCGCGCCCCGCCGAGTTCGCCGGCGTTCGCGAGGGCCCCGTACATCCGGGCCAGCGCGCGAGCGGTGAACACCCCGTTCCACCCCGGCATCACCGCG
The DNA here is from genome assembly GCF_053764755.1 of Rhodococcus sp. 2H158. Lineage (NCBI taxonomy): Bacteria > Bacillati > Actinomycetota > Actinomycetes > Mycobacteriales > Nocardiaceae > Rhodococcus > Rhodococcus sp. 2H158. The sequence goes on from NZ_JBSNCE010000011.1 coordinate 123,239, forward strand.
TCGTGCGCCGCGGGGCTGCGGGCCAGCTCGTCGAAGCCTTCGGCCATGCCCGCTTCGGCGACGCCACGCAACCCGGGCAGCCGCGACAGCACGGTGCCGGTGACCGCCCACGGGGCGGGGGTCGGATTCAGCCGGGGGAACACCCGGGCGATGCGGTGCCGCTCTTCCTGCGGCACGTGGAACCAGAACTCGCGCAGACCGAGCGGGCCGGCGATCTCCTGCTCGATCAGCTCGGTGAAGGACAGGCCGGTCACCCGGATGGCGATCTCGGCGACGAGGTTGCCGTAGGTGACGGCGTGATAGCCGGGGCCGGCGAGCCGGCGCGGGTCCGGAGCGGCTGCCGCGAGTGCGGCCGCCACCGCGTCGGAGTCGAGCAGCCCGAAGCGTCCCGGCACGAGGCCGCGCGCGCGGTGCAGACCGGCGCGGTGCGACATCAGTTCCCGGACGGTGATGGATTCCTTCCCGGCGGCCCCGAATTCGGGCCAGTACGTCGCGACCGGTTCGTCGTAGTCGACGAGCCCGCGCTCGGCGAGCCGGTGCAGCACGGTGCTCGCGACGCCCTTGCCGGTGGAGAACGACAGCGCCACCGTGTCGTGGGTCCAGCGCTTGTCCCGGGACGCCCAGCCCGCCCAGATGTCGAGCACCGGTTCGCCGTGCAGGTACGCGGCCAGCGCCCCGCCGCCCTGCCGGGTGTCGCGGAACATCTTGAAGAACCGGTCGGCTACCGGCAGGAAGCGAGGGTCGACGATCATCTCGGTCCGGGGGTGCTCGCCGTCCACCCGCCTGGTCGCTCCGGTGTCGGAACTCATGGCGCCACTCCTACCGCGGCCTCCAGCTCTGACAGAGACCGCTCTGTCAGAGGTATCAACGTTTCGATGTCCGGTATTACTTCCCCACCGGCCACATATCCGAACCCGACACGGTCGGCATACGAGCACACCGTGACGTTGAGAGCCATCCCGTCGTACACGATCGACACGGGGTAGATCTCCTCGAGGTGGGCGCCGTTCCAGTACAGCTCGGTGCGCGGGCCGGGCACGTTGGAGATCGGCAGGTTGTAGCCGGGCCGCACCCTCGGGTCGAACGGGAGCATCGGGACCAGAATGGTGGGCAGGATGCTCGGAGCTGCCACCAGCAGCGACGGCACCGGCCCCAGCGACGCGACGCGCTCCTTGGCCACCTGCATCGACCGGTGGATCAGGCCCAGCCGGTCGGCCGGGTCGGCGAGGTCGGTGCCCAGGGTGCACACCGCGGTTCCGAACGCATTGCCCGCCGTCCCGCCGTCCTGCCGCCCGCGTACCGAAACCGGGCAGATCGCCACCAGGGAGTCACCGGGCAGTTCGTCGTGCTCGGCGAACCACGAGCGCAACGCCCCGGCCACAACGGCCGTGACGACGTCGTTGCCGGTCACCCCCGACGCGTGCTGGATCGCGCGCAGCCGCGCCTTCGGCCAGCCGGCGGCCGCGAAGCTGCGGCCGGCTCCGAGAGGGCCGTTGAGCCGGGTGCGCGGCGCCGCGAACGGCAGCACGGTGGTGTCGGTGGTCAGGCCCTGCACCGTGGAGCGGACCTGCCCTTCGACGGTCCGACGGACCAGACCCATCCCGGAGGCGACCGTCCCGACGGCCGAGCGGGCCAGGGCGAGCGGGGTGGGAAGCCCGCCGTGCGCGGACCCGGGCCGGTCGCGCCTGCCGGTGGCGAAGAACGGGGACATCGACCGACGATCGGGGTCGGGCGACATCGACTCCTCGATCATCCGCAGGCCCGCGATCCCGTCGAGGACCGCATGGTGGACCTTGATGTAGAGCGCGTACCGGCCGTCGGGAAGGCCGTCGACGAGGTGTGCCTCCCACATCGGGCGGGAGTGGTCGAGGGGTTCGGCATGCAACGCGCCCACCAGCTTCCACAACTCGTCCCGTCCGGCGCCCGGCGGCAGCGACGCCCGCCGCACGTGGTAGCTCAGGTCGATGTCGTCCACGTCGCGCCAGGCCCACCACCCGCCGGTGTCCACTCCCCGGTACGCCCGGCGCCGCAACACCGGATCCACCTCGCCGCCCCGGTCGAGGGCGTCCCGGTACGCGTCGTCGACGAACCGCGGGCCGGCGTCCTCGGGCGGGGCGAGGATCAGCACCACCGCGACGTGCATGGGATTGGCCAGCAGCTCCGCCGTCATGAGAACGGCATCGATCGGGTCCATCAGACCCACATGCTCACCCCGCTTCCACGTGTCTGTGAGGCTTCGGTCACGGTAACTCGAGCGGGACGCGTCGCGGGCCGGGACGGCCGGTCGTGCACACGCAGGCCCGTGCCGGGTGCGGAGAATGGGTGTAAGGATGGACGACATGACCATCGTGGAGCATTCCCGGGCTCGGCACTCGGGCATCGACCTGACCCACCTCGACGAGAGCACCCGAGCGCAGGACGACCTGTTCGAGCACGTCAACGGGCGCTGGCTCGCCGAACACGAGATCCCCGCCGACCGGGCCCTCGACGGCGCGTTCCGCACGCTGTTCGACAAGGCCGAGGTCGACGTCCGCACCCTCATCGAGGAGGCGGCCGCGTCCTCGGCCGAGCGGGGCACCGACGCCCAGCGCATCGGCGACCTGTACGCGAGCTTCCTGAACACCGAGGCCGTGGAGGCGGCGGGGCTGAGCCCGATCGCCGGCGAGCTGGCCGCCGTGGCGGACGCCGCGGACCGGGCCGAGCTCGCGGCCGTGCTCGGGCGGCTGCAACGCGTCGGGGTCGGCGGCGCCGTCGGGCACTACGTGGACACCGACGCGAAGAAATCGTCGCGCTATCTGATGCACACGACGCAGTCCGGCCTCGGCCTGCCCGACGAGTCGTACTACCGCGAGGACAGCCACGCCGAGATCCGGGCGCAGTACGTCGCGCACATCGGGCGCATGTTCGAGCTGGCGGGCATCGGGCACGACCCGCAGCGGGTACTCGACCTCGAGACCCGGCTGGCCGCCGGGCACTGGGACGTGGTCAAGCGGCGCGACGCCGACCTGTCCTACAACCTCGTGACGTTCGAGGCCCTGACCTCCGATCGGCCCGGCTTCGACTGGCGCGGCTGGATCGACGCGCTCGGGGCCACCGAGGAGCAGTGGGCCGAGATCGTGGTCCGCCAGCCGGACTTCCTCGACACGTTTGCGCGGCTGTGGGCCGACGCGTCCCTCGAGGACTGGAAGGCTTGGGCCACCTGGCGGGTCCTGCACGCCCGCGCGCCGTACCTCACCGAGGCGCTCGTCGCCGAGAACTTCGCGTTCTACGGCCGCACCCTGACCGGCGCGCAGGAGATCCGCGACCGGTGGAAGCGCGGTGTGGCGCTCGTACAGGACCTGCTCGGCGAGGCCGTCGGCAAGCTGTATGTGGAACGGCACTTCCCGGCCGAGGCCAAGGCCCACATGCAGCACCTCGTCGCCAACCTGCAGGAGGCGTACCGGCGCAGCATCGCCGACCTCGAGTGGATGAGCCCGCAGACCCGCGAGGCGGCGCTGCGCAAGCTGGAGAAGTTCACACCCAAGATCGGCTACCCGGACAAGTGGCGGGACTACTCGGCCGTGACGATCGACGCGGACGATCTGGTCGGCAACTACCGCAGCGGCTACGCCGCCGAGTACGACCGCGACCTGGCCAAGCTCGGTGGGCCGGTGGACCGCGACGAGTGGTTCATGACGCCGCAGACCGTCAACGCCTACTACAACCCGGGCATGAACGAGATCGTGTTCCCCGCCGCGATCCTGCAACCGCCGTTCTTCGACCTGCACGCCGACGACGCCGCCAACTACGGCGGGATCGGCGCCGTCATCGGCCACGAGATCGGGCACGGCTTCGACGATCAGGGCGCCAAGTACGACGGCGACGGCAATCTCGAGAACTGGTGGACCGATGACGATCGCACCGAGTTCGGCAAGCGCACCGCGGCGCTGATCGCGCAGTACGACGAGTTCGAGCCGAAGGCGCTCGCCGGCCATCGGGTGAACGGCAGCTTCACCATCGGCGAGAACATCGGCGACCTCGGCGGGCTGTCCATCGCGCTGAAGGCGTACGAGATCGCACTCGACGGTGCCGAGGCGCCCGTGATCGACGGCCTCACGGGCCTGCAGCGGGTGTTCTTCGGCTGGGCGCAGGTGTGGCGGACCAAGGTCCGCGACGAGGAGGCGCTGCGCCGGCTCGCCGTGGACCCGCACTCGCCGCCGGAGTTCCGCTGCAACGGGGTGGTGCGCAACATCGACGCCTTCTACGAGGCGTTCGACGTGCGTCCCGGCGATGTGCTGTATCTCGCACAGCAGGAGCGCGTGCGGATCTGGTGAGCCGGACGCCGGTGCGCCGCGCCCCCCGACGGGGCGGCGTACCGGCGCCCGACTAGGAGCGCGAGGTCTGAGGCACCGAGATCCCGCGCGAGCCGAACCACGCCATCGGGTCCATCTTGGCGCCGCCCGGCTGCCACACCTCGAAGTGCAGGTGCGGCCCGGTGGACTGGCCTCGGTTGCCCATCGTGGCGATCACGTCGCCCGCCCGCACCTGCTGGCCGACGGACACGAGCGACTCGTTGATGTGCCCGTAGACGCCGATGGTGCCGTCGTCCTGTTGGATGCGAACCCACAGCCCGAAGCCGGAGGCGGGACCGGATTCGATCACGGTGCCGTCGGTGACCGACTTGATCGGCGTGCCGATGGCGTTGGCGATGTCGATGCCGTTGTGCGCCGTTCCCCAGCGGGGACCGAAGCCGGAGGTCAGCGCCCCGACGGTCGGGAAGACGGCGCTCGGGCGGCTCGCGAGTTCCCGCGCGATCCGCTCGGCCTCCTCCCGGGCGACGCGCTCGGCCTCGCGCTGGCGCTCCGCGGCCTCCGCGGCGAGGCGCGCGGCCTCCCGCTCGGCGGCGCGCTGCAGCTGGTCGACGTACCGGTCGGTGCCTGCGTCCGGAAGCTGCAGCACCTGCGGCGCCGTCGAGAGCCCGACCGTCGGCTGCTGCCGCTCGGGGGCGGCCTCGGCCCGGGGTTGCCCGGGCGCCGCCTGGGCCGCGGCGCTGCCGGCCGCGAGCACGGCGCCGACCGCCAGGGGGATGGTCAGCAACCGGCGCGCGGGCCCGGTCCGGGTCGAGCGCCGGTGTGCCCCACGCCGGGGCGCCACGGGTTCGGAAGCTTCGCTGGAGTTGTCACCATCGTGGCGGGCGTACGGGGCCAATCTGCTGTCCTCGACGTTCGAGCGGTCCGTTTAATAACGGATTGATCACGGTCGAGTCACAGATTAGCGCATAGCCCCGCCGGTGGGTAGCCGCTCCCAGCGGACCGAATGTCACAGGCGTTCCGCTCCGCGATACAAATGTGACATTCGCCGCCCCTAGGAAGGGGACGCCGGCTCGCGCACCAGCCGCTGGTACGAGACCCGCCACAACCACTCGACCGGCCCCTGCCGGTACCGCCGCAGCCACCAGCCCGCCGTGACGAACAGCACCGCACACACCAGCAGGTACACCGCGACGGTGAACGGCACCCGCAGCGACGGATCAACTCTCGCCGCCAGCCCGAACCCCCAGCCGTAGCACAGCGCCGAGGCGAGAACGTTCTGCGCGACGTAGCAGCTCAACGCCGTCCGGCCGACGCGTTCCAGCCCGGCCCCGACCACCCCCGCACGCCGCCGCGTCGCGTGGAACTGCGCGATCCAGGCGAGCAGGCCGACCGCGACGAACGGGGCCACGCCGTAGCGGGCGACCAGCACACCGGCCTGACCGCCGCACAACCCCACGACCGCATCGACCGGGGCGGCGACCGCCCCGAGCAGCATCAGCTTCCGCCGCAGCACCCGGCTGCCCGGATCGAAGATCCCCGCCTCGTACAGCGCGGCACCGGCGAGGAACATCGAGATCGTCATCGGGATCACGAAGATCACCTCGGCCCGGAACGCGCCGACGTTCTCGGCCCGGAACACCACCAGATCCCACCAGCTGCCGGTGGCGAACACGTCGGTGGCCGGGGCGGTGGGCGCCCCGGAATCCGGCTCGGCCGCGATCGCGGTCACCAGCGCGGTCACCAGCGCGGTGAGCAGCAGCACGTGCACAGCGGACGCGGCGACGGCCACCCACAGCCGCGCCCGTGCCGACGCGACGACGAGACCGCACACGAGCATCGACACCAGTGCGTAACCCATGAGGATGTCGAATTCGGCGACGAGCAGGTAGTGCAGCGCGCCGTCGAGCAACAGCAGCGCGGCACGCACCCGGTACCCGCCGGGCCACGGCCGTCCCGTCCGTCGCGCCGACGCCGCCTGGATCGCCAGACCGATCCCGAACATCAAGGTCAGCAACCCCAGGAACTTGCCCTGGGCGAGTTGCATGAGGATCCGCTGGGGCCACGGCTCGGAACCGAGCGTGTTCAGGTAGCCGACGATGCCGGCCGGGTCGGTGAAGATCCAGATGTTCGTGCCGAGCGTGCCCAGGATGGCGATGCCGCGCGCGACGTCGAGCGCAACGATGCGCCCGGGCCGGGTCGTCGTCTCGGTTGCAGTCATGACTTCGACCCTGACGCGAGGCGCTCGCCGGCGCGTCGGCCACCCGACGGACCGGGTGTCCTCCTTCCGGAGGAGACGACCTACCTGCCCGCGATCTGCCGGGCGACGAACGCGGCGTGCAACCGCGAATCCACCCCCAGCTTCGCCAGGACCCGGGAGACGTGGGTCTTGACGGTGGTGGCGCCGATGTTCAGGCGCTCGGCGATCTGCTGGTTCGCCAGGCCCTCACCGAGGCAGTCGAGCACCTCGCGTTCCCGCTCCGTGAGCAGGTCCACGCCGCTCGGCGGCGGCACCGGTTCGGCGGCACCGGCGGCCAGGCCCGCGATGACGGTGCGGGTCACCTGCGGGGACAGCACGCCGTCGCCGTGGGCCACCCGCCGGATACCGTCGGTCAGTTCCTGCGCGGAGGCCGACTTCAGCAGGAACCCCGCGGCGCCGGCGCGCAGCGCCCCCAGGACGTACTCGTCGACGTCGAACGTCGTGAGGACGAGCACCCGGGTATCGCTCGTCTCGCGGATCCGGCGGGTGGCCTCGATGCCGTCGGTGCCCGGCATGCGGATGTCCATGAGCACCACGTCCGGCCGCAGCGCCCGCACCTGACGCACGGCGACGTCGCCGTCGGCGGCCTCGCCGACCACCTCGAGATCGGATGTCGCGGACAGGATCATCGCCAGCCCCGCGCGGATGGCACCGTGGTCGTCGGCGAGCAGAACCCGGATCACGACGGCACTCCCGGGCGCAGCGGCAGCGACGCCCCCACGACCCACGCCCCGTCGGACGGACCCGCCCGGAACCGGCCGCCGAGAAGCTCGGTGCGTTCCCGCATGCTCGCCAGGCCCCGGCCGCCCGACGGCGTGCGCGGCGCGGCCACCGTCCCGTCCGGGAGCGGGTTGCGCACGGTCACCTCCAACCGGTCGCCGTGCGCGTCCAGCGACAGCTCGACGGGGACGCCGGACGCGTGCTTGGCGGCGTTGGTCAGGGCCTCCTGGACAATGCGATAGGCGGCGTGGTCGACGGCGACGGGCAGCTGCCGCCCCGGACCCGACCGGCGGACGTGGACGACGGTGCCCCCGGCGTGGGCCGAGTCGACGAGCTTGCCGAGCTGGGCCAGCCGCCCGGGCGCGGTCGTCTCGCCGAGGACGGGCCGGTCCCGCAGTAGTCCGATCATCTCCCGCATCTCCTCGAGCGCGTCGACGCTGTTGCTCCGGACCGATTCGAGCACGGCGTGCAGCGCCTCCATCCGGCGGGCCGTCGGCGACGACGCATCGCGGGAGAGGCCCAGCGCGGCCTCGGACTGGATCGCGATGGCCGACAGGTGCCCGGCGACGACGTCGTGCAGATCGCGGGCCATGCGGTTGCGCTCGGCCGCGACGGCAGCCCGCCGGTCGAGTTCGGCGATCGTGGTGACGGCCTCGGCGCGGGCGCGTTCGGCGTCGGCGATGTCCTTGTGCAACCGGACCGCACGCCCCCACCACAGCGGAGTGCCGACGAACGCAGACAGCGCAATCGCCGTGAGCACCAGCAGCTGCCAGTTCCCGGTGACGACGTAGACGACCCCGAAGCAGGCCGCGGAGAGCGCGGAGGCGAGGCCGAGCAGCGCCCGTGCCTGCCGCTCGGTGCCGTAGCGGACGCCGGCGTAGAGCAGGTCGGAGTAGACGAGCCACACGGGCAGGGACGGCCCGAGCAGGAGGTCGATGGCCAGCGGCACCGCACCGAGCACGAGCGCCGCCACCGGGCGCCGCGCCCGGAGCACCGCTGCGCCGCACACGGCCGCCAGCAGGCCGATGCGCACGGCCGCCGGAGCGTCCACCCTGACGGGGGCGAGTTCGTACAGACCGGCGGACAGCAACAGCAGCCCGAGCAGGAACTCGGCCACCGCGATACACCAGCCCTGCGCGGTGACGGAGAGAGACGACCAACGCGGCACCCGTTCATCACAGCACAGCGGCGCGGCCGGTTCGTCCTCCCGACGGAGGACCCCGCCTCGTTCCGAAGACCGACGACACGCGTGCGGCGACCGCCGAGCATCGAGCCATGGACCTCGCTCTCCCGGGCACGCTCGCGGTGCTGGCGCTCGTGGACAGCACCAGTCTCGGCACCCTCGTCGTGCCGCTGTGGTTGCTCACCGCGCCGGGCCGGCCCCCCGTACGCCGCCTGCTGGTGTACCTGCTGTCGATCGCCGCGTTCTACTTCGTTGTCGGACTCGTGCTGATGTCCGCGGGCCGGAGCGGTGCCGCGGCGCTCGCGCGGTGGAGCGACACGACGGCGTGGAACTGGGCGCAACTCTCGGTGGGCGCGGCTCTGCTCGCGGTGAGCTGGCGATTCGACTCGGGGAAGGCGCGGGTTGCGGGCCGCGGGAGCCGGCTGCGGCACTGGCGCTCCCGGGCCCTCGAGCGGCAACGGACGGCGTCCGGTGTGGCAGTGCTCGCGCTCGGTGCCGGGACCGCCGAGGTCGCCACGATGCTGCCGTACCTGGCGGCGATCGGGACGATCGTGGCGACGGGCCTGCCCGCCGCCACCGGCGCCGGCCTGCTCGCCGGGTACTGCGCGGTGATGGTGCTGCCGGCCCTGCTGCTGGTGGTGGGCCGGCTCGTCGTGCACCGGCGGATCGAGCCGCTGCTGCGACGTCTCGACGACTTCACCGCCCGGCACGCCGACTCGGCGCTGGGATGGGTGCTGGGTATCGCCGGGTTCCTGATCGCGCGGGATGCGGCGGCGGCCCTGTTCCTCGCGGGCTGAGGAGGTCTCCGGGCCGGATCTCCTGCCCGGCGGCCACCTCGCTCAGCCGTCCGCCACCTCACGCGACGACGCGCCGTCGGCTGCCCGGACGCGGGCCCGGTCGGCCAGCACCGTGTCCAGCCAGTCGAACATTCGCTGGTCGGTGAGGCTGCGGGCGAGGGGCTGGCAGTGGAAGTTGGCACCCTCCGCCGCGGTGAACGACGCGAGTTCCTTCGCCCCGCGCAGCCGCTCGGCGAGCTGCCGGGACTGGCCGGGCCAGAACTGCTCGTCCTCGGGGTCGGTGACGAACAGCGGCGTCGTGATCGACTCGGGGAGATCGCCGAGCCGGTACTTCAGCACCTCGGTGAGGGTGTCGAAGTACGAGTCCATCCTGCGGTAGGGGCGGGCCCGGAACCGCCACGTGCGCTCGAGCCGGCCCGACAGCCGCATGCCGAAGGCCATGTCGCGATCGAACTTCTCCCGGTCGCCCTTCTCGAGCAACTCGATCATGTTCTTGGGCATGTGGGCAAGCCACGACGCGGACACGTCGACCACCCCCGGATCGGCGATTGCCGCCGCGATCCGGTGCTCGAAGGCCAGTGCGCGCGGAACCCAGTATCCGGCCTGACTGATCCCGTAGAGGGCGATGCGCGAGCCGTCGACCTCCGGGTAGCGGAGGAGGAAGTCCACGATCGGCGTGATCACGGCCTCCCAGTCGTGCCGGAACGGCACGCCGCGCTCGAACAGCATGGACTGCTGGCCGGGACCGTCGAAGAACAGCACGTTGTAGCCGCGGGCGAGGGCCCCGGCCCCGGCGGCGGTCCACAGGCTGCTGATGGGCCCGTCGCTGCCGTTGTTCAGGATCAGGGTGGGGCGTGGTTCGCGGGTCTCCTCGCCGAGCGGCCGCAGCAGGTAGCCCGGCAGGAAGCCGTCCTCGTAGGGAATGTCCACCCGCTCGGCCGGGTGCGGGGTGGTCTCGACGAACCGGTCCCACGCCGCCCGGTGCTGCCGGAACGTCGGCAGCAGCGGGCCGTCGTCGGCCAGACCGTCCACGGAGTTGACCGCGGTAGCGAAATACGTTGCGGCACGCAGGTATGCGCCCGCGGCGCTGACGACGTGCCCGGCCTCGGCGGAGGCATCGGCGAGCCCCCGGACGCGACTGCCGAGCGCCACCCAGGCCTCGAACCACTTCTCGTGATCCTTCTCGCCGAGCGGGGCGATGGTGGCGAGTACCTCCCCCACGTCCGCCGCACCGTGCACGGCCTGGCCGAGCAGGAACCGGACATCGAAGTCGAAGTCCTCGTCGCGGTAGAAACCTGCGGTGAACGCCTGGTGCGGATGCGCAAAGAAGGATGCAGGCATGTGGGCTCCCTCGGGCGGTGGCGGGGCACACCCACCGTACGCCCGAACCGGTCGTTCGGCTCGATATACGACTTCCGCCCGTCACAGGCGGTGCAGTTCCACCTCGTGCAGTCCGCCGTCGGCGACGGTCGCGGTTATGAAGGTGCAGAACGGTTGGCGCCGACGGTCGGTCGGTGACCCCGGGTTGAGCAGGCGCAGCCCCGTCGCCGTGGTGGTGTCCCACGGAATGTGGCTGTGCCCGAACACCAGGACGTCGGTGTCGGGATGAGCGGCCGACATCCGCCCGTCCCGGCCTGCCGAGGCTCCGGTCTCGTGGACGACGGTGAAGCGCACACCCTCCAATGTCACGCGCGCGGTCTCGGGCATCCGGCGCCGCAACTCGGCACCGTCGTTGTTGCCCCAGCACGCGACCAACCGGGCGGCCCGCTCGGACAGGGCGTCGAAGAACGCAACCTCGACCCAGTCGCCGGCGTGCAGCACCACGTCGGCGCGGTCGACCTCCGCCCACACCCGGGCCGGCAGGTCCCTCGCACGCGCAGGGATGTGGGTGTCGGCCAGCAGCAGCAACCTCATGCGACCAGTGTGCCGCCCGGGACGGACCGCGCCGCCCCCGAACGATTCTCGTCGCGCTCGGCGCCGAGGTTTCGCCCGTCCCCCACCGGGCACCCGGCACCGGAGGACACGACGAAGGGCGCCCGCGGCGGATGCCGGGCGCCACCGGGAGGAACACCATGGCCAACGTCGCCGACGGGATAGTCGACCGGCTCCGGGCCTGGGGCGTCCACCGCGTCTTCGGCTACGCCGGAGACGGGATCGACCCGATCCTGGCCGCTCTGGATCGGGCGGCCGAGCACATCGAGCTCGTCACCGCCCGGCACGAGGAGATGGCGGCCTTCATGGCCACCGGGCACGCGAAATACACCGGGGAGGTGGGGGTGTGCCTCGCCACCCAGGGCCCCGGGGCGGTGCATCTGCTCACCGGCCTCTACGACGCCAAGCTGGACGGCAAACCGGTGGTGGCGATCGTCGGGCACGTGGTGACGACGGCCCAGGGCAGCGGCTACCAGCAGGAAGTCGCGCTGCCCACGCTGTTCAAGGACGTGTGCGCCCAGTATGTGCAGACCCTCGATACCCCTGAACAACTCGGCGCGGTGCTCGACAACGCCTTCCGCACCGCACGGGCGACTTCCAGCCCGACGTGTGTGATCGTCCCGCACGACGTGCAGCAGGCCGACGTCGCCGAGGAGGAGCACGCCCACGGCGTGGTCCCCAGCGCCGCGACGGTCGCGGTCCCGCGGGTGCTGCCCACCGACGCCGATCTCGACCGAGCCGCCGACGTGCTCAACGCCGGGCGACGGGTCGCGCTGCTCGTCGGCCAGGGCGCATACGGCGCGGCCCCGGAGATCGGCGAGGTCGCGGAGCTGCTCGGCGCCGGCGTCACGACGTCGCTGCTCGGCAAGCCGGTGATCGACGAGTCCCGGGACTGGGCCTGCGGTGTCATGGGACACCTCGGCACGACCGCCTCTGCGGACCTGACGGCCGCGTGCGACACCCTGCTGATCGTGGGCAGCAACGATCCGTGGACGGAGTTCTATCCCGCCCCGGGACAGGCACGCGCCGTCCAGATCGACATCGCCGCCCGCAACCTCGGCGCCAAGTATCCCGTCGAGGTGCCCCTCGCCGGGGACGCCCGCGAGACCCTGCGCGCCCTGCTGCCCCGGCTGCACCGGACCGCCGGACCGTGGCGCCGCGACGTCGAGCAGATGGTCCGGAACTGGCGGCGGATCGCCGCCGCACGGTGCGCGGAGCCCGCGGACGGTCTCGATCCGCAGGCCGTCGTCCTCAATCCGCAGGCTGTCGTCGCAGCCCTGTCCGACCAGCTCCCGGCGGACGCCCAGGTGGCGGTGGACGTCGGTTCGGTCGTGTATTGGTACGCGCGTTTCCTGCGACTGCCGCCGGGAGTGCCGGCGCACCTGTCGAGCACGCTCGCATCGATGGGGTCCGCGATGCCGTACGGACTGGCCGCCAAGCTCGCCCATCCGGATCGTCCGGTGATCGCCCTGGCCGGGGACGGCGCCATGCAGATGAACGGCATCTCGGAGCTGATCACCCTTGCCCACCGCTGGCGCGACTGGGCCGATCCGCGCTTCGCCGTCCTCGTCCTCGACAACGGCGACCTCACCGAAGTGTCCTGGGAGCAGAGGGAAATGGAGGGCGACGCCCGCATCCCCGCCTCGCAGGCCGTCCCGCCCTTCCCCTATGCCGACTACGCCCGACTGCTCGGCCTGGAGGGCATCCGGGTCGATCGCCCCGAGGACGTCGACGGGGCGTGGCACACCGCCCTGACCGCCGACCGTCCGGTGCTGATCCAGGCGGTCGTCGATCCGGCTACCCCGCTGCTGCCGCCGCGCGCCTCTGCGGACAAGGTCGAGAAGATGCTCCAGGCCCTCGAGCGGGAAGGCGCGCACACGGCCGCACAGCGGCTGCGCCGGCAGCGCGAGCAGGAGGCCGAGAACTGACGGCGGCGGTTCCCCGGCCCGAAGGGCCTCCACCGGGCGTCGACGGGGCCGCTTCCGGGTATGCCCCCCGTAACGGCAACGGAGGACAGCGCAGTGGATCGGTGGACATGAGGGCTTCGTTCGATCAACAGTTGCGCGACCTCACCAGCAGGCTCCGCGGTCTCGCCGAGCTCGCGGCGAAGGCCCTGGAGCTGGCGACGCGTGCGCTGCTCGACGGCGACGTGGCCGCGGCCGAGGAGGCGCTCGATCTCAGCGAGGACATCGACACGTTGCACACCGAGTGCAGCGAGCGGGCCGTGGCGATCCTGGCGTTGCAGCATCCGGTGGCCGGCGATCTCCGGTTCGTGTTCTCCGCGGTGCGGATGAGCAGCGACCTGGCGCGGATGGGCCAGCTCGCCCTGCACATCGCGCGGGCAGCCCGGCGTCGCACCCCCGGAGAACTCGCCCCCGACGAGGTCCGGGACGACATCGCCCGGATGGGCGAACTCACGGCCGGCATGGCGCGCGGACTGTGTGACGTCTTCGCGGAGCCGAATCTGGAGCTGGTCTCTCGGGTCCGGACCACCGACGCGGAACTCGACGCCGTCCACGCCCGTCTGCTCGAGACGCTCCGGGACCCGGCGTGGACGCACGGCGTGACGCCCGCCGTCGACCTCGCCCTGGTGGCACGCTTCTACGAACGCTTCGGGGACCAGGCCGTGGACGTGGCCGAACGGGTCATCTTCCTGATCACCGGGCGTCGCCCCGACGACGATCCAGCTCCACCCGAGCGGCCCTGAGAATGTGCCCGGGCCGGTCCGGGTTCACGGTCTGTTCGAGGTCGGCGACGAACTCCTCCAAGCGCTCCGTGGGCCACGAGTCGAGCCCCTTGCCCGTGCGCTCGGGATAGGCGGCGTGGACGACGTCGAGGATCCGGTGTGCCAGCCGGCGCGCGTCCTCCACGCCGAGGCGGTGGGTCGTGCCGTCGACGGTGACATCCAGCCCGTCGCCGGTGCCGGTCACGGCAAAGGTCGTCATGGGTGCACCTCCTGGGCTCACCGGTCATGACGTTACTCGAGGCGAGCGCGTCGGCGCCGCTACGCGAGTCGCTCGATGTCCGGTAGCTGCCACGTCCGGTCGAACCACGGTTCGAGAGGACCGTACAGCCGGAACATGGCCCACCAGCTCTTGCCGGGAACGGTCTGGATCCAGTTGTGGCCGTCCTCGGGCTGTTCGGGACCGAAGTGGACGTCGACGGAGCCGTCCTCGTTCGTGGTGAAGTCCCGGTCCTGGCTCGTCACCGACGGCCACTCCTGTCCGGTTTGCAGCATGGACCGGGTCTGGGTGTCGTAGACGAGGACCGACCAGAAATCGGCTGCCGGAACGTCCGCAGGGACGCGGAGCCGGTAGGCGCTTCCGCCGTCGAACGGGGCACCCTCGGAGTCGACACAGGCGACGACGTACTGGGAGCCGGCGCCGATCTTCTCGACGTCCTCTGCCGGACTGATGCCGATGACCGAGAAGTTGAACTGCGCGGCAGCGTCGAGCAGGGCGACCCCGTCTTCCTCGAACCGGTGGCCGCCGAGGAAGATGGCGCGCCAGGCACTGCCCGGGTGGCGGTACGCCGCCGGCTCCCTGAACCGGTAGGTGAGGGCGCGACCGGTGGCGTCGCCCACCGCAGCGGCTTCGGTGAGAATCGCCCGCATGCGCTCGTCGGGGTCGAACGGCCTGCCGCGCCGGATGCCGATCGAGGCGAAGAATCCGAGGGTGAGCGGATCCGACGACTCGGCCGGCTCGGACTGCACCACCTCGTCGAGCATCTCCCACGCCCGGAAGTCGGCGGGCGGGACGCCGACCATCGGTTCCGGCGACACGTTCACGAACCGCATGGACGGTGGACGGTCGGCGAGGGCGAGAGGGTAGGCCCGGGTCCGGGCCTTGACGACCTCGACGGCGGGGTGGGGATCGCCGTGCTCGTCGAGGAAGCCCCGCGCGAACAGCACCATGCCGAAGCTGTCGGTCCGCACCACGAAGTAGCCGTCGGGGACCTCACCGTCGTAGCCCGGGGGCAGCAGCAGGTAGGCGCCGCCCTTGCCCTTGTCGGGGCCGGACAAGCCGACGTCGGCCACCCAGCGTCCCCAACTGTCGTTGATCGCCCCCAGCACACCGGGCGGCGCCTCGACCACGAGCGGACCGTCGCGCAGGTCGATCCAGATGGCGGTGTAGGAGGTACTCGTGTTCGCCGTGAGCCAGACGGTGCACGGGTGCATCAGGTCTTCGAAGACGTACGCCGTCGAGTTCACCGGGCCCCACTTCAACAGGGCCTTGCGCATCGCCGCCATGTTCAGCGCGGGCAGAGCCAGCAGGTACGCCTGCACGGCGCGCTGAAAGTCCAGGTTGTCGAACAACGTCCGGACCGTCGCGTCGTCCGGGACGCCGTCGAAGAACCGCAACGTGCCCAACCGGGTGTGAACCTCGTCGGGCGACTCGATGCCGGCCGGGATGGGGGTCGCCGTCGTATCAGTCATCGCCAGCCTCCTCGTCACGATGCCGCCGACTCCGACGCTACGAATCACATCACCGGCTCTCTAGGGTCAAAAGCCCATAGCTCGCCCCCAGCGGAAGCCGAAGGCACCGGCATCTCCCGAACCCGTCCCTGCGGTGGACGGTTCCACGTTCGGCGCCGAACGATGCGTCGATCTGCTCCTCTCACACAAGCTTCACACATCGGGACGGGAACCCTTCACCGACGGTGCGTTGACTCGGTGGGGAGAGAAAGGTGGTGCCGGTGATGAACACCTGGCGAAAGACAGTGGCCGCACTCGCGGCAGGGGCGACGCTCGGAATCGCCGGATTCGGGACGGCCGTCGCGACAGCCCAGGAGCCGGACGAGGGCATGGGCGGTGCGCTGTCCACACAGGAGCAGTCCGACCTGGTGGTGATGCGGGAGGAGGAACGCCTGGCACGAGATCTGTACCAGCAGTTCGCACAGAAGTGGGGGGCACAGATCTTCGAGCGCATCTCCGCCAGCGAACAGCGTCACTACGATGCCGTCGGCGCTCTGCTCGGTCGGTACGGTGTGAACGATCCGTCGGCCGGGCTCGCTGCCGGAACCTACGCCGACCCTCAATTGCAGAGCGCCTACGACGGTTGGCTCGCCCGCGGTCTGACCTCGGTCGAGGAGGCGTACGCGGTCGGGGCCGAACTCGAGGCCGCCGATATCGCCGAACTGTCCACCGCGATCGAGGTCAGTGACGAGGACGCGATCGACCGCCTGTACGGCAAGCTGCGCACCGGTTCCGAGCACCATCTGCAGGCCTTCCGGGCAGCCCTGACCGGCGAGGAGCCGGCCGGCGGACACGGGCAGGGCCAGGGACACGGGCAGGGGCCGCAGCACTCGGAGTAACGCACGGCCGCGGAAGGCGCGGGTGTGTCAGCGTCGGATCGGGTGGTCGCTTCGAGTGGGCAACTGCAGTGTGAACCGTGATCCGTGACCGCGGCCGGGAGAGTCGGCCGACAGGTCGCCGCCGTGGGCGCGGGCGATGCCCCGGCTGATGGTCAGGCCGATGCCGGAGCCGAGATCGTGCTCGCCCCGGCGCCGGGACGGGACCCGGTAGAAGCGCTCGAAGATCCGTTCCACATCGTCCGGGTCGAGTCCCTCGCCCGTATCGGTGACGGTGACGGTGGCGACGTCTCGACCGGCGGTGATGTCGATGCTCACGCCGCCGGTCTCCGTCGCGGCGAGGGCGTTGCCGAGCAGATTGGTCAGCACCTGCGTGATCCGGTCGGCATCGGCCCACACCACGACCGGCGGGGACGGCGGGTGCACGGTCAAGGTCAGGCCGGCATCGTCGAACTGCGGGCGCAGCCGGCCCGTGACCTGCACGACGAGCCCGGACAGATCGACGTCGGCCGGGTGCAGCTCCAAACGGCCCTCCTCCGCCCGGGACAGGGTGGACAGATCATCGGCGAGCCTGCGCAGCCGGCCCACCTCGGTCTCGATCTGGACCAGCTCTGCCGGTGCGAAGACACCGTCGAGGACCCCCTCGGCGTAGCCGTCGATCACGGTCAACGGGGTGCGCATCTCGTGCGCCACCTCCGACAGCAGCCGGACCCGCCGGGCTTCTGTGTCGGCGAGGCGGATGGCGAGATCGTTGACATCGGTGGCGACCGCGGCAAGTTCGACCTCCGGCGGCACCGGGATGCGATGCCGGTAGTTACCGGTGGCGATCGCCCGGGTGCCCGAGCGCACCGACCGCAGCGACCGCAGCAGGCGCCGGGACGCCAGCAGACCCAGCGCGGCGGCCGCGACCACCCCGGCAAGCACCCCGAGCAGCAACGCCGTCGTCACGGCATCGGCCACGACCTCGCGCAACGGAGAAGACCCGTTCGTGCGGTTGCGGCCGCCGCCGGGGCCGGGGGCGCGTTCGTCGAACAACGCCGGCGCCGCGACACGGACGACGGCGAAGGTGACCAGCGCTCCGACCACCGCCACCAGCAGATGGGAGACGAACAGCCGCGTCGTCAGGCTCGGCACGGGAAACCGGGGACCGCCGAGGTTCACCGGTCGGCCCCGGCCGTGGCGACGAACTTGTAGCCGACCCCGCGGACGGTCCCGATGAAGCGGGGGGCGGTGGCGTCGTCACCGAGCGCTCGGCGGATGCTGCGAATGTGTACGTCCACGACCCGCTCGTCACCGAAGAAGTCGCCGCCCCAGACCTTCTCGAGCAGTTGCCGGCGCGAGTACACCCGGCCCGGCGCCCGGGCCAGGGCCAGGAGCAGGTCGAACTCGAGCGCGGACAGTTCCACGGGAGTGCCGTCGACCGTCACTTCCCGGGTGTCGGGGTCGACGGTCAGACCGGCGACGACCACGCGTGAGGTCCCACCGTCGGTGCCTCGGGCGCGGCGCAGGACGGCACGGACGCGGGCGGCGACCTCGCGAGGCGCGAACGGTTTGGTGATGTAGTCGTCGGCGCCGACCGCCAGACCCACCAGCTTGTCGACCTCCTCGGCGCGCGCGGTGACCAACACGACGTACACGTCGGAGAATCCGCGGATCCTGCGCAGCACCTCGAGACCGTCGAGGTCGGGAAGGCGGATGTCGAGCAGCACCAGGTCGGGGCGGCGGGACTGCACCGATGTCAGCGCTTGCGAGCCCGTTGCGGCTTCGATGACGTCGTAGCCGTCCGCCTCGAGGTAGCCGCGCAGGACGCGACGGATGTGGGGTTCGTCGTCGACGACGAGGACGCTGCGGGGCACCGTTTCCCCTTTCGATCCGCCGGTCCGACCGGGCGACGGGCTGGTGTGGACAGGGATGTCCGTCGAGGTGTTCGACGGGCAGACCGAGGGTAGTCCAGCCGTGCAGCCCACCGCGGAGTTGTCGTTGCACAGACCCGCGGACGCCCCGTCCCCGGCGCTTCCTGCGGTGGGTGCGCACATCCGCATCACCCGGGGCTGCCCCTCGGAGGTGGGGCGCAGTTATTCGGAGAGGGGCAGGCACATCCGGACCTCGGTACCTTGTGGGTCGTTGGGCAGGTACCGGATGCTGCCCCCGTGTCGCTCGACGATGTGCTCCGAGATGATCAGGCCGATCCCGGAACTGTCCTGCTTGGCCGAGAAGGCCCCGGAGGCCAGACGGTTTCCCGAGGCACCGTCCATGCCTCGTCCCTGGTCGAGAACGGAGACGCAGGCCCACTCACCACGCCGGTCCGTCCGGACGGTCAGTTCCTTGACGGAAGTCGAGGGCAACACGATCTCGTCGATCGCGTTGAAGCAGAGGTTGATGACCACCTGCCCGATCAGCACGCTCTCTCCTTCCACCGGCAACGGGGAACGGGACCTGTCGATCGATATGTGCACTCCCCGCTCGGCTGCCCGCAAACGAACGAAGTACAGGCTCTCCTCGACCGTTTCGTTGAGGTCGATGGCAGCCTTGGTGCTCTCGATCCGCCGCACGTAGCGCTTCACGGAGGACACGATTTCCGCCGCCCGGCCGAGCTGCTTCTCCATCCTGTCCAACCCGTAGCTCAGGGCCTCGGGGTCGAGGGATCGGTCGGAGATCCGTGCCTTGAGGCCGCTCAGATAGTTCGTCGAGGCAGCGAGGGGCTGCCCGAGTTCGTGAGCGAGGATCATGGCCATGTCACCCATCGCGTTGTACCGGCTGAGGTACTGGAGGTTGGCCTCCTGATACGCATGGCGGCGTTCCCACTCCACGCGATCCGTCACGTCACGGATCGTCAGCACCCGGGACGTCATTCCGTCGTGCACCACGGCCTCGAGAAAGCCGGCCAGCCAGGTGGTGCTTCCGTCGCTCTTCTCGATCTCCTGCATGATGCCCACCGGCCCGGCCGCCGCGTCCAATTTGGCCACGACGGGCTCGGCGGTCAGGCGAGGCTCACACCGGCCCAGATCCTCCAGGTACACACCGGACAGTTCGTCCGGCGTTCTGCCGAAGAGCTGGGCCGCGAGCGGCGAGATGTCCTCGATGCAGTTCATCTCGTCGAGCACCACGATGCCCGCCGACGTGTGCGTCATGATGCGCTGTAGGGACTGCGACACCCAGCTGAGCTCCTCCTGGAGCTCCACCTCTTCGGCGATGTTGCGGAACTCGACCATCACGACCTGCCCGTCCTGGAAGGTCAGGAGCGAGGCGACCGCGTCTGCCAGGAAGTCCTGACCGTCCTTGGTCCGGTACTTCCACTGTCTGCGGCTCGAGCCGTGTACGACCGCGTCCTGCAACCACGCCACCCCGACCGAGCGCCGGTACTGACGCTCCTGGCTGCTCATGTGGTGGGCCTTCAACGGTCGCAGTTCGTCGAGCGTGAAACCGAACATCCGGCACGCGGCGGGGTTGGCCCAGAGGATGTTCTTGGACGCGGCCTCGTGGATGAGAATCCCTGTCTCCGTCTTCTCCACCATCTCCTGGAAGTCGCGGCCTGTCGGGAACATCGATCCTCACCTCCGGGTGCCGTGACGGTTCATTGTCGACCCACGATCGGCGGATCGACCATAGGGGAATGCTTTATGACCGGCGGAGGAAATCCCGATACCGCCTCGTCCGAACCTTTCCTAGCGTTTTCCTCAGCGCGACACGACGAGGTGGATGGAGACGACGATGGCGATCCGGAGCACGATGAAACCAGTGCAGGCGGCAGCGGTGGGCCCTGCCCGGGAGAAGGCCTTCGAGGACGCCCTCGCCGTGCTGCTGGACCGGCGCGACGAGTTCAACCGGCAACGATTCGTGCCGAGGGACTTCATCGCGCTCTTGAAGCGGGCCGGACTCTACCGCGCGTCGACCCCGGCACAGTTCGGCGGAGAACCGATGGCCCCCTCCTCCTTCATGAGGCAGGTCGAGCGGATTTCCGCGGTGGATCCGGCCACCGGGTGGGTGGCAAGCTTCGGATCCTCACTCGTGTACTTCGCGGCCCTGCCGGTCGAAACCCAGGAGAAGATCTACTCCGAGGGCCCGGACGTCGCCTATGCCGGCGGGTTGTTCCCCATGCAGAAGGCCGAGAAGGTGGACGGCGGCTACCTGTGCAGCGGGCTATGGCAGTTCGCCAGCGGATGCCTGGGCGCCGACATCCTCGGCATCGGTCTCGCCGGAGGCCCGGAAACGAACGGCAAGCCACTGACCGCCCTCGTGGACCCTGCCGACGTGGAGATCGTGGAGAACTGGGATGTCGCCGGAATGAAGGCGACGGGGTCACACGCAGTGAAGGCCGACCGGCTCTTCGTCCCCGAGGAGATGACGTTCGTCCGCGGTGGCGCTCCCCTGATCGACGAGCCGCTCACGCGGTATCCGTCGCTCGCCTACGCCGCCCAGGTGCTGGCGGTGGTGACTCTCGGCGCCGCCCGCGGCGCGCTGGACTACGTCCACGAGGTCGGAGCGGTCCGATCCAGCATCACCGGCGGTGACAGCAAGGGAAACCGTCCCGCGTACAAGACCGGGCTGGCCCGCGCCGAGGCCGATCTCCGCTCCGCTCGGGCCTTCTTCTACGAGATCACCGACGAGGTGTGGGACCTGGCGGTCCGCGGCGACGAGATCACCGACGAGTGCACGGCCCTGCTCCGCCTGGGAGCAACCCAGGCCGCCCACGTCGGCCGCAACGTCGTGCTCGCCGCCTTCGACCTGGCCGGCACCGGGGCGATCTACGAGAGCCATCCGCTGCAGCGCTACCTTCGGGACGCTCTCGTCCCGGCTCAGCACGCCATGCTTCAGACCAACACCTTCGAGGCGGCCGGAGCCGTTCTCCTCGGCCTGGAACCCGGGATCCCCAGTTTCCCCTGACCGGGGCGTGATCTTCGAGACCAGTGCCTGCCTTCCAGCGAAAGGACGCCCCCATGACCGCCGAACCGTTGCGCACCCTGTTCTGCATCGGCAACAACCAGAACTTCTTCGACCTGCCGAAGGCGGAGATCGGCCCGGTGTGGGTCGGCATCTCCACCATGCTCTCGAATCTCGCGAACATGGACGGCATCCATGTCATCGGCACGTTCGACGACGACGCCCACATGGTGGGCCCGTCCGACGGCTGGCCCTGGACCTGCTACGTCCTGGCCGACGTGAAGGACCAGGAAACCGTGCGGGCCGCGTGCAACCTGTTGCGGACGACGATGATCGGCGAGTACGCCCTCTGGAAGTACTTCAAGATCGAGGCTCGCATGGGCCGGGAGCTGACGATCCGCGCCGACGTCGGGGTCTGATCCGTGACCGACACGGAGCACCGTCTCGAGGTGGTCGAGGCGAAGGAGGCCGTCCGCGACTGTCTCGCCCGCTACCTGGACCTGTGTGACGTGCCCGGCCCGCTGCAGAGCCCGGATCAGCTCGGCATCCTGTTCACCGCCGACGCGACCTGGGAAGGACTGGGTCCGGAGTACGCCGGCAAATTCGGAATCGCCCGGGGCCGCAGCGAAATCGTGGCCCTCGTGTCCCGGTACCTGCCGCCGGCCGACCACTTCCTCCGCAACGTGCACCTCCTCGGGAGCGAGCAGATCCGTCTCGACGGCAACCGTGCGAGCGGGCAGTGGATCATGCAGCAACTGTCGCTCTATGCGACGGGAACGGCCGAGATTCTCTGCGCCCGGCTCACGATCGACTTCGACCTGGACCGGACAGGGGGACGTACGGCGGCTCGCATGAGCCGGTTCTGCACCCGCCGGATGTTCGCCGCGCCGCTGCCCGCCGAGGCCATGGCCCAACGGATCTGATGCATCGCCCCGCGGTGACGCCCGCCCTTGCACTTCACGAACGAAGGAAAGACATGACGACGACAGCAGAACCCACCGCACGCACCTACGCGGACCTCGTCGCGCACGACCGGGTCGCGGGCAGGCTGTACACCGATCCGGACATCTTCCAGGAGGAGATGAAGAAGATCTTCTACAAGACCTGGGTGTGGGTGGCACACGAGAGCGAGATCCCGGAGGCGGGCTCGTTCAAGACCACCCAGGTCGGAGATCAGCCGGTCATCGTGACCCGGGATCGCATGGGCAATTTCAACACTTTGCTGAACCGGTGCCGGCATCGCGGGGCGACGGTGTGCGACCAGCGCAGCGGCAAGGCCAACGGCTTCACGTGCCCGTACCACAACTGGTCCTACGCACTCGACGGACGTCTTCGCGGCATTCCCTACCCGGACGGCTACGAGGGCGTCGTGGACAAGAAGGACTTCCCGCTCCAGACGCTGCGCACCGAGAGCTACCTGGGAATGATCTGGGCAACCTTCAACCAGGACGTCGAGCCGCTCGAGGACTTCCTCGGCGACGCCAAGATCTGGATGGAGCGCTTCTTCAAGCAGAGCAACGGATTTCCGACCAAGGTGCTCGGCGTTCACAAGTTCCGGTTCAAGGGGAACTGGAAGATCCAGCTCGAGAACACCACGGACGGGTACCACTTCCCGATGGTGCACAAGTCGTGGATGGCCTCGGTCGACGCCGAGACGGCGGACATGATGTCGTTCATGGACGACCCCGCGGCCGAGACCCACGCCCTCGGCAACGGGCACAGCGTCGCGATCATGGCCGCGGCCCACACGGATCTCGATGTGGACGACGGAACGGAGGAGATCCAGCCCCGCTTCCAGCATCTGGTCGACGAACTCGCCGCCGCGGGAGAAAGCTCCGAACGGATCCGTCGCTATATGCGTTCCATGCACGGTTGCGGGTTCAACCTCAACACCTTCCCGAACGTCGCGATGTCGTCGTCGTTTTTCCGCGTCCTGATCCCTCTCTCCGTCGACGAGACCGAGATCTGGCACATGGCCCTCGGCATGGACGGCGGGCCCGAGAGCGTCAACCGCGAGCGACTGAGGATCCACGAGCACTTCCAGGGGCCGTTCGGTTTCGGTAGCCCCGACGACGCCGAAGGGTGGATCCGGGTGCAGATCGGCGCCGGCGGCGATCCGAACATGCCGATCCTCGTCAACCGCGGCGAGGGACGCGAGTACACGACCGAAGAAGGTTGGCCCACCTCTCATGTCACCGACGAGACGGGGATGCGGGAAGCCTACGCGATGTGGAAGAAGATGATGAGCAATGACTGAGGTCGTACCGATGCCGACCCTGACGGACTCCCGCACCCTCCGGGCCATCGAGCTCGTCTGGAAGGAAGCTCAGGTCCTCGATGCCAAGGATTATCGGGCCTGGGAGCAGATGTACACGGATGACGCACATTACGTGATTCCCATCGATCCGGACACCGACGACTTCGCCGCAGGCCTGAACATGGTCTACGACGACAAGCGCATGCGGCACCTGCGCGTCGAGCGGATGATGCAGGGCTACTCGCCCTCCGCGGTGGCCGCGGCCCGGACCGTGCGGATCGTCTCGCGGTTCACCGTGGAGGAAATCACCGACACCTCGGTCACTCTCCGATCGGCCCAGATCCTCAATGCGTTCAAGCGCAACGAATTCACGACGCTCGGCGCCGAGCTGACCCACCGGATCGTTCTCGGAGCGGACGGGGACAGAATCTCACTCAAGGTCGTGCGGCTCATCGACAGCGAGGACGCGGTCAGCGCCTCGGGTTACCTGCTGTAGGGGGCCGATGTGATCTCTCAGTCCACCGGCACCGGGCCGGGTATCGCCGTTGTCACCGGCGCGGCCGGAGGTATGGGTGCCGCCATTGCCCGGAAACTCCACGCCGACGGTAGAAGGGTTCTGCTCGCCGACATCGACACGGCCGGTGTCGAAGCCCTCGCGGTGGAGTTGTCCCCCGACGGATCGACCGCACGCGGCCTCGAGCTCGACGTCAGTCGCAAGGACGGATTCGAGGAGGCCCTGGCGACATGCCGGCAGATCTGGGGCATCCCCACGATCGTCGTCAACAATGCTGCCGTCACGCAGGCAGCGGATCTGATGAACCTGGCGGAGGCGGACTTCACGAGTGTCCTCACGACGAACGTGAACAGCATCTTCTTCGGTTGCCAGGTGTTCGGCGCGGCCATGGCCGACCAGGGCTTCGGACGGATCGTCAACATGGCCTCACTTGCCGGCCAGAACGGAGGGACGGCAACCGGTGGCCACTACGCGGCCTCCAAGGGAGCGATCCTGACCACCACCAAGGTCTTCGCGCGCGAGCTGGCCGGCCGGGGAGTGACCGTGAACGCGATCTCTCCCGGGCCGCACGACCTCCCGGTCGTGCGGGCCACGGTGCCCCCGGACAGGCTCGCGGGCATCGTCGCCGGGATTCCGGTGGGCCGCTTGGGAAGTCCGTCGTTCGTGGCCGACATGGTCGGGCTGCTCACCTCGGACGACGCCTACTTCGTCACAGGTGCCTGCTGGGACGTCAACGGCGGGCTGTACCTCCGCTGAGCGGGGTCCTCCCGTCCGGGAGGGCCCCGGTCGGCGTTTTCCGTCCGGAGAAATTCACGAGGAGAACGGACATGGCACTCATCGACGTCACCGTCGCCGAGATCATTCAGGAATCACCCACCGTCAGATCGTTCAGGCTGGCGAAGACCGACGGGACGCCACTGGGTACGTATCTGCCGGGCGCGCACATCGATGTCGTCGGACCCACGTCGATCACCCGCCAGTACTCGCTGTTCAGCACGCCCGACGCGCAGGATTCGTTCGCCTTCGCGGTGAAGCGCGAGGAGAACTCCCGCGGCGGCTCGGCCGCCCTCCACGAATTGGGCGTGGGCGACGTTCTCCGGATCAGCTCCCCGCGGAACCTGCTGAGCATCGCGACGGACGCCACACACCACGTCCTGGTCGCCGCCGGCATCGGCATCACCCCGATGCTGAGCATGGCGCGCTACATGGACGTCCACGGCATCAGCTTCGAACTGCACTACTTCGCGCGCAGCGAGGAGGAAGCCGCCTTCCTTCCGCTACTGCGTGATCGCTGCCCGGAGAAGCTCCGTGCCCATCTGGGGGTGACCCGGGAGGACCAGGACGAGATCCTCGGAACCACCTTTGCGGGAATGGACCCCGGCGCCCACGTCTACACGTGCGGACCCGACGGGTTCATGACCAAGGTCGTTGCGCTCGCCGGCCGGCACGTCCCGGCCGGGTCGATCCACCTCGAGAACTTCCACGCGGCGGAACTGCCGGACGCCTCCGAGAACTCCGCGTTCGAGGTCGAACTGGAGGGGGAGACCTATCAGGTCCCGGCCGACCGGAGCATCGTCGAGGTGCTCCAGGAGAACGGCTGCGACGTGGACACGTCCTGCCAGGAGGGCATCTGCGGTACCTGCATCATGCAGGTACTGGCAGGGACTCCGATCCACCGGGACAACGTTCTCACGCAGTCCGAGAAGGAATCCGGCGAGATCATGGCAGTCTGCGTGTCCCGTGCAGCGGGCGAGCGCCTGGTGCTGGACTACTACTGATCCCCGACTACTGATCCTCGACCGGCACGTCCACCCCGTACCGAAGGACGTCCCGCACGAGGGTGCTGATGCTGTCGGCGTCCGTCTTGCTCTTGATGCGAGCACGATGGACGTCGACGGTCTTCACGCTCATGCCGAGTTTCCGGGCGATGTTCTGGCTGGGTAGGCCTTCGACCACCAGGGCCAGGATCTGACGCTCGCGCGGCGTGAGGGACGAGACCTTGCTCCGGACCGATTCCCGCAAGACATGATCGGTGAAGCGGAGCCGGGCCTTCTCCACCCCGGCCTGCACGGCGTCCAGCAGCCGTTGCGGATCGTAGGGCTTTTCGAGGAAGTCCAGAGCCCCCGCCTTCAGGGTGGAGACGGACATCCGGATGTCACCGTGGGCGGAGACGAAGATGATCGCCACGTGCGGCGCGAACTCGTTGAGCTTCTCCTGCAACCGTGTCCCACTCATGCGGGGCATGCGCACGTCGAGGACGATGCAGGCCGGCCGGCTCCCGTCGTAGGCGTTCAGGAACTGCTCACCGCTGTGGCAGATCACCGGTCTGATCCCGATGCTCTCCAGCAACCAGTCGACGGATTCGCACAGTTCGAGATCGTCGTCGACCACGTACACCGTCGTCTCGGCTCGGAGGTCGTCCGCACTCTCCGCCATGGCTCTTCACCTCCGGATTCGGGAGCCAGGGCGTGCCCCTGGCTCCCGACATTGTCCCCGCCCGCCGCGCGGTGGGAACCACCTGCTCAGGCGACGTCCGCCGCGGCGTCGTCCCAGCCGGCATCGGCGGTCCAGTAGTTCATTCCCGCGGCGCTCACCTGATGCTGCCAGGCGGTGGTCCGTCGCAGGAGTGGTTCTTCCCTGCGGACCGACTCGTCGGCCGCCTCAGGGCCGTCGGCCTCCACCGTCCAGTGGACCCAGTTGACCTCACGGCCGTACTCGTCGTGGACGAACAGATCGACGTGGTGCCAACCGCGGTCGAAGGTGTCCTCGTAGCAGGTGAGGAACATCCTGTGGTGGTTGGTCGGGCGGGGTTCGAGCATGGCTGATCCTTTCACCGAGCCGAGCGAGTCATTTCACCGAGCTGAGCGAGCGGGCGGCTCAGACGGCAATCACGGGCAGTTCACGTAGGAGGGCCTCGAGCTTCTCGCCGACGTCGAGCAGCCGGTCCTCGTGCCCCGGCAGCCCCACGATCTGCAGGCCCAGCGGCAGTCCCGCGGGGGTACGGGCACCCGGTACGACCACGACCGGTAGACCGAGCAGCTGCCACGGCCGGCTGAGGATCGGAGACCCGGTTGCGGACAGGCCGAGCGGAGCCGGACCCAGCGCTGCAGGGCCGACGATGATCGGAGCGGAGTCCAGAATCTCGTCCAGCAGTTCACGAGAACGGTCCCGACGGGTCAGGGCCGCGGAATATTCGGTCCCGGGGATCCTGCGACCGTTCTCCAGCAGGTCTCGGATCGGTGCGCTCAATGCCTCCGCGTGTTCGTCGAACTCGTGTGCCCGTGCCCGGGCGGCTTCGTACGACATGACGGTGACGTGGTCCTCGGCCAAGGTCTGAACATGATCGTCCCAGTCGAGCGGTTCGGCCTTCACTCCGATCTCTTCCAGCAGGGCGGGCACATGCTCCAACAACGCCGCCATGGCGGGCTCCACGGGGTGGAGAGCACCGGCGTTCCAGACCAGGCCCCGAGCAACCGGCTCCGGAGCCCGGGCATCGGAGCGCTCGCGACCGGTGAATGCGTTGTGCACGAAGCGAAGATCGGCCACGGACCGGGTGAGCAGGCCCAGCGAGTCCAGTGACTCGCTCAGACCGGTGATGCCGGACATGTCCGTGGTGCCGTGGGCGAGGACCATGCCGGCGGCTCCGCAGTACGAGGCCGGCCGGGTCAGCGAACCCGCAGTCTGGGTGCCGAGCGCGAGGGGCACGGTCCCCGCTGCGACGGCCGCAGCAGATCCACTGGAGGACCCGCCGGGGGTGTGATCGAGGGCGTGGGGATTGCGGGTGGGCCCGGGGGTGAAGTAGCCGAACTCCGTCGTCACGGTCTTGCCCTGGACGATCGCACCGAGGGAACGCAGACGGGTCACGCAGGCGGCATCGGTGCCGACGACATCCGGAGAGGTGACTGCGGAGCCGGCACGCGTGGACATCCCGGCGACGTCGATGAGGTCCTTGACTCCGACGGACACACCGGCCAGCGGCGCAGAGCCCGGGTCCCGGTCGACGGCACGAGCCTCTGCCGCAATCGTCGACGACAGGCACACCCAGGCGTCGAGTTCCGGTTCGCGCAGCTCGATCGCTCGTCTGACCTGCGTGGCAAGGTCCTCGGCCGGCACCGACCCGGTTCGGACGACCCCGACCTGCTCCCGCAGAGACAGATCCGACGCGCGCGTGCTCATACTCCTCCTCCGGTCTCGACTCCTCCATTCTGGGCGAACAATCCGAGGGCCGACAGTAAAGGTTTCCCTCCTACCGCAGTAAGGACGCATGGAAATAGCTTCTGAACCACTGTCGACTCGCTGGCGGATTCCGCATCCGCAGCTCGCTAGGAAAGGTGGCTGCTCATGGCTTCGACCGTGGCGCCCGAAGTCTCTGTCTCCCCGGAACCCGGGGAGAAGAGGATCGACTTCCACAGGATGAACCGCAAGGCGTGGATAGTCACGGCTCTGCTCGTCCTCTTCCAGATCGTGGCCTTCGCCGACAAGGCCGTACTCGGCCTGGTGGCCTCGAAGGCCATGCCCGATCTCGGAATCTCCGCCGTGCAGTTCGGTTTCATCGGCAGCGCGTTCTTCTTCCTCTACGCGGTGGTCTCCGTGGTCACGGGTTTCCTCGCCGCCAGATTCTCGGTCAAGTGGATCATCCTCACCATGGGCGTCGTCTGGGCGGTCATGCAGTTCCCGATGCTCCTCGGTGGCGGTGCCGCGGTGCTGCTGGTGACCCGCATCGTCCTGGGCGGCGCGGAAGGTCCCGCCACGGCGATGTCCCTCACCGCGGCCCATTCGTGGTTCGAGCCGCGCCGTCGCGCCCTGCCGTCCAACCTGGTGGCCGCCGGCTCGACCCTGGGCCCGGTCATCGCCGCGCCCGCCCTCGCCTGGGTCATTGTCGCCTGGGGATGGCGCTGGGCCTTCGGCGTCCTCGGCATCGTCGGGCTCGTGTGGGTCGTCGCCTGGCTCCTGATCGCCGGTGACGGACCGTTTGCCGGGCACGGCAAGCAGACCCCCGCCGCCGACCGCACCGCCGATCGGAAGCCGGCCGATTCCGCCGACGAGGTGGCCACGAACGATGTGGACGAACAGAAGCCTGTCGTCGTATGGCGTGCCCTGCTCAGCATGACCTTCCTCGCCGCGGTGATCGGAGGCGCCTCCAACTTCTGGGTCCAGGGGTTCGTCACGACATGGTTGCCCCAGTACCTCGGCACCGTCGTCGGCCTGTCGCTTCCTCAGGTCGGCACCGTCACCACCTTTCCCTGGATCCTCGGAGCCGCCGTGTTGCTGCTGCTCGGTTTCCTCGGCCACCGGTTGATGAAGCGCGGCCACAACGCGCACCGCGCGATCGCTGTCCCGTTCGGCATCGCGGCTCTGGTGGCCGGAATCTGCTTCATCCTGGTCCAGGCGACGTCCGGTGTGCTGGCCGTCGCCCTGCTGTGCCTCGCCGCCGGCTGCAGCCTCGCGTACCCGATGACCGCCTCTGCGATCGCCTACGCGGTCGGCGCCAAGCAGCGACCGATTCTCATGGCCACGCTCGGCGGGGTGGCGTCGATCGGTGCCATCGTCTCCCCGACGCTCGTGGGCTGGCTGATGGCCCGAGCCGGTTACGTTTCTCCCGCTGCAGGAAGCGAACTGACCACCGAAATGGCGACGAACATGGCGATCGGTGTGCACCAGGCATTCACCATCACCGGCATCATCCTTCTCGTCGGCGGTCTCCTCTGCATCCTCTTCCTGCGGCCCGAGAGCCTCGGCCGGAAACTGCAGTCCAAGTACGTCAAGCACTGAACCCGGCATCTCGATGCATGCCGGAACCATCCCACCCGTCCCCGAGATCAGGAGGACCTCCATGACAGGTTTCGCGACCCCGGTCGATCAGGGGCTCTTCCGGGAAGTGATGGGGCACTACCCGACAGGTGTGGCTGTCGTGACCGGCCGCGCGGACGACGGGGAACTGCTCGCCCTGGTGGTCGGAACCTTCGGTTCGGTGTCTCTCGATCCGCCCCTCGTCTCCTTCCTGCCGATGAAGACGTCGAGGACGTTCGCCAAGATGCAGGAGTGCACTTCGCTGTGCATCAACATCGTCGGCGGCGAGCAGGAGGAACTGGTCTCCACCATCGCACGACGCTGGGAGAACAAGTTCGACGGGATCGACTGGTTCCCGTCCCCGTCGGGGGACCCCGTACTGGCGGAATCGGTGGCGTGGATCGACACCCGCATCACCGACACGGTGGAGGCGGGCGACCACTGGATCGTCCTGTGCGCTGTGGCGGACATGGCCGTCACCAACCCGGTGGCCCCGCTGATCTTCTTTCAGGGCGGTTACGGAAGTTTCGTCGGAACGTCGCTGATGGCCCGGATGGAGCATCGGATTCTGTCGGCGATTCAGGATGCGGACTGCGCACGGCCGGCCGTGAGGGACCTCGCGAACGAA
This sequence comes from Rhodococcus sp. 2H158, assembly GCF_053764755.1. Lineage (NCBI taxonomy): Bacteria > Bacillati > Actinomycetota > Actinomycetes > Mycobacteriales > Nocardiaceae > Rhodococcus > Rhodococcus sp. 2H158. Next base: position 153,800 of record NZ_JBSNCE010000011.1, read on the forward strand.
ATCGATTGCGAGGTAACGCTCTACACTGCCGTCGGTCAGGACGAGATGGCGACTGTTCTCTCCGCGTCGGCTCCCGGAATCGACCCGGAGGACGGGCTGGCGCAGCGAGTTCCGATCGTGCCACCCATCGGGGATTCACTCGTCTTCGATCTTCCTCCCGAGGATCAGGAGCGGTGGATCGCCAAGGCTCGCGGCGTCGAGGAGTCCGGCAGACAGCTCTACCGGGACCGTCTCGACTTCGTCCGCGAACACGGGTTCCTGCTGTCGTTCCTGCCCCGGGAGGGCGGTGCCGCATACGAAGAGCTGCGCGCCGCCACCCGCCGGTACGAGAGCGGACGGCTGACGCCGGCACAGGAACGGAGCATCCGGGAATGCGTCGTCAGGTCGGCGGTCGACTACCGGTTGCACGACCTCGACGGTGCGGAAACGTACGACATCGGTTCGGTGGTACTGCCGGTTCGCGACCGAAACGGTGACTACACGCTCACGCTGCGATTGGCGCAACTTCCTCGCCGGGCGTCCGGGACGCGGGTACGAGAATGGATCGCTCGGGCCAAGGCGGTCGTCGGCGTCCTCGAGAGCGGTACCGGCTTCGGCCGGTAACCCGTTCCCGCGGAACGGGATACACCGCGGCATCCGGTGCCACGAGGGGTACCGGTCCGTCTCCACCAGCTTGCATGTCGACCGGGTCGGCCACGGCTCGCCGGGGCCGTGGGGCGTGCGCGTGCCCTGTGCGCGTGTCCCACGGCTCCCGGATCCTGTCTGTGCGCGTCATGTCGACGGCGCTACCCGCACAGCCGCCGATCAAACTCCAAACGCTCCCCCGGCAGTGCGACGATCCCGTCCGCCGGATCGAGGCACGCGGCCTTCCGAGACAATTCCTTCCGAGACAATTCCGCCTCGTCGGTTTACCCGCCGCAGAATCGGTAACCCTGCGCCCATGGCGCACCCACCGAACGTGCTTCCGTGGCAGGTCCACGGCTCGTGGACGCCCTCGCACGTTCAGGGATCCCAGGACCCGTTGCCGTCCCTCCTCGACGGCGGGCCGTGGGCGCGGGGCTGCTGCGGGCGGTACGCGCTGTTCGACGAGGTGACGAGCGCGGCAACCCGCGGGAGGGAAGGGCCATGAAGATTGCGATGGTGTCCGAGCACGCACGCCTCCTCGCGGCCCCGGGCGACGCAGACTCCGGCGGCCGGGACGTGCACGTCGCCGAACTGTCGGCGGCGCTGGTACGGGCGGGACACGACGTCACCGTCTACACCCGTCGCGACGACCCCGACCTTCCCGAACGAGCCCGGACCGAGGAGGGGTACGAGGTGGTCCACGTCCCCGCCGGGCCCCCCACCCGCCTGCCGACGGACGAGCTCCTCCCGCGGATGGGCGAGTTCGGCACCTTCCTCGAGCGCGCATGGACGAAGGACCGGCCCGACGTCGCCCACGCCCACTTCTGGATGTCGGGCATCGCGACCCAGCTCGCCGCCCGCAACGCCCGGGTGCCCACGGTGCAGACCTTCCACACCCTGGGCGTGGTCGAGCGCCGGCACCAGGGCAGCGCGGACGCCGGCCCGTCGAGCCGGATCCGCGTCGAGCGGCTCCTGGCCCTCGGCGCGAGCCGGGTGGCCGCCACCTGCTCGGACGAGGTGTTCGAGCTCGCCACGCTGGGTCTGCCCCGCACCCGCACGTCCGTCGTGCCCTGCGGCGTGAACCTCGGGCACTTCACGCCCACCGGCCCCGAGGATCCGGCCCGCAGGGCCGGGCACCGCATCGTCACCGTGGGACCCCTCGTGCCGCGCATGGGCTTCGACGTCGCGATCCGGGCCCTGGCCCTGCTCCCCGACACGGAACTGGTGATCGCCGGCGGACCGGTGGACGGCGACCTCGCCGGCGATGCCGAGGCCGCGCGCCTGCACGCCGTCGCCGAACAGCACGGCGTGCGGGACCGGGTGCGGATGACCGGGCCTGTGCCCCGGAAGGACATGCCCGCGCTGCTGCGGTCGGCGGATGTCGTGGTGTGCACTCCCTGGTACGAACCGCTCGGCATCGTGCCGCTGGAGGCGATGGCCTGCGGGCGGCCCGTCGTCGCCACCGCCGTCGGCGGCCTGCTCGACACAGTCGTCGACGGGGTGACGGGCACGCTGGTGCCCCCGCACGCATCCGAGGCCGTCGCTGCGGCCGTGCACGGCCTGCTCACCGACGACGTCCAGCGCACCGCGTTCGGTCTCGCCGGCCACGACCGGGCAAGCACCCGCTACTCGTGGGACCGGTCCGCCGCCGACGCCGTGCGCGCCTATGAGCGGTGCGTGCCGGAACCGCGGCAGGCGGCGCGGTCCACGCGCTCCGGAGCGCGCTGAAGGGACTCCCGGGATCTTCACGGAAATTTCACAGATTCGGCCACCGGGCACAGGGCCGAGACGTTACTGTTGCGAACAAGGTTGAGAAGCAGCCGGTTCTCGTTTCGTGCAGGCGATTGCTGCACTCCCCTGTCCCCCGACCGGGCGCTGCTCCAGCAGTCGGAATCATCGCCGGAGGAACAGCCATGGTCTATCTGCGCTCCATCCTGGACGCACCGCACCGGTACTCGTCGTCGCTGCTCGACACCGCGCTGTTCGACGACTTCTCCGGCGAGGGGACCCGGGTCTGCATCGACGTCGACGAACCGCCGGGCGGTCCCGTGGTGGTGCAGGTGTCAGGGATCGTCGACGAGGCCGCCGCGCCGGTGCTGCACTCGTTCCTGCGCGAGGCCGTCCTGCGGGGTCGCGGCGTGGTATTGGACCTGTTACAGGTCACCACCGTCGAGTGCGATACCGCGGCCCTGCTCGAGCGGGCCGAGTCGCTGCTCCGCGAGCGGGGCGCGAACATCACCGTCGCCGGCGGTGCGGCGGTGCGGCGGGCGGTACGGGACGCGGGATTCGAGGACCGGATCGCGTGCTTCGACACCTTCGGTCCGGCGTTCGAGGCGGCGCACCGCGGGTGCGACCTCCGGACCGCGGCACGGCAGGTGCAGCCGTGACCGCCAATGTCGTCCTGCTGCTGTTCGTGCTGGCAGCAGGCATCGGTGGCACCGCAGCGTTGCAGGGGGCGCTGCGGCGCCGCCGCTGACTTCACACCGCGTGCGTGCGCCTTCCGGACGGCCGTGTGCGGTGCGTCGTGCGCGGGCGGGTGCTGTCCGCGCCGCGGCCGTTGGCTGAGCGTCCGCGCGTTGATAGTGTTCTGCGTCACCTACCTCGGTCGCCGAGACCTCGGGGAACGGAGAAGCGCGATGCACGACGAGCACGTCGACGTCCTGATCGTCGGCGCCGGACTCTCCGGGATCGGCGCGGCCTGCCATCTGCAGGACGAATGCCCGGACAAGAGCTACACCGTCCTCGAGGCGCGCGACGCCATCGGAGGCACCTGGGACCTGTTCCGCTACCCGGGCATCCGCTCCGACTCCGACATGTTCACCCTGGGGTACTCGTTCCAGCCCTGGACCGAACCCGAAACCTTCGCCGACGGCCCGTCCATCCGCGACTACGTCCGTCGCACCGCGCGGACCCGCGGCATCGACGAGAAGGTCCGGTTCCACCATCGTGTGGTCCGCGCCGAGTGGTCCACGCCCGAGGCCCGCTGGACCGTGACGGCCGAGCGCACCGACACCGGCGAGCGCATTCGTCTCACGTGCGGCTTCCTGTTCGTCAACTCGGGCTACTACCGCTACGACGAGGGATTCACCCCCGAGTTCCCCGGCGTCGAACGGTTCACCGGCACGCTCGTGCATCCGCAGCACTGGCCCGAGGACCTGGACTGCACCGGCAAGCGCGTTGTCGTCATCGGCAGCGGCGCCACCGCGGTGACCCTCGTCCCGGCGCTCGCGGAGTCGGCCGCACACGTGACGATGCTGCAGCGCTCCCCGAGCTACGTCATGTCACGGCCTTCGATCGACCCGGTCGCCGGTGCGCTGCTCGGCCGGGCGCCGTCGAAGATCGCCTATCCGATCGTCCGGTGGGCCAACGTGCTGGGCAGCATGGCCTTCTTCCAGTTGAGCCGGCGCCGGCCGGCTCTGGTCAAGAGGCTGCTGCGCAAGGGCGTGCTGAGCCACCTGCCCGCGGACTACGAGGTGGACGTCCATTTCCGGCCGAGGTACGACCCGTGGGACCAGCGGGTGTGTTTCGTTCCCGACGGCGACCTGTTCAAGGCCCTGCGCGAGGGTCGGGCGACGGTCGTGACCGACACGATCGGCACGTTCACGGAGAACGGAATCCGGCTCGCCTCCGGGCGGGAACTCGAGGCCGACGTGGTCGTCACCGCGACGGGACTGAACCTGCTCCTGCTCGGCGGGATGACCGTGAGCGTCGACGGCCGCGACGTGGAGATGGGAAAGACGCTGGCATACAAGGGGATGATGCTCTCCGGTGTGCCGAACCTGGCGTTCACCGTGGGATACACCAACGCGTCCTGGACATTGAAGGCCGACCTCGTCGCCGGATACGTGTGCCGCCTGCTGCGGCACATGGACGCGCGCGGGTACGCCTACTGCACCCCGACCGCCCCCGCCTCCACGACGGCCGCGTCACCGCTGGTCGATCTGGCTTCCGGGTACGTACTGCGCAGCATCGATTCGCTCCCCAAACAGGGACCCGCGGCTCCTTGGCGACTGTTCCAGAACTACGTCCGTGACCTGGTGATGATGCGCCGCGGCGGCCTCGAGGACGGCGCCATGCGCTTCTCCCGGGCAGCGGTTCCGACGGCAGAGCAGCCGGCCGCCTGAGGCACCGGTCCGGAACCTCCGAGCATCTCGAGGCCCGCTTCCGCGGATACGTATGTCCGGTATGTCCGCGTATCCGCGCCACGCCGCGCCGCGCGCGGAATCTCGCTGCCCTCCCGATCGAAAGTAGCAGCGTAGGAGGGCGGTTCGCATCCGAGCGCGACACCACCCGGATCCGCCGCATAGACTGCCGGTGGAGGAGGCGGTCGACCCTCCCCTCCCCGGCGCACAGTTCCGCAACCGCGGCAATTTCCAGGGGCGGAGAGTGACATATGCAAGTTGGTGCCCTGTTCGGCAGGTATCGCCTGGACCGTCCACTGTCGGTGGATGCGACCGGCGAGGTGTGGGCCGCGTTCGACACGATCACACATCGGCACGTCGCCGTGCGGGCGCTGCCGCCGGAGGCGACCGAGGACGACGAGTACCGCGCTCGTTTCGAACGAGAAGCCGAGATCGCAGCGCGCATCCGGAACCCGCATGTGCTCCCGATCGACGACTTCGGACAGATCGGCAGCCGGCTCTTCCTCGCAACGCCGATCATCCAGGGCACGAGCCTGCAGGCGATGCTCCGGTCCACCGGCGCGATGGTCGTACCGCGCGCGGTCGACGTCGTCGAGCAGCTGGCGTCGGCCCTCGAGGCCGTGCACGCGGCCGGACTGGTCGAACAGGAGGTGACGTCGGCGAACGTCCTCGTGCAGGACGACGGGCTGATCTACCTCACCGATGTGGGGTTCCCCCCACATCCCGGCGCGGCGTCGGGCGTCTACGGCCTGACCACCGTGCTGTACGAATGCCTCACCGGCAGGCTCTTCCAGTCGTCGAGCGGACGAGCGTTGCCACCGCAATCGTCGTCGGTGCTCTCGACTCTGCCCGCCGGTATGGTCGACGTGATCGCACGCGGAACGGCAGCCGAACCCGCGCGGCGTTATGGATCGGTGGGCGAGCTGGCCGTCGCCGCGCGCACCGCGGCAACCTCGTCACAACCCGCCGGCAGGCCCACTCCCGCGATCGTTCCGGTCGCCTGGAGCCGTCGCATCCTGGTCGCAGGTCTCGCGCTGGCGGCGATCATCGCCGTCCTCGTCGTCGGCAGCATGGCACTCGGCGCGATATCGTCCTCGTCCGAGGGCACCGACCCCGCTCCGCTCCCGATCGCGGCGCGGCCGGCCTCGCCGACACCGTCGCCACCGGCGGCACCGACCACCCCGACAGGTGCGGACGAGGTGCCGCCTGAACCGGCGGCACCTCGGACGGAAAGCCAGGCCGCCGAGGCTCCTCCGCGTCGGGAAGCGGCCCCACCGAAACCCACCCCCCGATCCGCACCGCAATCACCCCCGGCACCGGCACCGGCACCACCTGCACCGGCACCACCGCCGGCGGCTGCCGCGCCGCAGATACTGCCCTGCTACCCCGGCTACGAGCACACCCCGCCGCCGGACGGACCCTGCCTTCCGGCCGGCTCACCCCCTGCACCCGCCCCGGCACCGCCGGCGCCCGCGCCCGCGCCGCAGATCTTGCCCTGCTACCCCGGCTACGAGCACACCCCGCCGCCGGACGGACCCTGCCTTCCGGCCGGCTCACCCCCTGCACCCGCTCCGGCACCGCCGGCGCCCGCGCCCGCGCCGCAGATCTTGCCCTGCTACCCCGGCTACGAGCACACCCCGCCGCCGGACGGACCGTGCTGGGCCCCCGCGAGCCTGCGAGGCCCGGCCGGCGACGGGTGATACCGGTGAACCGTCCGCTCGCCTCGAGACCGTGCGGACGCGGCGCGTGCCGGTCTCGTGTTCGTCACGACGTCCGGGAGCCGACGAGCCGCACCTCGACGGACTTGGCCATCGGGCACCGCTCCACGGCCCGCAACGCCAGGGTGTCACGTGCGTACCGGCCCTGGACGCGCGGCAGTCGCACGTCGACCTCGGCGGAGAGGGTGAACTCCTGGTTCCCCCGATGGATGAGCTGTACGCGGGCGTCCACGGCGCACTCGCCCAGGTCGTGGTCGCCGGTCGACGCGGTGGCGATCAGGGTCTGATACACGCACGCCGCCAGTGCCGCCGCATACAGTTGCTCGGGCGTCACCGAGTCGAACCCGGACGTGTTGTCCGGCGTCGTCACGCGAAGGTCCGGCGAGTGACCCTCGATGCGCACCGAGGTGTCCTCGGCCGTCGCGGAGTACCGATACGAATTCGGCTCTGTCATCACGTGTTCCTCCGGTCCTCGAGCGGGTCGTGACCCCGGTTCACGAGAGGGGACACCCTGGGGCGGTCCCACCGGGTTCCCATCCCGCTGCCGGGGAAACCCGCGGACCGAGAATTGACATCCATCGACCCGGTGGTGTCGTGCCGCCGGTTGGGCCGAATGTCACACGCATTCAGTTCAATCGAACGCATGTGACATTCGGCCGCCGACTCCGGGTCAGAGGCGGGCGCCCGTCGTCGCCGAGAAGAAGTAGACCTCGCCCGCCTGCGGGAGCAGGTGCACCCGTTCTCCCGGACCGATCGGGACGCGTCGATCCACCCGCACCACGACCTTGCCCGACGCGCTCGACCAGTCGGCCGGCTCGGCGGCCGTCGCGTGGACGAACGATTCCGCGCCGAGCTGCTCGACGAGGTCCACCGTCAACGACAGGGTCCCGGAACGCCACGCCCCGACGGGGGTCCACGCCTCGGGCCGCACCCCGACGACGATCCGCTCGGCATCGATGTCGGCCGGCACGGCGACCCGCAGACTGCCGAGCACGGCCGCGCCGTCGCGGACGGGCGCGTCGAGCAGATTCATGCCGGGCGACCCGATGAATCCGGCGACGAAGGTGTTGACCGGGTTGTCGTACAGGTCGCGGGGCGCGGCCACCTGCTGCAGGCGGCCGCCGTCGAGGACGGCCACCCGATCCCCCATGGTCATCGCCTCCACCTGATCGTGGGTGACGTACACGGTCGTGGTGCCCAGCCGACGTTGCAGTCCCGCGATCTGCGAGCGTGTGCTGACCCGCAACTTCGCGTCGAGGTTGCTCAGCGGTTCGTCCATGCAGAACACCGCGGGCCGTCGCACGATGGCCCGGCCCATCGCCACGCGCTGCCGCTGCCCGCCCGAGAGCTTGCCCGGTTTGCGGTCGAGCAGCGGCTCGAGCTCGAGCATCCGCGCGGCTTCGAGCACCCGCGCCGACCGTTCCGCCTTGCCGACGCCGGCGTTGCGCAACGCGAAACCCATGTTCTCCGCCACCGTCATGTTCGGATACAGCGCGTAGTTCTGGAACACCATCGCCACGTCGCGTGCCTTGGGCGGCAACCCCGTCACGTCGGCTCCGCCGATGTCGATGCGGCCGTCGTCGACTGCCTCGAGCCCGGCGAGCATCCGCAGGCTCGTGGATTTCCCGCAGCCCGACGGACCGACCAGGACCAGGAACTCCCCGTCCGCGACGTCGAGGTCGAGCCGGTCCACCGACGGCCGTTCGACGCCCGGGTAGCGGTGGGTGACGGTCCGGAAACCTATGCTTGCCAAGGCTGTTCCTACAGGTTCGGGGTGATCTGGCGATCGATGATCTGCTGCAGCTGACGGGTGACGTCGCCGAACGCCGTCGTCACGTCGGCGCCCTGGAGGGCGATCTGTTCGAGGCCGGTGCCGATGATCTGGTCGCCGCCGGGTACGAAGACGCGCGCGTAGTCCTGCGAGCGTGTGCGCGCGAGTTGGTCGACGGCGGTACGGGAGTTGGGGTTCTGCTCGAGGAACGCCTTCATGTCGGGGTTCTCGGTGGCGGACTTGCGCACCGGCATGTAGCCGATCCTCTGCGAGAAGTAGGCGGTGTTCTCCCCGTTGGTGACGAAGTCGATGAACTTCAGCGCGTTGCGCTTTCGCTCGTCGGAGATGTTCGCCGGGATCGCCAGTCCGGCGCCGCCGGTGGGGCATCCCGGAGTGCCGTCGGGGGCCGGCAGGAACGCGGTACCGAAGTCGAACGCGGCGTTCTTCGTGATGCCGGACAGGTCGCCGGTGGAGGCGATCGTGGACGCGATGATCCCGGCGGAGAAGTCGTTGGCGATGTCCGTGGAGACGCCCGCGTACTTCCCGGTGTGGATCATGTCCTTCAGGAACTGTCCCGCGGCGATCGTCTCCGCGTCGCCGAAGCGCAGCCGCCAGCCGTCGGAGTAGGCACCGCCGAACGTCCAGATCGGTCCTTCGAAGGTCCAACCGAGGTAGTCCTTGGCGTTGCCCCAGCCGTGCGCCAGCTTGCCGGATCCGACGACGCGTTGCAGTTCGGGACCCCACTCGGAGAATTCCTGCCAGGTGCCGGGCCCGCGGTCGGGCAGTCCGGCCTGCCGCCAGACGTCGCGGTTGTAGTAGAACAGCGGGGTCGAGCGGGCGTAGGGCAGCGCGAAGTGGCGACCCTCGAAGAGGTAGTCGGCCAGCAGGGAATCGACGTAGTCGCCGGTATCCACGCCGACCTCGGTGAACAGGTCGTCGAGCGGCGTGATCGCGCCGGCGAGCGCGTAGTTGAACCACCACACGTCCGACAGGACCACGACATCGGGCAGATCGCCCCCGGACAGGGCTGCGTTGAACTTCTGCGACACCTCTTCATAGTTCTTGCCGCCGTCGACGAGGTCGACGGTCAGGTCCGGATACTTCGCCTGGAACCGGGCGATGAGTTCCTTCTCCACGTCCTGGGACTTGCCCGGGTGGTTGGACCAGAACTTGATCGTGTTCGCGGCGGAAGCGGACCCCGAGGTGCCCGACGACCCGGACGAGCCGGTGCCGGCGCACGCGGCCAGCGCTGCGCTCGCCGCGACCACCCCGGTCAGTCCCAGAAATCCACGCCTGTTGATGTTCACGAAGTTGCTCCTAGGAGAGTTCAGCCCTTGACCGCACCGGAGGTGAGGCCCTTGATCATGTGTCGTTGCAGCGCAAGGAAGATCACGAGGATCGGCAGCATGGCCAGCACCGTGCCGGCCATCACCGGACCCCAGTTGGTGACGCCGTCGTTGTTCTGCAACTGGGTCAGTCCGATCGGCAGCGGGGCCACCGACGCGTCGTCGGCCATGAGGAACGGCCACAGGTATTCGTTCCACTCGTTGACCACGGTGATGAGCGCGAACGCGACCAGGGTCGGCCCGGACAGGGGCAGCACGACCCGCCACAGCAGACGGACGTGCCCGGCGCCGTCCATCCGCGCCGCCTCGATGATCTCCGCGGGAATGGACAGGAAGTGGTTGCGCAGCAGGAACGTTCCGAACGCGACGCCCGCGAGCGGCACGATGATTCCCTGGAAGGTGTTGCGCCATCCCCATTCCGCCACCAGCGCGTAGTTGGAGATGACCGTGATCTGGTTCGGCACCATCAGGGCGGCGACGATGCCGAGGAACACGAGATTCTTCCCGGGGAACCGCAAGAACACCAGACCGTAGGCGCTCAGGATGCCGAGGACGAACTTCACGCTCGACAGCACCGTGGTGATGATCAGTGAGTTCCGCAGGAACGTGCCGAACGGCACCGAGGTGACGGCCTCCGTGTAATTCTGGGGATGGAACACGCTGGGCCACCAGGTGACCGGCAGCGTGTAGATGTCGGGCCGCTGCTTGAACGACGTCACCACGATCCAGTACAGCGGCAGCGCCACGACGAGCAGCGCGACGACCATCGCGGCGTAGGCGAGCACACGGATCGCGCGCTCCCGACGCCGGTACGGCTCTACCGCCGTCGGCTCCGCACGTACGATCCGGCGGTCCAGGAGCGCCGTCATTCCACGATCTCCTTCCGCGCATCCGGCCGGATGTCACATTCCTTCGATGGGATCGAACGCATGTCACATTCGGCCCCACGCCCACGCCCGCGCCCGCGACGGCGGGGGCGGGGGCGGCGGACGGGGCGCGGCCGGTCGTCGCGGTCCATGAGACGCACCTGGTACACCGTGACGGCCAGCAGCACGAGGAACATGATGGTCGCGACGGTGGCGCCGTAGCCGGCCCGGAAATTCCGGAAGGACTCGTTGTAGACCTGGTAGACCATCGTGGTGGTTCCGGTGCCGAGCGGCCCGCCCCGGGTCATCACGTTGATGATGTCGAAGACCTGGAACGAGTTGAGCAGCACGGTGATCGACAGGAAGTACGTGGTGGGACGCAGCTGCGGCAGGAGTACGCGCCGGAAGGCGGTCCACGACGAGGCGCCGTCGATCGCGGCGGCCTCGGAGAGCTCGGGGCGCAGGCCCTGCAGGGCGGCGAGATAGATGACGAAGGTGTAGCCGAGGTTCTTCCACAGGTAGGTGAGGGTGACCATCACCAGCGCCCAGGCCGGATCCTGGTAGAAGTCCGGGGCGCCGATCCCGATCCTGTCCAGCAGGTCCTGGACGAGACCGAAGTTCGGGTCGAACACGAACTGGAACGCCACGCCCACCGCGGCGCCGGAGATGACGAACGGCGCGAAGAGCGCGGAGCGGACGAGGTTGCGGCCCATGAGTTTACGGTCCAACAACAGCGCCAGCGCCAGACCGAGCAGCATGGATCCCGCGACGGTGGCGACGGTGAAGACGACGGTGTTGCCGACGATCTGCCAGGTGTCGGCGCGGCCGAACCACTCGCGGTAGTTGCCGAATCCGACGAACGTGGCGGTGGGGCTCGAGATGTTCCACTCGAAGAACGAGAGGCGGATGTTGTCGACGAGCGGCCGGTACGTGAACAGGATCAGCAGCGCGAGGTTCGGCCCGATCAGCGCGGCGAACAGCGCGTAGTCGCCCCATGGGCGTCGCGACAGCCCCCGATCGGGTTGGGGCAATACTCTTTCCGGACTCGAGCGCACTGCGGCAGTGTGCCTGCCGCGGGCGAACCGGAGGTTACGCCGGTCTGGCGCCGGCGAGTACTCTCGCCACCCGGAAGGTCACCAGGTGCTCGCCGGCGTCGACCGTTGTCCGGCTAGAGGTTCCAGTCGCCGAGGCCGTCCCAGCCGTTGAGGGTGCCGCCACCGGTGTTCTGCACGATCACCGGGTCGCCCTTCTGGGCGTTCTCGAAGAACCAGCGACCGTCCTCGGTGCTCACGTTCAGGCAGCCGTGGCTGACGTTGGTGTTGCCCTGCGCCCACTCGGACCACGGCGCCGCGTGCACGAAGATGCCGCTGTTGGAGATGCGGGTCGCGTACTCGACGTAGGTGCGGTATCCCTCGGGCGAGTCGACCGGAACGCCGTACGTGGACGAGTCCATGTACATGTCGCGGAACTTCTCGCCGACGATGTAGGTGCCGTTGGGCGTCTCGTAGCCGGGCTTGCCGAACGACGTCGGCATGGTCTTGACGACCTCGCCGTTGCGGGTGACGGTGATGGTCTTGGTGTTGTCGTCCGCGACGGTGATCAGCGCGTCGCCGACGGTGTACGACGACTGCGTGCCCCCGGCGGTCACGGTGACCTGGGTGTGGGCCGGCCAGAACTCGAACGGCCGCCACCGCACCTGCCGGTCCGAGGCCCAGTAGAAGTGCCCGGACACCGGCGGGTTCGACGTGACGGAGATGGCGCGCTCGGCGGCCGCGCGATCGGTGATGTTCTCGTCGAAGCGGATGATGATCGGCTGGGCCACGCCGACCGTCTCACCGTTCGACGGGTTGATCGACGGGGCCGAGAACGGCGGCGGCGTGGGTGCGACGGAGTTCGAGCCGCCCGGAAGCCTCTCGACGAGTTCCTGCACGCTCGGCAGTTCGGGCCCGCCCGGCCACAGGGGTACCGCGGCGGCGGGTCCCGTCATGGTGAGCATGGCGGCGCCGACCCCCACCAGCGCGGTGGCGACACGGCCGGACCAGCGACCGGCGCGGCCGCGACTGCTCGGCCGACCCTTCTTCTCGAACATTCGACAACCCATCGTTCGTTCGTGCCGTCGCACCCACGTCCGCCCCGACAGCGACGACTTGGCGAACCCATTAGACACAGCTCCCCGCGGGCGGGCAATTCGACCATGTCCGTCCGAACGGCCCCTCGCGGGCTCGCGCCCAGGTCAGGACTCGATTCGAGAGGCGGCAAGGAGATCGGCGACAGCGACGAACTTCACGCGAGAGCGACCCGCGGCGCCGCCCCGGGCGCGTTCCTGCTTGTCGATCTGCTGCCAGCCCCGGTAGTCGACGTACTCCGGCCGGCGCTCGGAGACCAGCGCCGCGAGCTTCTCCCGGTCTGCGACGGGTGCGACGAGCCGGCCGGCCACGAAATCCTGGACCAGGAGCTCGACGGTCTGGGCGGAGCACTGCTTGTTGGTGCCGATGACGCCGGTGGGTCCGCGCTTGATCCAGCCGGCGGTGTACACGCCGGGCAGCGGCTCGTTCGTCTCCGGGTCCACGACCCGGCCCTCCTCGTTGGGGAGGATGCCGCGCTGGCCGTCGAACGGCAGGTCGGCGACGGGGGCCCCGCGGTAGCCGACCGATCGCAGGACCAGGCCGGTGGCCAGGGTCTCGGTCTGCCCGGTGCGGTGCGCCTCGAGTCGGCCGTTCGCCTCGACCAGTTCGGTGCGTTCGAGGGTGATCGACTCGACCCGGCCGTCGCCGCTCAGCTCGACGGGGGCGGCGAGGAAACGCAGCACGATCCGCTTGTTGCCCTCGGTGGGGGGCCGCTGGGCGAAGCCCTGGACCTGTTCGACCTTCAGCGCGATCCGCGGTTCGGCGGTGGGGTCGTCGACGAGGGCGCGGCTGGCCGGGTCGAGTTCGGTCTCGGCCGGGTCGACGACGATGTCGACGCCCTCGAGCTGACCGAGGGCCAGCAGTTCCGGGTTGGTGTAGGCGGCCTGGGCGGGTCCACGGCGTCCCACGACGACGACCTCGCGGATGTTCGACTCGCGCAGGGCGGCGACGGCGTGGTCGGCCATGTCGGTCTTTGCCAGCTCGTCCGGGTCCATGACCAGCGCCCGCGCCACGTCGAGGGCGACGTTGCCGTTGCCGACGATCACCGCGCGTTCGCCGGACAGGTCGAAGGTGCGGTCGGCGTAGTCGGGGTGTCCGTTGTACCAGGCGACGAACTCGGTGGCCGCGTGCGAGCCGGGCAGGTCCTCGCCGGGCACGTCCAGGCGCCGGTCTCCGGCGGCGCCGACGGCGTAGATCACCGCATGGTGGTGCGCGAGCAGTTCCTCGTGGCTGATGTGGGTGCCCACCTCGACGTTGAACCAGCACTGGCTCTTCTTGTGGCCGAGGGCACTACGGAACAGCTCACCGACGGCCTTGGTGCTCTGATGGTCCGGGGCGACACCTGCGCGGACGAGGCCGTACGGGGTGGGCAGGCGGTCGAAGATGTCGACCTCGACGCGGGCCCGGCCGGTCAGCTCCAGCGCGGCGTAGCAGGCCGCCGGCCCCGAGCCGACGATCGCCACCCGCAGGGTGCCGAGCTCGGCGGGAATCTTGGTGCGGTCGCGTTCCTCGGGCCAGTCCGGTCCGATCGGGTATCGCCGGTAGTAGTCCTCGGCGATCTTCAGGTAGGGCTCGTGCGCGGCGGGCAGCTCGTTGTCGGCGTAGATCGCGTCCACCGGGCATTCGTCCACGCACGCGCCGCAGTCGATACAGGTGTCCGGGTCGATGTAGAGCATCTCGGTGGTGGCGAACGGCGCCTCGTCGGGCGTGGGATGGATGCAGTTGACGGGGCAGACCTCGACGCACGAGGCATCGTTGCAACACGCCTGGGTGATCACGTAAACCACGGTGGATACCTGCCTGAAGTGCCGGGGGTTCGACGACCCACTCAGACTATAACGTGTTCCAATTCCGGTCGAGATCCGGTTGGCCGCCCCTGCTCTCCCGGCGTGTCCCCCGCCACCGGACCGGCCGCGTCAGCCGTCGGTCGGCTCGATGCGGAAGCCGATCTTCACGGTCACCTGGATGTGCGCGACGGCCCCGTCGTCGATGTGGCCCCTGACGTTCATCACCTCGAACCACTCGAGGTGGCGCGTGGTCTCCGCCGCGCGCGCGACGGCCTGCTTGATCGCGTCGTCGACGCTGTCCGTCGACGAACCCACCACCTCGATCACCCGGTACACGTGGCTCACAGTGTCGCTCCCTCCGTATCGAACTGCTTCGAACAATCGTGGGGGTAGGCGCCGCGGCACCTTCCTCAGGCGCGGCGGGCCAGGTCGCGCGCCAGCGCGCCGAGTCGCGCGAGGCGCAGATCGCCCAGCGCGATCGGACCGCTGCCCAGCCGGTTCGTCGTGAACGCGAGCGACAGTCCGGTGTCGAGGTCGGCGAAGGCGCCGGAACCGCCGACCCCGTAGTGGCCGAGCGCCCCGCGCGGCCGCTCCCGGCTGACGAACACCGGCTGGTGGTAGCCGAGCCGCCACGCCATCGGGACCCCGAGCACGTAGTCGCGACCGCGCACCTGGACCTCGTTCATGGACTCGATGGTTTCCGGGTGCAGGAACTGCACGCCGTCGATCGTGCCGCCCGCGGCGATCGCCCCGTACATCCGCGCCAGGGCGCGCGCCGAGAACACCCCGTTCCAGCCGGGCATCACCGCGTCGTGCACCGCCGGATCGCGCACCAGCTCGTCGAACTCCTCCGGCATCGCGGCCTCCGCGAGGCCCCGGGTGAGGCTCACCCGGGACAGCACCGAGGCGGTCATCCCCCAGTGCAGGCCGGCGGGATTGATCCGCGGGAACAGCTTGGCGATGCGGTGCCGCTGCTCCTCCGGCACCCGGAACCAGAATTCGGGGATACCCAGGGGTTCGGCGATCTCCTGCCGGACGACGTCGACGAACGGCGACCCGGTCACGCGCTGCACGATCTCCGCGACGAGCCAGCCGTACGTGACGGCGTGGTATCCCGGGCCTTCCAGCCGGCGCGGGTCGGGTGGGGCCGCGGCCAGCGCACGGACCGTCGCGTCGTAGTCGACGATGCCCATCCGGCCGGGCCGCAGGTTGCGCACCCGGTGCAGTCCGGCCCGGTGGGTGAGCACGTCCGCGACGGTGACGTCCTCCTTGCCGGCCGCCGCGAACTCCGGCCAGTACCGCGCGACGGGGGCGAAGTAGTCGATCAGGCCGCGGTCGGCGAGCCGGTGCACCACGGTGGACGCCACGCCCTTGCCGGTGGAGAAGGACAGCGACACCGTGTCGCGGTTCCACCGCCGGTCGCGGGTGGCCCAGCCCGCCCAGATGTCGAGCACCTTCTCGCCGTCCAGGTAGGCGGCGAGGGCCCCGCCTCCGTGCCGGGGCAGCCGGTACAGGTCGAAGAAGCGATCCGCGAGCGGCAGGAATCGCCGGTCGACGTGCATCTCGGTCGGCGGCGGTTCCTGTACCGCCGTCGCGCCCCGCACCGGTCGGGCTGTCATCCGTGGTACCTCCCAGTCGACATCGTGCCGCCAGGTTACGTCGCAGCGTCCGGTCCCGAACGGGTTTTCCGCAGGCTCCCGGTCAGGGCGTGACGTACCGGAACGTCCCCAGCACGACGCACCCACGGCCGGTGGTGAGGTTGACGGCGGTCGCGGCGGACCCCTCGCACAGCACGGGATCGCGCAGGTCGCCGATGAAGGCCTGGGACTGCGGGCCGGCCACGACGAGCGCGGCCGCGGGCTCCTCGACGATGCCCAGGGCCAGCGCGTCCTCACCGAAACCGAGGGTGGCGAGAGAACCGCCGCGGGCCTCGCCCGCCCCGGCACCCCCCGAGAGCCCGGCCGCGAGCACCCGGGCCCCGGTGCGGGCGTCGGCGAAGCCGACTCCGCCGTCGCCGTGGGCCCACGCGCCGCTCGGTGCGTCCGCGACCGCGCCGCACGCGGTCCGCCCGTCGAGCTGGGTGACCGAGGCCGCCGAACCCGGGGGCGCCGCACATGTCACCGCCTGCGCGGGCGGCGCCGCGACGAGTGCGGCCCCGACGGCCGCCGCCACCACGGCCCCCCCACCGAGAACCCGAACCGACTTCCGCGCATCCGCTACCACCGACACGGTGACTGCCTCCTCCGGCCTCGTCCCCCCGCAAACCGAATCCCCCAGGGGGAGTCTACGGAGACGCGCACCGGTTCACCGGGTCGGCGGGCATCGATGCGGTCACGAGAGGTCACCGCCCCGGTGCATCCCTAGCCGGGCCGCCTGCGGTCGGTGTCGCGGGACGGCTGCACCCGCTTCGGCTCGCCCGGCATCTTCGGGTGGGTCGGCGGGTAGGGCAGGTCGCCGAGGCCCGCCGCGGCGTCCCGCTCGGCCATCTCGAGCAGCACGTCGAGCGCCTGCGCGGTCTCGTCCATCGCAGCCATCGGATCGCCGCGGCGCTCGAGCAGCCCCGGCACGGTCGCGATCGTGAAATCGTCCGGCTCGGCGTCGACGAGTTCGTCCCACGTCAGGGGTGTCGACACCGTCGCGATCGGGGTGCGCCGCACCGAATACGCCGACGCGATCGTCTTGTCCCGGGCGTTCTGGTTGAAGTCGAGGAAGATGCGCTGCCCGCGCTCCTCCTTCCACCACGCGGTGGTGGCCCGGCCGCCGCTGCGGCGTTCCACCTCCCGCATCAGGGCGATCCCGGCGCGGCGCACGCCGACGAAGTCCCACTCCGGGACGATGCGGACGTACACGTGCAGGCCGCGGCCGCCCGACGTCTTCGGGAAACCGACCAGACCCAGTTCGTCGAGCAGCGGTCGCAGCACCTCGAGCGCGACCGCGCGGGCGTCGCCGAACGCGGTCCCCGGCTGCGGGTCGAGATCGATGCGCAACTCGTCCGGGCGGTCGACGTCCCCGCACCGCACCGCCCACGGATGGAACGTCACGGTGCCCAGGTTCGCCGCCCACACGACGTCCGCCGCGCTGCGCACCCGCAGCACGTCGGCGGTGCGGCCGGACGGAAACGTCACCTCGCACGTCGCGACGTGGTCGGGCCGGCGGGCAGGCACCCGCTTCTGGTAGATCTCCTCGCCCTCGATCCCGTCGGGGAACCGCTGCAGATGTGTCGGCCGCTCCCGCAGCGCCTGCAGCAGCGGCGCCGAGCCGGCCGTCGCGACGGTCCGGTAGTACTCGACGAGGCGGCGCTTGGCGCCGGCCTCTCCGAGCCGGGGGAAGTACACCTTGTCGGGGTTGGACAGGCGGACGGGCACGCCGCCGACGTCCAGTTCCACCGAGGGAGAACGCTTCGCGTCGGGCACCGGAGGTCACACTCCTGTCCGGTCGAGGACGTCGCCGAGGTCGTACCGCACCGGCACGTCCAACTGCTCGAAGGTGCAGCTGCGCGGCTCGCGGTCCGGTCGCCACCGCAGGAACCGCGCCGCGTGCCGGAACCGCAGGCCGGTCTCGGCGTTGCCCTCCATCTGGTCGTAGGCCACCTCCAGGACCCGCTCCGGCCGCAGCGGTATCCATCGGCGGTCCACCGCCGTCCGCCACCGGCTCGGCTCCCCCTCGGCGACGACGTCGGCGCCGACCCGCAGCGGTGCGAGTTCGGCGAGCAGCTCCTTGCGCTGGTCGACGGTGAACGCCGACGCACCGCCCACCATCACCGGCTCGTCGCCGCCGTCGTACAGGCCCAGCAGCAGGGACCCGACCCCGTCGATGCTCTTGTGCGGCCGGTAGCCGATGAGCACGCAGTCGGCGGTGCGGGCGTGCTTGACCTTGAGCATCTCCCGCTTGTCCGGCACATAGGGCCCGTCGAGACGCTTGGCGACGACCCCGTCGAGACCGGCACCCTCGAACTCGGCGAACCACCGGCCGGCGATGTCCGCGTCGCGGGTGGCGGCCGTGACGTGGCAGCTGGGGCCGCCGCCGACCACCGCCCGCAGCCGCTCTCTGCGCCGCGCGAACGGCGCCTCCATCAGGTTCTCGTCACCGATCGCGAGCAGATCGAAGCCGACGAACTGCGCGGGGGTCTGCTCGGCGAGCAACGCGATGCGGCTCGCCGCCGGGTGGATTCGCTCGGACAGCGCCTGCCAGTCGAGCCGGATCCGGCCGTCGCGTGGGCGCGGCACCACGATCTCCCCGTCGACGACGCACCGGGCGGGCAGCTCGGCCCGCACCGCAGCCGCCAGTTCCGGGAAGTAGCGCACGAGGTCCTTGCCGCCGCGCGAGCCGAACACCACCTCGTCGCCGTCGCGGAACACGACGGCGCGGAAGCCGTCCCATTTCGGCTCGTACGACCACTCGGGGTCGCCGTCGGTGGGCTGGGCCGGGACCTCGGACACGGCCTTGGCGAGCATCGGTGCTATCGGCGGAGCGACGGGCAGCTGCACCGGCCCATGGTCGCACCCGGAGCCGACTCGTGCCCGCCGGATTTGCGAGAAATCACCCTACGTTTCCCGCCCGAGGCGGACATTCCGTACGCTCTCCCCCCATGAACTTCATTCGACGGGTGAGCGGCACCGCCGTCGCGCTGGCCGCGGCGGCTCTGGTACTCGGCGCGTGCGGATCGGACGTCGAGCCCCGGGCGGTGCCCGAGTCCGGGTCCGAGACCACGTCGGCCAGTGCATCGGATACCCGGACCACCACCGGCCGTCCGACCACTACCACGGCACCGACGTCCCCCGGCTCCTCCGGCCTGGACATCGACGTCGAGATCGGCGACTGTGTGCGCCTCGGTGGCACCGTGGACGACGCGACCATCGAGAACGCGACCTGCGGCAGCATGGACTCGAACTACAAGGTGATCGACATCGTCGACTCCAGCGAGCAGTGTGTCTCGGACGCCGACCAGACCTACTACGAGTCCTCCTCCGGTGTCGAGGTGGGTGCCCTGTGCCTCGACGTCGACTGGGTGGTGGACAGCTGCATGGACATCTCCGGCGAGGACCCGCAACGCGTCGACTGCGCCGCGCCCGGCCCCGAGACGGAGAAGGTCACCGAGATCCTGCAGAACACCGACAACGTGAACGACTGCTCCGTCTCCGAGGGCGGATTCGTCTACAGCGAGCGTCGTTTCGTGGTCTGCACCGACACACTCTGAGGTCGCCGTCCGCCGCGGCCGACTACAACCAGCCGCGGCGGCGGAAGATCGCGTAGAGCCCCGCGCACGTCATGACCATCATCAGTAGGGCCATGGGATATCCAGCGGCCCAATGCAATTCGGGCATGGTGTCGAAGTTCATCCCGTAGACCGTGCCGATCAGCGTGGGCGCGAACAGAATCGCCGCCCACGCCGAGATCCGCTTGATCTCCTCGTTCTGCTCGATGCTGGCCCGGCTGAGATTGCGCATCTCCTCGTTCTGCATCTGCGAGACCAGCGTGGCGTTGACCGTGAGGATGTTGCCGAGCAGCTGACGGAAGCTGTCGACCTGCTCGACGACCGTCGTCGCGTGGTCGGTGACGTCCCGCAGGTAGCGCTGCAGTTCGTCGTCGGTGCGGTACTTGGCAAATCCCGACGACAGCCCGGACAGCACGGTGAGCAGCGGCTTGGCCGCCCGCTGGAACTCGATGACCTCGCGGGACAGTTCGTAGATGCGGCGCGAGACCCGCGGATCGCCGCTGAACACCTCGGTCTCGATCTCGTCGATGTCGTTCTGCAAGCCCGCGACGACCGGCGCGTACCCGTCGACGACGGCGTCGAGGATCGCGTAGAGCACCGCCTCGGGGCCGAGCCGCAGCAGATCCGGCTCGCTCTCCATCCGGTCCCGCACCGCCGACAGATCGGGCGATTCGCTGTGCCGGACGGTCAGCACGAACGTCGGGCCGACGAAGACGTGCACTTCACCGAAGTCGACCCGCTCGGATTCGTCGACGTAGCGGGCGGCACGCAGCACGACGAACAGCGTGTCGCCGTACCGCTCGAGCTTCGGGCGCTGATGCGCGGCGATGGCATCCTCGACCGCGAGTTCGTGCAGCTCGAATTGCTCTGCGGCGGCATTGAGTTGAGCGTCGGTGGGCCGGTACATCCCGATCCACGCCATCGAGCCGGGCTCGGGCAGGCAGTCGAGGGCCTGCGCGAGCGTCGCCGGCGACGCGACGCGGCGGCCGTCACGGTAGACCGCGCTGTCGACGATGCTGCTCTCCGCCCCCGCCGCGCCGTCACGGCCGGGACTCGACGCGACGGCGGGGTGCAGGGACGCACCGAACCCGGCGGACGGGTCGGCGGTCGCCGACGCGGAGCGACGCGGCAGCAGGGCACGGACGGAACGGTTCGGCAGCATGTCGGCACGGCCTTTCGGGGGGCACGGGGGATGACGGCGAGGGCATTCGCCGTGGGACGCACACGCGACGGCAACCGTCGCGCACCGAAAGGGCGCGTACGGGCTGCCGTCAGCCGGTACTCGGAGGTCGACTGCGCATCGCGAGTCCCACCTCCTCCACATCACCCGGAACCGCGCCGGGGGCCTGACGAAACACCAGCAGCGTACGCCTTCGTGCCGCGCGGAGCCATTTCGGCCGGTCCGGCGCACGACGTCGCGCAGCCCGGCGGACGGTGTCGGTGGCTGCGGCCACAATCGCCGTGACCGCCCCGACCGCCCGACCGCCCGACCGACCGACGACAGGACCCCCCGATGACGCACTGGCCCGATCGACCGATCTGCGCGTTCGACCTCGAGACCACCGACCGCGATCCGCGGATCGCGCGCATCGTGACCGCGTCCGTCGTCGTCCTCGACGGCGACACCGTCGCGTCGCGGACGTGGCTGCTCGATCCGGGCATCGAGATCCCGGAGGAGACGTCGGCGATCCACGGCGTGACCACGGAGCGGGCGCGCGCCGAGGGCCTCGAGTACACGGCCGGATACACCCAGATCCGCGAGGCACTGTCCGAGGCCTGGGTCCGCGATCACATCGTCGTGGCGTTCAACGCCAGTTACGACCTGACGGTGATCGACGCCGAGGGCCGCCGGTTGGGCCTACCGGGACTCGCCACGGGCCTGGTGTTCGACCCGTACGTCGTAGACCGCGAGATGGACCGCGGCCGCGAGGGCAGCCGCACCCTGCAGGCGGTCTGCGCTGCGTACGGCGTCACGCTGACCGCCGCCCATCAGGCCGAGGCGGACGCACTCGCGGCCGGGCAACTGGCGCGGGCGCTGTGCACCCGCTTCCCGCAGCTCGCCGACCTGGACATCATGACGGACCAGGCGGCCTGGCACGCGGAGCGGCAACGCAATTTCGCCGAGTACCTCTCGGGCCTCGGGCGAGACGTGTCGGACGTGGACCCGCAATGGCCCATCCGCGGTATAGCCTGAGAGCAGTTTCCGGGCGGCGGGTTCCGACGTCCGGCCTCACGGCACGGCGGCGAACGCGGCGGAGACGTACTCCGCCGAGCGATCGGAGCCGAGCAGGCCGGGTCCCATCTTGTTCATCATGTACGCGACGGTCATCCTGCGCTCGGTGTCGACGATGATCTGGGATCCACCCCAGCCGCCCCAGAAACAGATCCGCCCCTGCGGGATGAACGGAACCGATTCCGTTGTGGGAAGCCCGAATCCGACTCCGAAGCGGATGGGAACGCCGAGCACGAGATCGATGCCGTAGGACTGCTCATCGAATATCGTGTCGATGGTGTCGGCCGAGAGCAGGCGGACGTCGCCGACCCGTCCCCCGCACGCGATCACCGACTGGATCCTCGCCAGGGCACGAGCATTGGAATGCCCGTTGGCCGCGCCGATCTCGGCTTCGCGCCAACCGTCGCTCCAGGACGCCGTGGCGTCGGCGGGCGGACCGGTGAAGGTCTTCACCATCACGCTCGCGGGATCGAGGGTCGCGAGGTCGATCGGCAGCGGGGGCGGGGGGATGACCTCGGACACGCGCGAGTAGTCCGAGCGGGCCACGCCGAGGCGGAAGTCGGCGTCGAGGGGACGCGCGATCTCCTCCTCGATGAAGCCGGTCAGCGTCCGGCCGTCGACGCGGTGCACCACCTCGCCGATCAGATGCCCGTAGTTGAGCGCGTGGTAGCCGGAGGCCGTGCCGGGCTCCCACCACGGCGCCTGTGCCGCCAGCAGTTCCGTGGCCTTGGCGGTGTCGGCGAGGTCGTCCATCGTGAACGGCTGGTCCCAGCCGGACACGCCGGAGGTGTGGGACAGCAGGTGCCGGACCAGGATCCCGTCCTTGCCGTTGGCGGCGAAGTCGGACCAGTACCGCGCCACCGGTGCGTCGAGGTCGAGTTGCCCCCGGTCGACGAGCATCAGGGCGGCCAGGGCGGTGACCGTCTTGCTGCACGACCAGACGTTGGTGATGGTGTCCCGTTCCCACGGCCGCGTTCCGCCGGCGTCCATGGAGCCGCCCCAGATGTCGACGACGGGTTCGCCGTCGAGGGTCACTGCGATCGACGCGCCGACGTCCTCGCCCGATTCGAGATTGCGTTCGAGTGCCTCGCGCAGAGCGGAGAACCGGGGGTCACAGACGCCGTGGATGTCGGACATGGACTACTCCTGAAGTGAGGGTGCCAGCCAAAGTTGATTTCGAGTTCAACTCGGACGAGTATGCGCACTGCGTTCTGTGATGTCAATCACTGAAGCGCTGCACGGATTCCGGCCCGGCCGGCGACCGAATGTCCCATCGCATCGATGCAGTCGACTGAATGTGACATTCGGCCCGGGCGGTGGCGCTCACCCCTTGACGACGCCGAGCGGCACGAGCCGGGCGATCCGGCGGGCCAGGCCCGCACGTTCGCTCACCTCCGCCACCGCGTCGATGTCCTTGTACGCCTCCGGCTTCTCCTCGGCGAGTCCCCGCCACGAGCTTCCCCGCACGAGCACCCCGTGCGTCTCGAGTGCGTCGCGCACCGCCCGGCCGTCGGTGTGCCGGGCAGCACGGTGCCGGCTCTGCACCCGGCCGGCCCCGTGCGCGGTGGAGTAGAACGCCGGATTCCCGGCGACACCGGCCAGCACGTACGACGCGGTGCCCATCGTGCCGGGGATGAGCACGGGCTGCCCTGCGTCGGCGAGGTCGACGGGCACGTGGGGGTGGTCCGGCGGCAGGGACCGCGTCGCGCCCTTGCGGTGCACGCACAGCACGCGGACCCGGCCGCCGACCTCGTGCCGCTCGATCTTCGCCAGGTTGTGCGAGACGTCGTAGAGGAGGTCGAGGGTCGTGCCGGCCGTTTCCTCGAAGACCCGGCGGGCCGCCTCGGTGAGCAACTGCCGGTTGGCCCGGCCGTAGTTGGCCGCCGCCACCATGGCCCCGAGATAGGCCTCCCCCTCCGGCGACCGGACCGGAACGCACGCCAGCTGCCGGTCGGGGACGTGAATCCCATAGCGGCCCATCGCCTTACCCATCTCACGTACATGGTCGGTGCAAATCTGGTGGCCGAGGCCGCGGGATCCGCAGTGGATCATCACGCACACCGTGCCCACGTCGAGCCCCATCAGCCGCGCGGTGTCCGGATCGAAGACCCGCTCGACGGCCTGGACCTCGAGGAAGTGGTTTCCCGACCCGAGGCTGCCGAGCTGACCGAGGCCCCGCTCGACGGCACGGTCGCTCACCGCATCCGGGTCGGCGCCGTCCAACACGCCACGGTCCTCACACCGCTCGAGGTCGCGGGCGACACCGTGCCCCTGCTCCACCGCGAAGCGGGCGCCGCCCGCGAGCACCTGCCGCAGCACGGTGCGGTCCGGGAGTTCCCACACGCCCCGGGTCTCCATGCCGCGCGGTACGACGCGACCGAGCCGGTCCATCAGCACACCCAGGCGCGACGCGAGGGCGGACCGGTCCGCGTCGCGTGCGATCAGGAGCCGCACGCCGCACGAGATGTCGAAGCCCACGCCGCCGGGGGAGACGACGCCGCCGTCGTCGATGTCCGTCGCCGCGACCCCACCGATGGGAAAGCCGTAACCCCAGTGCACGTCCGGCATGGCGAACGACGCGGTGACGATGCCGGGCAGCGTCGCGACGTTGGCGACCTGGGTGAGCGCCTCGTCCCCCTCCGCGGCGGGGAGCAGGGACCGGGCGGCGAAGACGATCCCGGGTACGCGCATCGCGCCGGCCCGATCGATCCGGAACCGGTACGGGGTCTCCTCGACGATCCTCATCACTGTCCGATCCGGGGGCGGGAACGCGACGTCGGCGGCCTCGTTCCACCATAGGATCTGCAGTGCCTACTGCACAGGCCCGGGAGCGAATCATGAACGGAAGCGGGTACCGGTCGGTGCCGCACACGGCGGATCTGCGCATCGAGGCGTGGGCACCGACCCGTGACGAGTGCATCGCGCAGGCGGTGCGCGGCGCCGTCGCGAGCTTCGCCGACATCTCGTCCGCGGGACCCGGCCGGGTCCGCAACCGCCTGTTGACGGCCGACAGCGGCGAGGACCTGCTCGTCGCGGTGCTCGACGAGGTGATCTATCTGCTCGACACGGCCGGGGAGATCCCGATCGACGTGGTCGTCGAATCCGGCGGCGGCACCGCGGAGGCGCGGTTCTCGATGGTCGACGCCGCCGCGGCGGCCCAGATCGGTGCGGTCCCGAAGGCGGTGTCGCTCCACGAGCTGCGCCTCGACCGCGGACCGGACGGATGGTCGTGCTCGGTGACGCTGGACGTGTGAACCGGCGACGAGCGCCGCGGTACCGGTCGCGGCACGCCGAGCGCAGGCGACCGTGTGGGCGCACTCGCCGCGGTGACTTTCCGCTGTAGATGGCCGGGATTGCGTGCCGGGCACGGTGCCCGTTGCCGGGGCCGAGCCCCGGCTGGTCGGCGAGATCCGGCGAGCGGCTGCGCTACATCGGCATGTTCATCATGGGCATCCCGCCCATCTGGTGGAGCCACATCATCAGCTGGTGCAGCAGGGTGTGCGCCTGGTCCATCATGCCCATCATGTTCACGGCCGTGGCCTTTCCTGGAGCCGAGTAACCCTCGGGGGCGGGATCGTCCCACTATCGCCCTCTGCCGCTCCCCGATGTGTCCCCTCGAGTGCGAGATCCGTCTTCTTCAACAGATCTTCACGAGATCTCGACTTTCGGTGCCCGGGCACGGCATGAGTGAGCCGCCCGTTACCTTATTTACGGTCCTTCACAGAAGGACTACGGTCGCCAGACCCGGTATGACTCCTTGCCCCTGTCTCACGCATGATCCGGGGGGTGGTGTCGCCGGGTGTGGTGGCGTCGACGGACCGCTGATAGGGACACGGCCAACCGAAATTGTGTAGGTCTCTTTGTAACGTGGGTGCCGGGCGTCGATGCCGGATCGGCGACCGGCCGACCGAGACACAAGGGACGACCCCTGAATGGACTCGAACTATGCGGTGTACTGCGGCATCGACGTCGGCAAAGGCGAGCACCACGCCGTCGGACTGACCGCCGCCGGAAAGAAGATCTACGACAAGGCGTTGCCGAACGACGAAGCGAAACTGCGGGCGGTCTTCGACCGCCTGGCCAGCCACGGATCGGTGCTGGTGGTCGTCGACCAACCCAATACGATCGGCGCCCTGCCGGTCACCGTGGCCCGCGTAGGCGGCCACGAGGTCGGCTACCTGCCCGGACTGGCGATGCGCCGCATCGCCGACCTCTACCCCGGACAGGCGAAAACTGATGCCCGAGACGCGTTCATCATTGCCGATACCGCCCGCACCATGCCGCACACCCTGCGCCGGGTCGATACCGACGACGAGGCCCTCGCCGAGCTCGAGGTCCTCGTCGGGTTCGATGACGATCTCGCCGGTGAGGCCACCCGTGTGAGCAATCGGATCCGCGGTCTGCTCACTTCCATCCACCCCGCGCTCGAGCGGGTCCTCGGACCCCGCATCGCCCATCCGGCGGTCCTCGAGCTCCTCTCCCGCTGCGGTGGACCGGCCGGAATCCGCAAGGCAGGCAAGCGCAAGCTCACCGCGATCGCGGTCAAGCACGCACCCCGCATGGGCACCCGACTTGTCGACGAGATCCTCGCCGCCCTCGACGAGCAGACCGTGGTGGTCCCCGGTACCCAAGCCGCCGAGACCATCCTCCCCAAACTCGCCGGCACCCTGAAAGAGACTCTTCAGCAACGGAAAGCAGTCGCCGAGGAGGTGGAGAGGGCGCTCGATGAACACCCTCTTTCCCGGGTCCTGACCTCGATGCCCGGCATCGGTTTCAGGACTGCAGCCCGGGTCTTGATCGAGGTCGGTGACGGCTCCGCCTTCGCCTCCGCCGCACACCTGGCGGCCTACGCCGGCATCGCACCGGTCACCCGTAAATCGGGCTCATCGATCCGTGGCGAGCACCCGGCCCGATCCGGGAACAAAAAGCTCAAACGAGCGCTGTTCCTGTCCGCATTCTCCGCCCTCCATGACCCCACCAGTCGCGCCTACTACGACAAAAAGCGCGCCGAGAAGAAAAAGCACAACGCCGCCCTGATCTGCCTCGCCCGACGCCGCTGCGATGTTCTCTACGCCATGCTGAAAAACAAGGAACTCTACCGGGCGCCGCTCCCCTCAGCGGCTTGACAGGAACCATAGGGACACCCCCCGCACTTCGGAACCCGCCGGGGCCGGCGCGCACGGCGTAGCACCGGTTCGTTCGAGCTGGCGTGCGCCGCCCGCTCGGAGGTCAGTCCGCAGCGATGATGGGGGTGCCGCGGTCGGCCAGCCACTGCGCCGGGTCGGTCTTGGCGCCGGAGCGGTCTTCGACCTCGAAATGTAGGTGGGGTCCGGTGGAGTTGCCGCGATCTCCGACGGTGGCGATCTTCTGCCCGGCTTCGACTCGTTGCCCGACCTTCACCAGGTTGGCGTTGTTGTGGCCGTAAGTGGTCACCGTGCCGTCGTCGTGCCGGATGCGTACCCACAGCCCGTAGCCCTGTGCCGGTCCGGCGCTGATGACCTCCCCGTCGGCGACGGCGACAATCGGTGCGCCCATGGTGTTGGCGATGTCGATGCCTCCGTGTCCGCGCCCGTCACCGAAGGTGGAGGTGATCACCCCGGCGGTCGGGGCGACGGACCGGCCGGTCCCGCCCCAGCGCCCGCCCTCGGCCGGGCGCGGCGGGGTGGGGCCTGCCGGTGCGGCGCCGGGGTCTTCCTGCCCGGCGGCGCTCTCGTTGCCGGGGTCCGTATCGGGTATGCCCGCAGCCGGCGCGTCGTCTTCCTCGGGCGGCGTTCGAGGCTCCGGTGCCGGGGGGCCGTGACGACCCGGTGCGGTGGGTGTACCGGGGTCGGTGGTCAGTGCCGCCAGCAGACGCGGGGCGATGCTGTAATCCAGTCCGGCCAGTTCGGTGCGGCACACCGACAACAGGCTCGCCCCGGCCGAGGGGCCCTGGGCGCTCCATCGGGCCGCGCAGCCGGCCAGGGACTGCAGGGTGGCGACCGTGTCGGCGAGTGCGCCGTTGTCCCGGGCGGCGCGCGCGCCGCCGGTAGCGATGTTCGCTACCGTCTGCCATCGAGCGGGATCGACCACCTGCCCGGCCGGATCGGCTCCGGTGGTGGTGGTCAGCGCATCGGCCACGGACACCGCCACCGGCTCCGGTGGCACATGCGTCGCTCCGGCCGTCGGCGCCGTGAGCAGCGGGGCCGTCAGCCCCGCCGTCGATGCTCCCAGGATCAAGGCGGCCCACCGGCCGCCGTGCGTGCGGTGCATGGCACCTCCTCCCGCCGCCTCACGAGAATATGTCCGATTGGAGAGGTATATGCGTGTTTGTCAAGGCGACACACCGTAACGCTAGTGCACTTTCATCACTTGCGTCTCTCCAATCGCATACTCACCCGCTGACCCAGCAGTGTCGGGGCGGGTGCCGAAACGGGGCGGCGGGGTGGGCGGTCGGCCGGGTCGGCGATGATGCGCTGCTACAGTCGGGGAGTTGTGACGGCCCGATCGACTTCTCCGCCCCTGCGGACCGCGGTCGCATTGGTCGTCCTCTACCTTCTCGGCCACACCCTGGTGCAGTGTGGTCTCACCGTGGCGGACCGCCATCATCACGACGACGTGCACGTGAGTGCGACCGCGCAACCCGGTGCGGAAACGGCGCCCGGGCATGCCCATGTCGATCACGATTCGTCCGGCCTCGATCCTCACCACGACCAACTGTTCCTCGGCCCACGCGCGGACAACGCCGGGCGTCCGATCGCGGTGGTCACGCTGGTCGCGGTGGTGGTTACGGCTGCGGTCGCCTGGCGGCACGCCCCGACCCTGTCGCGGGCCCCGCCACCGGTGGCTGCCCCGGCCCGCAGCGGCCGGGCGATCCTCGACGAGCTCTGTATCAGCAGGTGCTGATCGGCAGCGGACCGGCCCGCGGGGGGACACCCCGCCGGCCCGTCTCGTGCTGCCCATCGCATCGTGCGCTCAGTGCGCGCCACCACAGAGATGACTCGTCATGAACAGTGCTGTCTTCCCCGTTTCCAATCCGCCGCGATCGTCGGCTCGGCTGTTGACCTCCGCCCCGTGCTACCCGGAGCCGACCACCATGGTCGGCAACACCCCGGTGCTGTGGATCGGCGAACCCTTCGCCGACGCCGGCGCCGGGTTCTGGGCCAAGCTCGAAGGGAACAATCCCGGGGGCATGAAGGACCGCCCCGCCCTGCACATGGTCGAACGCGCCCGCAGCCGGGGCGAGCTGACCCCCGGGGCCCGCATCATCGAGTCGAGCAGCGGCACCCTCGGACTCGGCCTGGCCCTGGCCGGCATCGTCCACGATCACCCGGTGACCGTGGTCACCGACCCCGGTCTCGAACCGATCATCCGTCGCATGCTCGCCGCCTACGGTGCCGAGGTGGAGCTGGTCACCGAACCGCACCCGACCGGCGGATGGCAACAGGCCCGGCGGGACCGGGTCCGTCAGCTGCTCGACGCCCACCCCGGCTCCTGGTGCCCGGACCAGTACAGCAATCCCGACAACGTCGAGGCCTACCAGTCACTGGCCTTGGAACTGCTCGCCCAGCTCGGCCGCGTCGACATGCTCGTCTGTTCGGTCGGTACCGGTGGACATTCGGCCGGCATCGCCCGGGTGCTGCGCCAGTTCTGCCCTGATCTGAAACTGGTGGGCGTCGACACCGTCGGATCGGCCCTGTTCGGCCAGCCCGACGCTGCCCGTCTGATGCGCGGACTGGGGTCGAGCATCCATCCGGGCAACATCGACTACGAGGCGTTCGACGAGGTGCACTGGGTTGCCCCCCGGGAGGCGGTGTGGTCGTGCCGAACCCTGGCCGCCACCCACCACGCCAGCGGTGGCTGGAGCGTGGGAGCGGTCGCCCTGGCCGCAGGCTGGCTCGCCCGCACCCACTCCCCGTACCTTCGGATCGCCGCGATCTTCCCGGACGGCCCGCAGCGGTACTTCGACACCGTCTACAACGACGACTTCTGCGCCGAGCACGGCCTGCTGGACGGACCGGCACCGACCGAGCCGGTGACCATCGACCATCCCACCGACCGTGTCGTGCGCTCGTGGACGCGATGCACCACCGTCGTCGACCCCGCGGAGCTGCGGCCGTGACGACCCTGGCGACCCGCTTCCGCAGTTTCGACCGCCCCAGCCAGGTGCTGATGGTCAACCAGTTCTCCATCAACGTCGGCTTCTACATGCTCATGCCGTATCTGGCGAGCTACCTGGCCGGCCCGCTCGGTTTGGCGGCCTGGGCCGTCGGGTTGGTGCTGGGGGTGCGCAACTTCTCCCAGCAGGGGATGTTCCTGCTGGGCGGCACCCTGGCCGACCGGCTGGGGTACAAGCCGCTCATCGTCGCCGGCTGCCTGCTGCGCACCGCCGGGTTCGTGCTGCTGGCCGCCGTCGACTCGCTGCCGGCGGTGCTGGTGGCCGCGGCGGCCACCGGATTCGCCGGCGCGTTGTTCAACCCCGCGGTGCGGGCCTATCTGGCCGCCGACGCCGGACCCCGCCGCGTCGAGGCGTTCGCGGTGTTCAACGTCTTCTACCAGGCCGGGATCCTGCTCGGTCCGCTGGTCGGCCTGGCGTTGACCGCGGTGGACTTCCGGGTCACCGCGCTGGTGGCTGCGGCGGTGTTCGCGGCGCTGACGGTGATGCAGATCCGGGCGCTGCCGGCGCAGACCGTCGAGACCACCGCCACCGCCGGCCCGCGCAACTCGATACTCGACGACTGGCGCACGGTGGTGGCCAACCGGCCGTTCGTGCTGTTCGCGGCGGCGATGATCGGCTCGTACGTTCTCTCGTTCCAGGTGTATCTGGCCTTGCCGCTGCAGGCCGAGGTCATCGCCCCGGACCAAGCATCGGGCACGGTGCTCGTGACCTCGCTGTTCGTGGTCTCCGGGTTGGTGGCGATCGCCGGGCAGCTACGTATCACCTCCTGGTGCGGCAACCGCTGGGGTCCCGGGCACAGCCTGGCCGTCGGGATGGTGATCATGGCAGCTGCGTTCGTGCCCGTAGCCGTGTCCTCCTCCGCCGCCGGCGCCTTCTGGGCGGTGGCCGCCGGGGCGTTGGTGCTGTCGGCGGCGATCCTTGCCGTCGGCACGGCGGCGGTGTTCCCGTTCGAGATGGACACCGTCGTCGCGCTCTCCGGGAACCGGCTCGTGGCCACCCACTACGGGTTCTACAACACCGTCGTCGGGGTGGGCATCCTGCTGGGCAACCTCGGCACCGGGGCGGTGTTCGGGTGGGCCGCCGACGCCGGCCTGGAATGGCTGATCTGGGTGCTGCTCACCGCGATCGGGGGCGGGTGCGCGGCAGCGCTGTTTCTGCTCCACCGCACCGGCCGGCTCACCGCCCCACCCCCGACGCCGACCGACGAGCAGGTCTCGGCCTCGGCATGATGCTCCCGCCGGGCACCCCTTTCGTCCGGCCCGAAGAAAGGAACCCCCGTATGTCTGTGTCCCGCCTGCCGGGCGCGGTGTCGGCGTTGGCCGCAGCTGCCCTGCTCGTGGCCGGGTGCTCGCCCCCCGACACCCCGAGCGCGACGACCGCACCCTCCGGCGCTGCCACCGCACCGCGCGTTGCGTTGTCCCCGACGCTCGATCACGTGCACGGGCTGACCGTCGATTCCGCCGGCACGATCCTGGCCGGCACCCACAGCGGACTGGTCGCGGTCGCGCCGTCCGGCGCCACCACCGAGGTCGGCACCTCCGACGACGACCTGATGGGACTGGCCGGGGTGTCCGGCAGCGACGTGCTGGTCGCCTCGGGCCATCCGGGTCCGTCGAACCCCGGCCCGAACCCGCTGGGGCTGCGCCGCAGCGACGACGGTGGGCGCACCTGGACCGACCGGTCCCTGCTCGGAGAGGTGGATTTCCACGCCCTGGCCACGGACGGCACCGTGGTGGTCGGTTTCGACGGCACCCGCGGCATCCGGGTGTCCACCGACGCCGGCACCACCTGGAGCGCCGGTGCCACCGTGGCGGCCGCGGCCCTGGCCCTGACCCCGGACGCGGTGTGGGCGATCACGCCGGCCGGGCTCGAGCGCAGCACCGACCTGGCACGCACCTTCACCCCGGTCGAGGGCGCACCCGCCCTCGTGCTGCTGGCCGGCACCGGCGACGGGCTGTGGGGCATCGACGCCGACGGCTACGCCCGGCGCAGCCGGGACGGCGCCGCCTGGGAGCAGCGGGCCTTCGTCGGGCAGGTGGAGGCGCTGACCGCTACCGGGTTCGATACCGCCTACGCCGCCACGGCCGAGGCCTTGTACACCCTGAACTGACGCGGTCGGACCGGGCGGTGCTCCCCGCTAACCGGTGGGGCCCGGCACGCCTGCGTGCCGGGCCCCACCGTGTCGACCGCGCGAGCGCGCCGGCATTCTCGCGGTCACAACGAGGACAAAATGTTCTCCATCGTGGTGATCTCCTGCTGCTGGGTCTCGGCGATGGTGCGGGCCATGGCCACCGCGTCGGGATTCTGCCCGGAGTCGACCTCGGTCTGCGCCATCGCGATCGCGCCACGGTGATGTTCGATCATCTGGGTCAGGAACAGGCGGGACGCGTCGACACCCTGTGCGTCGCGCAAGGCGGTCATGTCCTCGGCCGACATCATCCCGCTCATGCCGCCGCCCATCTGTCCGCCGCCGGGCATCGTGGTGGACTGCATCGGCATGTCGTGTCCGGGCATCTCCATCCCGGGGGACGACATGGGCATGTTCGGAGTGGCCATCGGCATGCTGGTCGTGCCCATGGGCACGGTGGGCTGCCCCCAGTCGGCGAGCCAGCTCTGCAGCTGCTCGATCTCCGGACCCTGGGCGGCCTTGATCTGCTGGGCCAGTTCGGTGACCCGCGGGTCGATGCCCTCCTTGGCCAGGATGACGTCGCTCATCTCGATGGCCTGGCTGTGGTGCGGGATCATCTGCTGGGCGAAGGTCACATCCGCCTGGTTGTGGTCGGCGGCCGTCTCGGCGGAGGCGCTGGTGGTCGCCGTCGCCGACGGGCTCGCCTGCGAGGCCTGATCGTTGCCCGAGTCGCTGCAGGCGGCCAGGGTGAGCGCCGCGGCGACCGCCACTGCGCCGGTGGCCAGAGACTTCTTCCTCACAAGCACATTCCTTTCCGTCGTGTACACGCACCGGGCCGACACCACGGTCGCGATACCGAAGGCATCCCCCACAGCGGCTGCGGCAACCCGGCCCGCGTCACCCCTCGGCGGGGGACGCGGACCACTGCGGGCGTGATACGCCTCGTCCGGATCCGAGCCTGGCAGCCGCACCCGGCGACAACTCGGACCTTTCGGTGAAGATTTCCTGAAGAACCACCGCGCCGAGCCCGGAGCCGGGGTCACACGGCGCTCCGTACCCGGACCGTGGACGCTGCGCCCCTTCCCACCCCGGCCCCTCCGGCAGTCGGCGCCCGACCCGGACGCCTGGGCGGCCATCGCCGCTGTTCTTGAGCAGATCTTCACGGAAACGACGGCGAAGAGCTCATCGAGGCCGGGCACCGTGGACAGCGAACACACCGGGACCGCGCACCGCTGCCCCACACGGGTGCCGGTGCTGCGGCCGACAGGGGCGGACAGCCGGTGTCCGGTGGCACCGACCGAGGGCGAGGAAGGGTGGTTTCGATGATGTTCTGGTACGGCAACGGCATGAACGGTTGGGGTTATGTGCTCATGACCGTCGGGATGGTGGCGTTCTGGGCGTTGGTGATCGTCGGCATCGTGATGCTGGTGCGCGCCGCGACTCCCCGGTCGACACCGCCGCCGGCGCCCTATGCCCCGACGCCGGAAGAGATTGTGGCCATGCGCTTCGCCCGCGGCGAGATCGACGAGGACGAGTACCGGCGCCGTCTCGACGCCCTGCACACCCATCGGCCCGGCCCGGGGGCGTGACCACCGCAGTCAGGTCGAATCGCCCTGCCCACCTCAGGTGAGCCGGGTTCAGGAGCGGCGGTGTCAGCGGC
The DNA here is from genome assembly GCF_053764755.1 of Rhodococcus sp. 2H158. Lineage (NCBI taxonomy): Bacteria > Bacillati > Actinomycetota > Actinomycetes > Mycobacteriales > Nocardiaceae > Rhodococcus > Rhodococcus sp. 2H158. The sequence continues at coordinate 187,571 of NZ_JBSNCE010000011.1, forward strand.
GGTAGTGGCGACCGTCGGAGTCGTCGGTGACAAGGCGGTACAGCACGTAGACCGAGAACCAGACGATCAGCACGGCCACCAGCACGAGCGCGATCTCGTACACGAGGACCACACCACCGATCCTACGGCCGCGCCGGCCACCCGACCCCACCGCGGTGTCGACCCCTGGAGGGGCCGACACCGCGGTGAGGTCAGCGGCGCGGGCTGGTAGGGATCGGCTCCGGCGCCGGGCGCGGCGCCGGCTGCTCCTGCGGTGGGGACGGCAACCGCAGCCGCTTGAGCATCAGCGCATTGACCGCGACGATCAGGCTCGAGCCGGACATCGACAACGCCGCGATCTCCGGGCGCAGCACCAGCCCGAAGGCGGGCTCGAACACTCCGGCGGCGATCGGCAGCGCGATGACGTTGTAACCGACCGCCCAGCCGAGATTCTGCCGCATCTTGCGCAAGGTGCCCCGACCGATGCGCAGCGCAATCGGCACATCCAGCGGGTCCGAACGCATCAGCACCAGATCGGCGGTTTCGATCGCGACGTCGGTGCCGGCACCGATGGCGATGCCCAGATCCGCTTGCGCGAGGGCGGGTGCGTCGTTGACGCCGTCGCCGACCATGGCGACCTTCTTCCCGGCTCGTTGCAGTTCGGCGATCTTGTCGGCCTTGTCGCCGGGCAGCACCTCGGCGATGACGGTGTCGATGCCCAGCTGCCCGGCGATGCGCCGGGCGGTGGCCTCGTTGTCGCCGGAGAGCATGACCACCTCGATGCCGAGTTCGTGCAGCGACGCCACCGCCTCGGCCGAGGTCTCCCGGGCGGCGTCGGCCAGGGCGATCGCCCCGACGCCGCGGCCGTCGACCGCGACGAGGACCGCGGTGCGGCCGGTCGAAGCCAGCTCGTCGCGCCGGTCCATCAACGCGCCGAAGTCGACATTCTCGGCGACCATGAGTTTGCGGTTGCCGACGGCCACTCGCCGGCCCGCCACCTCGGCGACCGCACCGTGTCCGGGCACGTTGCGGAAGTTCTCCAACGACACCGCGGGAAGGTCGCGGGCGGTGGCATAGCGCACGATCGCACCGGCGAGAGGATGCTCGGATTCGCGTTCGACCGCCGTCACCAGGGTCAGCAGCTCGTCCTCGGTGAGACCGTCGACGACGACGTCGGTGACCTCCGGCTCGCCCTTGGTCAAGGTGCCGGTCTTGTCCATCACCACGGTGTCGATGCGGGCCGAGGTCTCGAGGGCGGTGGCGTTCTTGAACAGCACGCCGCGCTGGGCGCCGAGGCCGGTGCCGACCATGATCGCGGTCGGGGTCGCCAGCCCGAGCGCGTCGGGGCAGGTGATCACCACGACGGTGATGGCGAACAGCAGCGCCCTCTGCACGTCCCCGTCGATTGCCCACCACACCAGGAAGGTGCCCACGCCGCCGATCAGGGCGACGAGCACCAGCCAGAACGCGGCCCGATCGGCCAGGCGCTGGCCGGGAGCCTTCGAGTTCTGGGCCTCCTGCACCAGGGCGACGATCTGCGCGAGGGCGGTGTCGGAGCCGACCTTGGTCGCCCGGGCCCGCAGGGTGCCGGTGGTGTTGATCGACGCACCGATCACCTCGGATCCTTCGGCCTTGGTCACCGGCAGGGACTCCCCGGTGACCATGGATTCGTCGACCTCGGAACTGCCGGTCTCGACGGTGCCGTCGACCGGGATCTTCGCCCCCGGTCGGATCAGGAGCAGGTCCCCGACCACGACCTCGGCGGTGGGGATCTCCACCGGCTGCCCGTCGCGCAGTACCACCGCCATCGGCGGGGCGAGTTCGAGCAGGGTCCGGATGGCATCGTTGGCGCCGCCGCGGGCGCGCATCTCGAACCAGTGCCCGAGCAGCACGAAGCTCGCCAGCACGGAGGCGGCCTCGTAGAACACCTCGCCGCCGCCCGTCAGTGTCACGCCCACGCTGTAGAGCCAGCCGGCGCCGATCGCGACGGCGACGAGCACCATCATGTCCAGGGTCCGGGCCTTGAGAGCCCGGTAGGCGCCGTCGAAGAAGATCCACGACGAGTAGAAGATCACCGGCAGGCTCAGCAACAGGGTGAACACGTCGTCGCGCAGGCCGAACGGCGCCGGGACGGTGAACCCGAACATCTCGCGACCCATCGGCGACCACAACATGATCGGGATCGACAGCACCAGCGCCACCAGGAACCGATTGCGCATGTCGCGGACCATGGCGTCCATCGACATCCCGGCGTGACCGCCGTGACCCATCATCTCCTGCGCGGTGTGCCCGCCGGGCATCTCGTGCGCCGCCGGCTGCGGGGGATGTGCGGGTGTGCCCGGGCCCGGAGCCGGTTCGCTCATCGGGTCGCACACGTGCTCGGGCACCGAGCGGCCGGCGCAGTGATAGCCGCAGTCCCGTACCCATTTCGACAGCTCCGCCACCGACGTGCGGTCCGGATCGTAGGTGACGGTGGCGGTCTGGTTCACCGCGTTGGCCTCCACCGCGGCCACTCCCGGTCGGCGCAGCAGGGTCGATTCGATGGCCGGCGTCGACGTCGCCCAGTGCAGGCCGCCTACTTCGAGAACGGTGGTTCGGTTCATTCGATCCGGTCCCTCCCTCTGATGGCGGGGACGCACTACTCGCCCCCTACGCAGTGCGGTTCCGCCGAACCGCAGTACCCGTAGCCGACACCGGTGAACGGTCATCGCTGATCGAGTCTGAGTCTGCCCCGCCCCGCCCCGGCATCTTCTGGTGGTTGGATGAAGATCCGTTGAAGAAGTCCGGGTCTCGGGTCAGGGTCCGTGCTCGTCGGTACCAGTGCCCCGGCGATGATCAGCCATCTCGCCTCCTCCGATTCCCGATGTACGGGTCGCTGGGTACCGGAACCGTCCGCCGATGACTCTTCCCGCCGCGGTGGGGGTTTCGCCTGGTGGTTCGGTGAAGATCTGTTGAAGACTCTGCATCCCCCGAAACGGGCACCGCCGGGCCCTGCGGTGACAGTTCCTCAGCCGCTGTGGTGTTCGCCATGGTCGGCCGGGACGGTGGTCGTCGGCACCGAGTTCGGTCCCGGCGCCGGTGCAGGGTCGGGGGCCGAGCGGCCGGTCAGAGCCGGTCCGATCACGAAAGCGGAGAGCGAGAACATCGCCGCGAAGACCACCAGTGCGATCGCCGGGGCCTTCCAGGTGTGGAACCGCCGGAACAGCCGGCGCAGCAGCGGAATCGAGAACACCACCCCGAGGGCGAAGAACAACAGGTTGCCCCCGGCGCCGGTGACCAGCGCGGCCCCGGCGATCAGGCCGACGTGGTGCAGCACGTGCGGCGCCAGCCCCATCACCGCGCCGAGAGCCGCGGACACAGCGTTCCAGGTCGCGGCCAACGGGCCCTTCCGGGCCGGCGCGGCCGCCGGTGGAGCACTGGCGGGTACGGCGGTGGCATGGTGCTCGCCGGGAGGAGTCGTCATACGCAGGCTCCGTCCGTCAGGCGCGGTAGGACAGGGTCGTCATCATTCCGGCTTCCTGGTGGTAGGCGTTGTGGCAGTGCAGGGCCCACTGGCCCGGATTGTCGGCGTCGAACTCGATTTCCACGGTCTGCATCGGACGCACCGTCACGGTGTCCTTGCGGGCTCCGCCGTCGACCAGGGCGAAGGTGTGTCCGTGCACGTGCATCGGGTGGAACATGGCCGACATGTTCCGCAGCCGCATCCGTACCCGTTGTCCCTGGGCGACGGTCAACGGCGCGGTGTCGGGGAAGGTGGCGCCGTTGAGCATCCACCGGTACGGGGCCATCGTGCCGCCCATGTCGACGCTCAGGTAGTTGTCGTGGGATCGTCGGGGCAGCCGCACCTGCTCGGCCGGGGACAGGGCGGTGCCGAGCAACACCCGCCGATCCAGCTCGCCGGGCCGGGTATCAGTGGTGGCCGTCCCGGCGGCGGTGCGCACGACGGCCACCGCGTGGCCGGGTTTGCCTTCCGCAGCGGCGTAGAGCGGGAACACCCCGTCGGCGAGGGTGACCAGCACATCGAACCGTTCGCCCATGCCGATCAGCACCGCGTCGGTGTCCTGAGGGACCACGGGGAAACCGTCGCTGTGGGTGACCGTCATCGCATGTCCCCCGAGCCCGACGCGGAAGGCGGTGTCCGAGGCGGCATTGACCAGCCGGATCCGCACCCGCCGCCCCGGGGCGGCGGTCAGGGTCACCGGGTCGATGGGAGTGCGGCCGTTGAGCAGGTAGTACGGGTAGTCCACGTCGCCGGCACCGCCGAGCAGGTCCGAGCGCATGCTCTCTGCACCCATCATCGAGCCCATGCCGCCCATCGCGCCGTGGTCCATCATCGAGCCCATCCCACCCGCGCGGGGGGCGGGCCGGCCGGGGGCCGGCATGCCGAGCTCGCGGGCGACATCGTCGGGGGTGCGGCCGGTGCCGTCGACCCAGTCGTCGAGCACGACGACCCATTCGTCGTCGTAGCCACCGGGCTCGGCCGGGTCGTCGATCACCACCACCCCGTACAGGCCGCGGTCGAGCTGCAGCCCGGTATGCGAGTGGTAGAAGTAGGTGCCCGGATGCGGGGCGGTGAATTCGTAGGTGAACGACGAGGCGGCGGCGATGGGCTCCTGCGTGAGCCCCGGTACCCCGTCCATGTCGTTGCTCATCGCGATGCCGTGGAAGTGGATGCTGGTGTCGACCTCGAGCCGGTTGTCGACCCGCACCTGCAGCAGATCCCCGGCCCGGGCCCGCAGCAGCGGACCGGGCAGCGTGTCACCGTAGCCCCAGGTCGAGACCACCGTACCGCCGAGGTCGACCTGCACAGGCCGCGCCGTCACCTGCGCGGCGACCACCGCCTGCCCGGTGGTACGGCGTTGGGCCTCGAGCCGGCGCACCGCCTCGGCGCCCGGCCCGACCGGATTTCCTGCCACACCGGTGCGGGCGCAGCCGACCGGCCCACCGAGGGCCATCGCCCCGGCGGCCGCGGACGCACCGAGCAGAAACATACGGCGGGACATCTGCACCACACACATCTCCTGGAAACGTCGGGATGACAACGGACGACACGAGGTCGGCGCCGCTCACCGGTAGGGGCGTAGCGCCCGCCGCCGGGCTTGGTACTCGTCGGCGTCGATCTCGCCCCGGGCGAAACGGTCGTCGAGGACGCGCAGCGGATCGGCCGGCGGTGGCGGGGTGCCGGTGCGGTGGCCGGTGCGGAACAGCGCGGCGATGCCGAAGGCCACCAATGCCCAGAAACCGATCATCGTCAGCGCCATCACCATCCAGCCGGCCCAGCCCATTGCGCCCGATCCCCACATCACGGCCGCTCCCTTCCTCGAAAGGCCCGGATCCGAGTCTGGGCCCGTTACCCGACGCCGCGGGTTGGCGTTCGATGAAGGTTCGCTGAAGAACGTCGCCATCGGCCCGCCGCGGCGGTCACGATGGGACATGGCCTCCGGTTCCGATCAGCTCGTCCCCGCCTCTGCCTCGAGCGCAGCGGTCCCCCCGAGCGGCCTGCGGGCGCTGGTGGTCGAAGACGAAGTGGCGCTGGCCCGGGTGGTGGGCACCTACCTCGAACGCGCCGGCTGCGAGGTCACGCTCGTGCACGACGGGCTCGACGCCGTCGAGCGCGCCCGGCAGGTCGATCCGGATGTCGTGGTGCTCGATCTGGGGTTGCCGCACCTGGACGGGATCGAGGTGTGCCGGCAGCTACGCACGTTCTCCGACGCCTACGTCGTCATGCTCACCGCCCGCGCCGACGAGATCGACACCCTGGTCGGCCTGTCGGTCGGCGCCGACGACTACATGACCAAACCATTCAGTCCGCGTGAGCTCATCGCCCGCATCCAGGCCATGTTGCGGCGCCCCCGGCCCTCGACCGGCGACGACAGCACCCCTGCGCAGTCCGGCACCGATACCGGCCGCCGTACGTTCGGGTCGTTGACCCTCGATGCGGCCGGCCGCGAGGTGTGGGTCGGCGGCATCCCGATCGCCTTGACCCGCACCGAATTCGACCTCCTCGCCGCGCTGTCCGCACACCCCCACGTGGTGTTCACCCGGACGCAGCTCATCGCCGCGGTGTGGGGCCCGAGCTGGGTCGGCGACGAACACCTGGTCGACGTGCACATCGGGCACCTGCGCCGCAAACTCGGCGACGACGCCACCCGCGGGGTGTTCGTGCGCACCGTGCGCGGGGTCGGATACCGCATGGGAGCCGGGCAGTGACCACACCACCCCCACCGGCGGCAGCAGGGCGGAGGCCCGGGCACCGCAGTGTCGGGTTCGGCAGCCGGCTACTGGCCGCGCAGGCGATCGTCGTCGTCGGCGGCGCGATCAGCGCCTGGCTGGTGGCCGCCGCCGTCGCCCCGGGACTGTTCCACAACCACCTCGAGCAGGCAGGTATCGAGCACGTCTCGACCGAGGCGGCGCACGTGGAGGAGGCGTTCACTTCGGCGATGATCATCTCGTTGGCCATCGCGCTGGTGGTCTCGGCGCTGATGGCGCTGGCGGTGAGCTGGTACTTCACCCGCAGGGTGCAGCGCTCGGTCACCGGTGTGGCCGCCTCGGCCACGGAGATCGCCGGCGGCCACTACGGCGTGCGTCTGCCCGGCCCCGGTCTCGGGCACGAATTCGACCAGCTCGCCGAGACGTTCAACCAGCTCGCCGATCGGCTGGACTCGGTCGAAACCACCCGACGGCGCATGCTCTCGGATCTCGCGCACGAGATGCGCACCCCGCTGGCCACTCTCGATGCCCACCTCGAGGCCCTCGAAGACGGCATCCGGGTTCCCGACGCCGAGACCCTCGCGGTCCTGCGGTCGAGCACCGCCCGGCTCGGGCGGCTCGCCGAGGACATGGGCGCGGTCTCGCGTGCCGAAGAGGGCCGGCTGTCCGTCACGCCCGTGCCCACCGACACCCGCACCCTCGTCGACGCCGCGGTCCGCGTCGCCGCCGACCGCTACGCCGCCAAGGGCGTCGCCCTGGTCGAAGACGTCGAGCACCCCGCCGCGGTCACGGTCGACCCGGACCGGATCGGGCAGGTGCTGGGCAATCTGCTCGACAACGCCCTGCGGCACACCCCCGCCGGGGGCACGGTCACCGTCGCCACCACCACCGTCGACGGAGAAGCCGGGATCACCGTCACCGACACCGGCGACGGCATCGCCGCCGAGCACCTGAGTCATCTGTTCGACCGGTTCTACCGTGCCGACCCCGCCCGCCGACGGCAAGAAGGCGGCAGCGGCATCGGATTGACCATCGCCCGCGCCCTGGTCGAAGCCCACGGCGGTACGCTGACCGCCTCCAGCGGCGGAGCCGGAACCGGCGCCCGATTCACCGTGCACCTGCCCACCGCCGCAGGCGCCCGCAGCACCGCTTCTCCGCGGGGTACCGTGCACGCCGGCACCGGTCCCCGGGGGCGGCGATGAAGAAACTCGCGCTCGACGCGCTCGCCCGGCACCTGGCCGCGCACGCCGCCGCCGCGCCCAGCGGCCGCAGCGCCGAGACCGTCTACGGCGGGCACGAACACGTGCTGCGGCAGACTCTCGTGGCGTTGCAGGCCGGACAGTCCATGGCCGAGCACGTCAGTCCCGGTGAGGCCACGGTGTACATCCTGCGCGGGCGCATCCGTGTCGTCGCCGACCGGACGAGCTGGGACGGACGCAGCGGGGACCTGATTGCCCTACCCCGCACCCGGCACCGGATCGACGCCGTCGCCGACACGGTCGCGCTGCTCACCGTCGCCAAATACTGACCTCCGGGTGGTTCAGAGCCCGGCGCCGGGCCGCGGCGGGCTCGCCGGGGCCCGGTGGAACAACCAGGCCGCCACCACAGTGAGCCCGACCAGCCACCCCAGCGCAGCCAGCAACGGCCCGGCGGCGTCGAAACTGTCGGTCAGCCCGCCGTCGAGGATCATCCGGGTCGCGCCGTAGCCGGGGAGCGTCTGCGCCCACTGCGACGGCTGCGGCCGCAGCATCGGGCTCT
>NZ_JBSNCE010000012.1:0-189132 GCF_053764755.1 Rhodococcus sp. 2H158
TCTCCTTCGAGGTGCTGGTGCGTGGTCAGAGACCACCAGCATCGAAGGAGACCCGCCCTCATCGGCGGAGCCACACGGGTGAGCACTTACGGTGAGCAGGACTGAGCATTTTCAATGAGCGCCATCATCGGTCCGGCGTCGGATCGTCCTTCGTTCCGGTGTTCACTGCAAAAGCGCCGAGTGCAACGGCAAGTCCAGCCTGAATCGAGAAGAAGAATGTGTTCGCAGTCGCTCGCCGAGCGGAGACGCGGTCGGCCATCTCCACGGCAAGTTTGTACTGTTCGAACACACATGGGTCAAGGGGCTGCGCCGGATCAGCGGGTGTCATCGACTGCCGCCGATCAGGGCCTTCAGGTTGTCCCAGGTCCATCGATAGATCTGGTCCGTAGTCTTCGCTGAAGACGGCTTTCGGCAGGTCTGCCCCGACCGGCCCCAGAGAAGAAAGTAGTTGATTCCTTCCTCCTGGGCGAGGGATAGCTCGTACGCAACGCCACTCGCGGTGTTGGTGTTCGTCCCGCAGATGACCGCAACGACGTCGGACGCGCGGATCCTTCTACGGGCTTCTTCCTTCCACCCCGGCGACGCTGTCTTGATTGACCAGTCACTGATCTCGAACGGAGAGTCGGGATTCTTCGACTGGCCGATCAGGAAGTTCTTTAAGTCGAGGTCGTAATCGTAGTCGAAGCTGACGAACACGCGAGTCTTGGCCACTGCACGCCTTCCAGCGAGATGAGTTCGGGTAGTGCACGGAGTCGGGGGCCACGCCGTAGCGACCATGGATCCGACCGGGGCATCAGGTTACAGCCAGCGTCTGACAGGCTCCGTTCAGAAGGTTCGATACCACTAAATGAACCCCGGCAGGCAACACGTAGAAACCCTGCACGGAACCCTCCTCTCAACATGGTGAAACAGAGGGCCGCAGACACACATCTGTCTGTCAGGGGATGCTGGACGAGATCACCGATGTATCGATCCCGACAAGCGCACGCCCTCGAACAGGGAGCAGTCGACTCCCGTGCGGATAGATTTCGCCCATGAACTTGCTCGACCAGACTGATCGGCCTCAGCGAACATGGATTGCGCCACGACCCACGTCCCCATGGTTTCTTGCCTGGCTCGCCGGGATAACTCTCGCGATCGCGGTGGCAATTGTGTGGATCGGGGCAGAACGCGCTACCTCACCCGGTGTGTCTGTGTTCGAGGCGGATCTCGCTGGACTCGGTCGGGCGGTTGGCCTCATCGGTGCCGTGTCCATCGCAGTCCCCGGCGCTGTCCTCGCATATCGACGTCAACGCTCTCTCGACGAGTCCAACCAAATCAAGGCCGAGGCCGACTATCTCAGCGCCCGTGCGAACTTCCACTCCCGGCGAGACGGTATTGAGCAGGACCGCCGAACCAGATTTGTCTCAATCGCAGAACAACTCGCGGACCCTGCGCCCATCGTGCGGATGGCGGCAATTTCGGCGATGGAAGCCCTTGCCGATGAGTGGCTCGGCGACATGTACGTGGCTGAGCCTCAGCGCCGCCGAGAAGCACAAGCCTGCGTCAACGTGCTGTGCAGCTACCTGCGCTCCCCATACTTGCACTCCGTCGACAGTGACCGCCCTGCCAGCCTCACCAAGAAGGTAACCAAGACGGCTCAGACCGTGGAACACGCCACGATCGAGGAACACCACGAGTACCGACCTAACGATCTTGAGGTGCGTCTGACCATCGTGCGAGTCATCGCAGCGCACCTTCAACCAGTGACACCGCTCCTCAATCGTTCGTACGACGACGGCCGCAGGTACGGCGGTCTATGGAGCCACATGGACCTCGATCTCACTGGGGCCTACCTCTACAACCCGAATTTCAGCTGGTGTCTATTCGACGGGAAGCTGACACTGGACTCTGCGCGATTGACCGGTGACCGGGTGTCGTTCGAAGGAGCACACTTCACTGGCGAGCAGGCGTCGTTCGAAGGCGCGCACTTTGCTGCCGACTGGGTGTTATTCGGCGGGGCGCACTTCACCGGCGATGCAGAGTTCAGCGAGACACAGTTCATAGGAAAACAGGTGCGGTTCCACAAAGCACACTTCACTGGAAAGCAGGTGCGGTTCCACAAGGCACAATTCACCAGCGCACATGTGTGGTTCCACGAGGTGCACTTCGGAATTTTTCAAGGCGATTGAGTCCACCGGGTGTTAAGCGGCGACTTCCTCGGTGTCCGGTTCGGTCGCCGGGTCTTGGACGGGTTTGTTGATCCAGGCGTCGGCGGGTAGGGCCAGGATCGTTGGGTATGGGTCCGTCGTACCGAAGCGCGCGGGGTGGGTGCGGCGGGCGTCGGCGAGCACTCGAGCACGCTCAGTCGCCTTGGGTGCCGCGAGACCGAAGTGCACATCGGCCGGGGTGTGCAATCCGATTCCGGTATGACGGTGATCGTGGTTGTACCACGCGACGAACGAGTCCATGAACTCCCGGGCGTGGTGCACCGAACTGAACCGCTCCGGGAAACCCGGTCCGTATTTCAATGTCTTGAACAATGATTCGGAGTATGGATTGTCATTGGACACCCTCGGCCGCGAGTGCGACCGGACCACATCGAGGTCCGCGAGCAAGGTCGCGACCGACTTGCTCGTCATCGACGTGCCTCGATCCGCGTGCACCACCTCGGGGATCCCGTGGGTGGCGAAGATATCGGTCATGAACTCGACGGCCAGCAGCCCGGATTCATGGGTCTGCACGTGCGCTCCGACGATGTATCGGGAGTAGATGTCGACCATCACATACGCGTCGTAATACACACCCTTGGTTGGGCCGGGCAGTTTCGTGATGTCCCACGAGTACACCTGCCGCGGGGCTCGCGCCACCAATTCCGGACACGCCCGCGCCGGATGTCGCGCCTGCCGACGCCGGTCGCTGACCTGCCGGTTCTCCCGCAGAATCCGGTACATCGTCGCCACCGAACACAGATAGATGCCCTCGTCGAGCAGGGTGGCGTACACCTCGAGCGGCGCCCGGTCGACGAACCGATCCGAGCACAGCACCTCCACGACCCGGCGGCGCTCGAGCGCGGACAGCTTGTTCGCCGGCGCACGCATGACCGCTGAGACGGATGGGACGGAAGCGGCCGGGCGTTCCCGGGTGCGGGTCGCTGTCGAGCGGGCCACAGCGGTCAATGTTGTTGCGGCACGGGTGGTCACACCGGCTGCGGTGAGGGCGTGGTGGGCGGCTGTCAGTGCTTCTTCCGCGTCTCGTCGGCGTCCGCGCTCTCGGAGAGTTGTTCCAAGAGCGCGTGCGCTTTTCCCATGATGGACAGTGCGGTCTCGGTAGTGGCCAGCTTCTTGTTCGCCCGTTCCAGTTCCCGCTTGAGGCGGGCGATCTCCGCCTGTTCGGGGGTCAGTTTGCCGATCTTCGCGCCCGGCTTCTTGCCCGTGAGGACGCCGGCGTCGCGTTGGCGGCGCCATTCGACGATCAGCGACGAGTACAAGCCTTCGCGACGCAGGTACGCCCCACCCTCGTTGGTCTCGCAGGCCTGCTCGTAGGCGTCGAGGTGCGCGAGTTTGTCCGCTGGAGTGAACGTCCGCCGTGGTTGCGGACCGCCGGCCCTGGGATGGTTCGCCTCGTCCTCCATACGGTCATTGTCCAGGACTGTGATCGAGTTGGTCATGATCGCGGTTGGTCCTTCTCTCGCCCTCTATCGTGGGTTGGCTTGCAATGACCCGATGGACTCAACTCACCCTGACATAGAGGGCTTCGCCGGAGAGCGAGTGTCGTTGTCAGCGGTCATGTAATTCCCCAGGTTGAGGGGTTGGTCCGTCACGTAATTCCTCACCCGGCCGTCACGTAATTCCCCACCCCTGGGGCGTGTCGACCGGGGTGTGGGTGCTGCTGCAGGTTCGCTTCTTCCCAAGGTCCACCAAGGGGGCCTGGGAAGGGGCCCGACGGTGGCAAGGAGAACGTGGACAATGACCGATCTGATGGAGTTGTTCCGGCATTGGCATGCCGGCCGCTCCCAGGTGCAGATCTCGACAGCCCTGGGACTCGACCGCAAAACCATCCGCAAGTACCTCACCCCGGCATTGGCGGCGGGGTTGACGCCGGGCGGCGGCGAGAAGTTCGACGAGAACCTGTGGCGCGAGTTGATCACGGCCTGGTTCCCGGAAGTGGTGGACCCGACGGCGCGGGCGGTGACCTGGTCGGCGATCGCCGCCCACCACGCCTGGATCGAGAACCAACTCGACGAGTCGGTGACCGTGGCGACGATCGCTCAACGGCTGCGCGACGATCGCGGTGTTCCGGTGTCGGAATCGACTGTGCGGCGGTATATCACAACACGATTCGCCGATCGTGTCGCAGCGTCGAAGGCCACGTTTCCCCGCGGACCGGTCCCGCCGGGCGACGAGGGTCAGGTCGACTACGGCAAGCTGGGGATGTGGCGCGATCCGGCGACGGACCGGCGGGTGGCGGTGTGGGCGTTCGCGGTGATCCTGGCGTGTTCACGGATGCTGTTCGTCCAACCGGTGCTGCGGATGGATCAAACCTCCTGGTGCTCCTCGCATGTGGCTGCATTCGAGTTCTTCGGTGGCGCTCCGGCGCGGATGGTGTGCGACAACCTCAAGACCGGGGTGGATCGGCCCGATCTCTACGATCCGCAGATCAACCGGGCCTATGCCGAACTCGCCGACTTCTATCAGGTGCTCATCGATCCGGCCCAGGCCGGCAAACCCAAGGACAAACCACGGATCGAGCGCCCGATGCCCTATATCCGGGACTCGTTCTTCCGGGGCCGCGAGTTCACCTCGCTGACGCAGATGGAGGCCGCCGCGCTGACATGGTGCACCGACGTCTACGGCCGGCACCAGCATCGCGGTCTCGGTGGTGCGCACCCGGCGGTGGTGTTCGACGCCGTCGAGAAGCACACCCTGACACCGTTGCCGCCCAGGCCGTTCGAACCGGTGGTCTACTCCACCGGCAAGCTCGCCCCGGACTGCCACGTCAAGGCCGGTAAGGCGTTGTATTCGGCGCCGTGGCGGCTGATCGGCCGGCAACTGCTCGTGCGCACCAGCGGCGATGTGGTGCAGATCTTCCACGACGAGCAGGTCGTGGCCACCCATGTGCGCCGCCCCTCGGGGAGGGCGACGAATCCCGAGCACTACCCGCCGGAGAAGACCGCGTTCACGTTGCAGACGGTGGTGTGGTGCCGGGCCCAGGCCGAGCAGATCGGGCCCGGTGCGGTCGCGATCGTCGACGAGTTGTCGCAGGTCAACGCGATCCATCGGTTGCGGTCGATCCAGGGCATCATCCGGCTGCGGTCGCGCTACGACGATGCCCGCGTCGATGCAGCCTGCGTCCGGGCCCTCGAGGTCGGTGATCCGCGCTATCGCACCGTCAAGGGCATCCTCGTCGCCGGCACCGAACACGACGGGAAGGACGCCACCGATGCCGGGGTCACCGCCCCGGCGTTGCTGCGCGGGCCGGCTGCGTTCGACACCGAACGCTCCGCCTGAGACCTGTTGGCCGACTATCTATGTCCCTGTTCAGGAGGACTCTGTCATGACCATTCACGATCCCAGCCTGCGTGCTGCGTTGAAGACCTTGAAGCTGACCGGCATGCTCGACACCCTCGACGCGCGCCTGGCGCAAACCCGCGACGGGCAGCTCGGGCACCTCGAGTTCCTGCAGGTGCTCTGCGAGGACGAGATCGCCCGCCGGGAAACCGCAGCCTTGGCCCGGCGGGTGCGCAAGGCCAAGTTCGAGCAGCAGGCCACCTTCGAGGACTTCGACTTCACCGCCAATCCGAAACTTCCGGCCGCGATGCTGCGCGATCTCGCTGCGCTGCGGTGGCTCGACGCCGGCGAATCGGTAATCCTCTACGGACCCGTTGGAGTCGGCAAAACCCATGTGGCACAGGCTCTCGGGCATCACGTGGCCCGCCGGGGCGGGGACGTGCGGTTCGTCAAATGTTCCCGGATGCTCGCCGATCTGGCCGGTGGACATGCCGATCGCACCATCGGCCAACGTATGCGCGAATACACCCGGCCACTGGTGTTGATCATCGATGACTTCGCGATGCGCGAGCACACCACCACCCAGTCCGATGATCTCTACGATCTGGTGTCCGATCGGGCGATCGCCGGCAAACCGTTGATTTTGACGAGCAACCGAGCCCCGAAGGACTGGTATCCGCTGTTCCCGAATCCGGTCGTGGCCGAGTCTCTGCTCGATCGATTGATCAACACCAGCCACCAGATCTTGATGGACGGCCCGTCCTACCGGCCACGCAAGCGCCCCGGAAACCGCACCGCGGCCGCGAACTGAACCAACCCGGGCACCGGCACGGTTACCCTCGACTCAGCACACCCGGACATGGGGAATTCCGTGACGGCTACCCCTGAGGAATTACGCGACGGTCGACAGTGTCGTTTGACGAGACGCACTTTACTGGAGAGCGGGTGTCGTTCGACAAGGCCCAATTCCGTGCTGACAGCACGGAATTCAGCGGGGCGCAGTTCACTGTCGATCGGGTGTCGTTTGAAGGGGCACACTTCGTTGGGGCGGTGTGGTTCGAACACGCACGGTTCATCGCCGATCGGGTGCGGTTCAATCAGACGTATTTCGCTGGCCCGGCGATGTTCGTTGGAGCGCAGTTCGCCGGCGAGCGGGCATGGTTCGAGGATGCGCGCTTTACCAACGCGGTGCGGTTCGAGAGGGCGCGCTTCACTGGTGATGCGGAGTTCAGCGGGGCGCAGTTCACCGGCAAGCAAGTGCGATTCCACGAGGCGCAATTCACTGGCAATCGGGCATCGTTCCAGAACACAGCATTTGCCGAGGGGACCGCTTCATTCACCGGCGCCAACTTGACATCTGTCACACATCTACCGGTTGGCAAGAGCATCAAATTTGACAAGGAAACTGTGTGGCCACAAGGAATTGATACCGCGCCCGAGGGCTGGATTCCTGCCTGACTCGCTCCGACGAACGCACCAACAGCCGCAACGGGTACCGGCATCGGGACTTCGATACCCGCGTCGGCACCCTCGACGTGGCCATCCCCAAGCTGCGGCAAGGTTCGTACTTCCCGGACTGGCTGCTCGAGCGGCGCAAGCGGGCCGAACGTGCCCTGACCTGGGTTGTTGCGACCTGCTACCTGCTCGGCGTCTCGACCCGCCGGATGGAAAAACTCGTCGATACCCTCGGGATCACCTCGCTGGGGGTACCTCCCTGCACGAAGTGCTCGGGGGAGCGAAGTCGCAGGTCTCGGTGATGGCGAAAGACCTCGACACCCAGGTCGAGGCCTTCCGGAACCGACCCCTCGATGCGGGCCCGTACACGTTCGTCGCCGCCGACGCCCTGGTCCTCAAGGTCCGCGAGAACGGACGGGTGGTGAACGTGCACGCCCTGGTCGCGGTCGGGGTCAACGCCGACGGCTACCGCGAGATCCTGGGGCTGGACGTCACCTCCGCCGAGGACGGCGCCGGCTGGCTGACCTTCTTCCGCGGGTTGGTCGCCCGCGGCCTGACCGGGGTGCGGTTGGTGACCTCCGATGCCCACGCCGGCCTCGTCGCGGCGATCGGCGCCACCCTGCCCGGCGCCTCCTGGCAGCGGTGCCGCACCCACTACTCGACGAACCTCATGGCCGTCACACCGAAGTCGTCGTGGCCCTGGGTGAAGACGCTGCTGCACTCCGTGTACGACCAGCCCGACGCGGATTCCGTTCACGCCCAATACGATCGAGTGATCGATGCCCTCGAAGCCAAGCTGCCGAAGGTCGCCGAGCACCTCGACGCCGCCCGGGTCGACCTGTTGGCGTTCACCGCGTTCCCCAAGCAGATCTGGCGGCAGATCTGGTCCAACAATCCGCAGGAGCGGCTCAACAAGGAGATCCGCCGCCGCACCGACGTGGTGGGGATCTTCCCGGACCGCACCGCGCTGATCCGACTTGTCGGAGTGGTGCTGGCCGAACAGCACGACGAGTGGATCGAAGGCCGCCGCTACCTCGGCCTCGACGTACTCGCCCGTTCCCGCACCGACAAGCCCGCCGACAGCGTCGCCGAGGACACCGAGGAGGTGACACCGGCCTTGACCGCCTGATCCACCGCCGAGGAATCACGCGACGACGTCGTACACCACCTCACGGGACTTGACCGAGGTCCTTTTCTCAGCCCAGTAGGTGTCGGTATCAGTGAGCCCCCGAGGCTCCAGCCGAGGCGCGGTACGTCTGGTCGTGTACACACCCCGCACCTCCATTCCAGTCTTCTCACCTATTCGGACGTCACCTGCGACGGAGTCGGTGGGTGGGGATCGTCGCCGGTGGGGTGTGGGGCATGGGAGTCCACAGTCGTCGACAGCGGCGCACACAGTGGAGGTTGCCGACCTGCTTGACCGGCATCGACACCACCGGATCGACCTGTCGCTGACGATCAACCCCACAGGGCCCGGCTCCGGGCAGAAGCTCCGCTGCGAAGGGGACTTCGTCAGCCACCGGGGGAGGGCGGCGGGCGTTGTTGTGAGAAGACACGAAGATGTCAGTAGTTTGACGACACGAGAATGTCAGGAATGCCGACAGCGTCCTCGGCCACCCTTCCCAGGTCAGCACTCATAATCAGCTGTCGCCTTCACTGACATCCGACGTCGCCTGCCGCTAACCTGCAATGTCGTTCTCCAGTTCAGGCCGCTGACATCCCGACGTCGCCTCTCAGACCCATCAACACGAGAGCCGAGATTCCTACATGTAGGTTCTCGTCCGATCTGTCACTGACGGAGGTTCGTTGACCTGCGGTTTCTCACCAACAGGTCCCAGGCGAATTCTCAGTAAGGTGTCCCAATCCTCGGACATTCCGGGCACTGCGCGTCTATGCCATCGCTGCGACCTGCACAAACGCCGAGGTGATGTCGTCCTCGGACATGATCTTGAGAAAACGACAAGTTCGAAGAGAAGCCGCAAAACCGACAAAACGGTCCAGGTCTCGCTCACCCGGGGGTTTGTCACTCGTGGTTTGGGCGCGGTCGGTGACGAGAATCGTCCTTCCCACACCGTCTCCTTCGAAACCGCAGCTGAGCGCGTTTTCTGCCGCAGAACTGTCGGAGCACCCCGGTAGGGTGCCCGGCGTGACACTCGACCAGGACAAGACCGACCGCGACGCTGCGGTATGGCCCCTCGCGGCCGCGGCGCCGGTGCTCGCCGAGCCGGTGCAGGCGCGGATCGGCGAGGCGGTGACCGCGGCCCGCTCCGCCGGCACCCGCCGCGCCTACACTGCCGCCTGGCGCCGCTTCACCACCTGGTGCACCGCCGAAGGACATCCGGCGTTGCCGGCGCACCCGGCGACCGTGGCCGCGTACCTGGTCGCCGCCGCCGACACCCTCGGCGAGGACGGTCGGCGGGCGTACGCGCCGTCCACGCTGGCCAAGTGGGTGGCGGCGATCGCGCACGAACACCGCACCGCCGGCCACCACTCCCCCACCAGCCACGAGCTGGTCCGCGCGACCGTGGCCGGGATCCGCCGCGACTACGCCACCGCCGGCGACCGGCCCCCCGCCCCGCGGGCACCGCTGCTCACCGCCGACATCGTCGCGATCGTCGCCAAGGCCCGCGCCGAGGTCGCCGGGTGGGCGGACGAGGTGCTCGAACGCCGCGACAGCGCGATCCTGCTGCTCGGGTACGCCGGGGCGCTGCGCCGCAGCGAACTGGTCGGCTTGACCTACTCGGATGTGCGGATCCACCGGCTCGACGGAGTGCACCTGCGGCTGCGCAAATCCAAGACCGACCAGGAGGGCCGCGGCACGGTCAAAGCCTTGCCGTTCACCGCTTCACACAGCAGTTGCCCGCCGTGCGCGTATCTGCGCTGGGTCCAGGTGGTGGCGGCGTTCGACACCGGCGGCCGGCCCGCGGTGATCCGGCTGCTCGGCACTGCTGCGCCGTTCGACGAGCACCTCTGCCGCGGCCCGCGTCCGCGCACCGCGGCGGAGGCGCCGCTGCTGCGGGCGATCCGCAAGAACGGCAACCTCTCCCCACCGCGTTGTCGGGGGCGGCGGTGCACCAGGCGATCCGTCGCCGCGCCGCCCGTGCCGGCTACGACCCCGAGTTGGTCGCCCAGCTCGGTGGGCATTCGCTGCGGGCCGGGTTCGTCACCCAGGCCTTCCGCAACGGCGCCGACGCGCACGCCATCATGCGCCAGACCGGCCACACGAGGCCCGCGATGCTCGAGGTCTACGCCCGCGAACACGCACCCCTGATCAACAACGCCGTGACGAACCTCGGATTGTGACCGACATGAACAGCTCCGTCGACGATGCGTCCGCCGCGATCGACCCCGCCGAGACGCTGCCGGTCCGGGACCGGCACCCGTGGGCGTTGTTCACCGACTGGTGCACCGCCTTCGGTTACGAGGTGCTGCCCGCCGACCCGCTGACCGTGGCGAAGTTCGTGCGCGACAACCCTGCAGCGGTGGCCACCCAGCGGCGGCGGCTTAGCGTGATCAATACCGTGCACACCCGCGCCGGCCTGCCCTCACCCGGACGCAGTGAGACGATCCGGCAGCTGCTCGACACTGCCCGCCGCACCCGGCTCGCAGAGATCGCCGCGATCGTCGCGAACCGCGTGCCGTCAATCCCCACCACCGGATGGCCGCAGGGCCTGTTCGGCCGCCGCGACCGGCTGCTGATGGTGCTGGCCGCCGCCGGCCTCGGGTTCACGCAGATCAGTCGGCTGCGCCGGGGCGATATCGTCTGCACCAACGACACCGTGTCTGTCGACACGGGCGACGGCCAGCGGCGGGAGCTGACGCAGGCGGTCGCCGGAGTCGATCCGGTGGCGGTGTACCGGGACTGGGCCGAGATCCAGTCCTTCCTCGACGAGCACCCCAACACCAGACTGCTCGCCCAGCACCTGACCGGAGACGACGAATCGTTCGGCACGGTGGTGCCGGACCGGCGCCGAACCTGGCCGCTGCTGACCCCGATCGATCGGTGGGGGCATACCCCGCTGATGCCGCTCGCGATGACCGCTCAGTCGGTTGCCGCTGTGGTGCGGGCACACCTGATCGGCCGGGTGCCTGTGCATCGACCGTTGCCGATCCGCGTACAGCTTGATGAGGATGGTCGGGACGCGTCGTTCACGCAGGACGGCGCCCTCGATCCCGACTACTACGAGCGCGGGGTCGCGGCCCGACACGCCGCCCAGCAACGACTCGGCGACATCGCCGAGGTGTTCGACGAGATCGGACACCGAGCTGACGCCCTGCTCGAGGAACTTCTAACTCTCCTGAACGACGTGCGCGGAGAGCCTGGCCGGGTGGATTTGCCCGCGAAGTAGGCACAGCAGAGGCGGCCGGAACTTCCTGGCTTTCGCGCGCACAGCGTCCGCAGCGGTCCGAGCTCGGGAGGCCACCGGGGGGCTCTCGCAACAGTGTCGACGGAGCTCCCTCGTGTACCGGCCTGCTGATCCTCCCGTCCAGTGTGTGGGCCTCGGGATCGGGTTCGGGGGCATAGCCGGAACGGGGGTCCTGGATCACCTCGGCGCGCCCACGGCCAGCCGGCGTCGTCTCGGTGTTGCGTAGGTCGCCATGAGGAAGCATGGACTCAGCGCGCGGAATTCCGGAGGAGTGGGACAGCTTGGTGAGAATCCGCTAGGTACAGGTCGGTGAGAAAATGCAGGTCAAGGGCCTGCGTCAGTGACAGATGCCACCGTCCGTCTCGCTGACCAAGCCGCCGATAGCATCCTCACCCGGCCTGGGGTGGCTGCTGACGCACGGATGAGCAACTCTCGAGGGTGTCGAACACATTGGGATTCCCCGTTGCATGCTGTGCGCAGTTCGGCGGTCGCCGCTGATGCCTCCGGCAGCCGGTAGAAACAGGAGCCTTGGGGCGTTCCTCTCTGAAGTCCCGGAGGACCGTTGACACGTTCTGTCGTTCAACATACTGTATGCGAATGCATGATACTGAACACACGCAACCTTGCCTGTGAGATTTGGCACAGAGGAACTCTGTGGGGGGGTTCCGCGCCTTGACGCTCCGGTTGGACGAGAAGCAGTCACCGGGCAGCGGGTGAAAGAACCGAATCACATGCGACAGAAATCGAATGGAGTGTTCTAATGACGTCCCACGACGCGGTCGGTCCCGAATCGTCTCGTCCTCCCGCTTCGAGTACGCACTCGAAAAGGATGGAGATACGCGCCGTCACCAGCGGTGCACTGGGTTCTGCCCTCGAGTACTTCGACTTCGCATTGTATGGCGTGCTTTCCGCAACGCTCTTTCCCCAGCTGTTCTTCAGTGACCTGGGGCCGACGGGAAGTCTGCTCGCCTCGTTTGCCACCTTCGGTGTCGGATTCGCCGCCCGGCCACTGGGCGCCCTGGTCTTCGGCTACCTCGGAGATCGGTTCGGGCGCAAGCCGATCTTGCTCACCACGCTGGTGATGATGGGGATCGCGTCCATGTCGATCGGTTTCCTGCCTGCCGGGCAGGGGATCGGCGTCGCAGCGATTCTCGTGGGCTTGCGCTTCATCCAGGGCGTCTCGCTCGGCGGCGAGCTGGTGGGCAATCAGCTGATGACCATGGAACACGGGGATCAGAGCCGGCGTGGTCTGCTCGGATCGGTGATCACCGTCGGCTCACCCTTGAGTCAGGTGCTCGCCAATCTGGCGCTTGTCGCACTGAGTACCTCGCTCACCACGGAACAGTTCGAGTCGTGGGGTTGGCGCATTCCGTTCCTGTCGAGCATTCTGCTGGTGGTCGTCGCCATCTTCATCCGCCTCAAACTCGAGGAGACCCCGGCCTTCGTTGCGGAAGAGGAAACCCGCGCTGCAGCGCCCAGCGCAGGCGGCAAGGGACTGGCCGTGCTGTGGTCGCATCCGCGTACAGTCATCACACTCATCCTGGTCTGGGGCGGTCCCGCACTGTCCTTCTATCTCGTGGCGGTCTACGGGCTCAGCCATCTGACGAAAAACACCGGCATGTCCCGCGACAGCGGCTTCCTGCTGCTGATGATCGCCAACGCGGTGTCGATCGTGGGTTGCCTCGGTGGCGGCTGGCTGTCCGACCGCATCGGACGCAAACCGGTGATGGTCGCCGGCATGTTCGGATGCATCACGGGCATCGCGGTGTTCTTCCCATTCTCGGGACCTGACCACGTCGTCATCACCGGTGCCAGCATGGCCCTGGTGCTCACATCCATCCAGGTCATGGCCGGCGTGCAGCCGGCGCTCTTCGCCGAACAATTCCCCACCGAGGTGCGCTTCTCGGGGGCGGCGCTCTCGCACTCCATCTCGAACTTGATCTTCGCCTCACCGTCCGCGTTCGTCGCCGCAGCTCTGGGAGCGGTCGGCGGCACCGGACTGGTCGCCGGATTCACCTTGGCCATCCTCGTGGTCTCGACCATCGCCGTGACACGGACCCGCGACGGACGCCACCTGGACCTCGCCGCCTACACCGAGATCAAGAAGACAGGCGACAACGGATCGGACTCGGAGTCAGCCCCGGCCCGACAGACGGTGTGAGGTAGTCCCGCGCCGGGTCGGATAGGGTCCGGCGCGACAAGTCCAGCAGTTCCGCCCGGCAGCACCCATTCTGCCGCCGGGGTGGCGGGGGCGGGGGCGGGAACCGAGGGTAGCAACCCGGCTCCCGCCCCCGCCTCGGTGTACGTACCCGAAGCTTTCACACCCTCGTATCCTGATTCACGATTCCGTACATTGGGAGGGGCGGGGACTGCCCCGTCGGGGACGGTCCGCACTCGCGTGAGTGTCATCCGGATGGGCCGACGAAGCCCTGCAAAGATGTGCAGACAAATCAACGAAGAGGTGGAAGTGGGAATGCCCAGCACGGACAACGCGCCGGCCCGCGGGGCCGAGCACAGAACGGTCAGCCGGGTGATGGCGATTCTGGAGGTCGTCATCGCCAGCGAACCGGAAGGTCTGCGTCTCGGTGAACTGTCGGACGCCATCGGGGCGCCCAAATCGTCGATCCACGGATACGCCAGAGGGCTCGTCGCCACCGGTTACCTCCGCGAGCACGAGGGGCGATACCTACAAGGACCCGCAGTGTCGACGTTGCTCGCCCTCGGGGGACAGCAGGTCCCCGTCGGGTACCATCATGCGCTGGAGCAACTTTCGAAGGCGTGCGACGAAACCGCCATCCTCTCGATGCTCGTGGGTGACTCCGCCATCATCGTTGATCTCGTCGAGCCGACCCAGACCATCCGTGCATCACCGCCGTTGCACCAGCGCAACCCGCTGTGGCCTGTGAGCTACGGCAAATGCTTCCTCGCCTTCATGGAGCCGCGGCGCAGAGACGCCTACGTCCGGCGGATCACCGACGACCCCGCCGAACGAGCCCGGATCACCGAGGAACTGGCGACCGTGCACGACACCCACATCGGCTACAACCGCGGCGAACGCTACCCGGATCTTTTCGGCGTGGCGAGCCCGATCCTGCTGCAAGGCCGGGACGTCACCATGGCCATCGGCCTGGCCGGACCGGCCGCAAGGATGGAAGCACAACTCGACAAAATATCGAAGAGCGTCCTCGAAGCCGCGGAGCTGCTGTCGAACACAGGTGTCCGAGGCTGAGGCTCGACTCGATCACGGACAACGGCTCGCGCCTCCCGAAATATGTTCGGGCGGCGCGAGCCGTTGTCCGTGATCATCTTTACGCGGTGCCGTGCAGGTCTCTGACGCTACGGTCGAGCGCCTCACGGTGCTCCGGCGCGGCAATCCGGGCCAGCTTCCGGGCACGCTCGGCATCGGTGCACCCCGTGAGCACGGCGACACCGTACTCGGTGACGACCGCATCCACATCCACCCGCCCCGTCGTGACGAGCCCGGACAACGTGGGGACGATCGTCGAGGTCGCACCCCCGGCCGGCGAGGACACCGTCGAACGCAACGCAATGATCGATCGGCTACCCGTGAGCGCCGCGGCCCGGCTGAAATCCACCTGACCGCCGACAGCTCCGATGTACCGTCCGCGTGCGAGTTCCGCACCGACCTGGCCGGACAGATCGATTTCGATCGCCGAGTTGACGGACACGAACGAGCGCAGCTGTGACAACACCACCGGTGAATGGGTGTACGACGTAGCGCGAAACTCGATGGGCAGCTCTGAAATTCGGAGATATCCGTCGTTGGTGCCGAAGGCCGATCCGGTGACGACGACGCCCGGGTCGATCTCTTTGCGGGCCCCGGTGAGGACGCCTTTGTCGATCAGGTCGAGCACTCTGTCGGTGATGATGCCGCTGTGGAACCCGAGATCGCGGTGGCCCGTCAGCGCGTCGAGTACCGCGTTGGGCAACGACCCCACTCCCATCTGGAGCGTGTCCCCGTCGTCGATGAGCGAGGCGACATGGCCGGCGATCCGTCGATCCACCTCGTCCGGAGCCCTGACGGGAACCTCGAGGAGGGGGCGATCGGTCTCCAGCACGGCAGCGAACATCGACAGCGGCACGCGAGGGCCGCCTGTGGTGGCCGGCATCCTATGGTTGATCTCCGCGATGAGGATCCGCGTGTAGGGTAGAGCGTCGGCCATGTAGTCGACCCCCACCCCCAACGTGACCAGCCCCTTCTTGTCCGGCGGTGAAACCTGGACGATGCCGACATCGCACGGGAGTCGGTCGGCGGCGAACATGCGTGGCAGCGCGGAGTAATGGCAGGGCACCACTTCGAGCCGGCCACCGCGGGAAGGATGGCGCAGCTCGCCGAGGGCCCCGTAGGAGGTCATCGTCAGCGTATCGGGCAGCTCCCCTTTCAGCCGGGGATTCCAGGACGCGCCCACGAAGGCCGTGACGGGACCGATCCGATCGGCGGCGTCGAGTACCGCATCGACCAGGGGAGTCGGCTCGGCGCCGCCCTGGCCCCACCAGATGCCGTCTCCCGAGCGGATCAGGCCCGCAAGATCCATCACGGCTGCACTCACACTCTCTGGACGAGGGTGGCCGTGCCGAGGCCTCCGCCGCAGCACATCGTCACCAGTCCGATCTCCACATCTCGACGCTCCATTTCGGCCAGCAGTGTCGCAAACAAGCGTGACCCGGTGGTGCCGACCGGATGTCCGAGGGCGATGGCGCCTCCGTTGACGTTGACCCGCTCCATGTCGGGCTTGAGTTCCTGCTCCCAGGCGAGCACGACCGAGGCAAAGGCCTCGTTGATTTCGACGAGGTCGATGTCGTCCATCGCCATGCCGTTGCGCTCGAGCAACTTCCGTGTCGCGGGAATCGGACCGGTCAACATGATGGACGGGTCGACGCCGACTGTCGTCTGGTCGACGATGCGGGCGCGCTTCGCCAACCCGAACCGGTCGACGGCATCGTCCGAGGCGAGGACCAGACCGGCGGCACCATCGGTCATCGGTGAGGACGTCCCTGCGGTGACGCGACCGGTGTCGGGCCGGAACACCGGCGTCAGCACCGCGAGAGAGTCCGTGGTGGTGCCGGGGCGGATGCCCTGATCCGACGTGCGCAGTGCACCGTCGAGATGCAGCGGCACCATTTCGCGTTCGAACCGTCCCTCGGCCACCGCGTCGGCGGCACGCCGGTGCGACCGCACGGCGAATTCGTCCATCGCCTCGCGGCTGATGCCCCACTGCTCGGCGATCCGTTCGGCGGCCTCGCCCATGGACGGAAAGTCCCATGCCTCGAGCAGCGCGGCCGGCCATGCCGGGCCGTAGAGTTTTTCGATCTCCCCGGCCGCGGACATCGGGATGTGACCCATGTGCTCGACGCCACCGGCGATCACGACGTCGTGGGTGCCGGAGACGACGAATGCGGCGGCCATGGCGACCGCGGTCTGCGCGGACCCGCAGCGACGGTCCACCTGGACAGCGGGCACGGTGGGTGAGTAGCCCGCCGACAGCCAGGCGTTGCGGCCCACGTTGCGGGACTGTTCACCGAAGGGCGAGGTGGTGCCGACGACGAGGTCCTCGACGTCGGTGTCGGCCAGGCCGGTGCTCGCGAGCAGCGCCTTGTAGACCTCGGCAAGCATCGTGGTGGGGTGCATCTCGCGGTACCACCCCTTCTCACGGTGACCGCGTCCCATCGGTGTGCGGAGCGCCTCGACGATCCAGGCGTTCCGGCCGGCGAAAGCCATCAGATCACCATCCCGCCGTCGACGGGCAGTACCTGTCCGGTGATGTATCCCGCGGCATCACTGGCGAAGAAGACGAACGTGTCGGCGATCTCGTCCGGGTACGCCCATCGGCCGAGAGGGATACGCGCAAGCGTTGTGGCGGCGAGTTTTTCGTCTGTGCGGATCGTCGTCGTCATCTTCGTCGCGGCGAGTGGCGCGACCGCGTTGGCCGTGATCTTCCGTTTGGCGAGTTCCTTGGCGAACGACTTCGTCAGACCGACGATGCCGGCCTTGGCGGCGCTGTAGTTGACCTGTCCGATCGTGCCGACCAGACCCGCCGCGGAGGTCACGTTGATCACGCGGCCGGTACCGTCGTCCGGCAGGTAAGGCAGCGCGGCCTGGGTCACCGTGAACGTGCCGCCGACGTGCACATCGAGGACGAGTCGGAACTTTTCGGGGGTCATCTTGGGGAACATCGCGGGAGCGATGACTCCGGCATTGTTGACCACGATGTTGAGGACGCCGTCGTTGAGGTTCGCTGCCTGCTCGACCGCGGCAGCGGCCTGGTCGGCGTCTGTCACGTCGAGGGCGGCCGCCTGGGCGTGCCCGCCGGCCGCGGTGATCCGGTCCACGACCGCAGCGGCCGCGTCCTTGTCCATATCGGTGACCAGCACAGACGCACCGGCGGCGGCATAGGCTTGGGCCACGGCCGCGCCGATGCCGCCGCCGGCACCGGTGACCAGAGCCGAGCGACCGGTAAGAGTGAACGAATTGGACATCAGTAGCTCCTGGGCAGTCGGAGAACGTGCTCTCCGAGGAAGTTGAGGATCATTTCCTGGCTGATCGGCGCAATCCGGGTCAGCCGCGCTTCCCGGAAGTACCGGGCGACGTGGTATTCCTCCGAATAACCCATACCGCCGTGGGTCTGCAGCGCGCGGTCGGCGGCGTCGAACCCTGCGTCGGCGCACAGGTACTTCGCGGTGTTGGCTTCACGGCCACAGGGCAATCCCTTGTCGTAGAGCCAGGTGGCCTTGCGGAGCATCAGCTCGGCGGCGTCGAGTCGTGCCAGCGAGTCGGCGAGCGGGAATGCGATGCCCTGGTTCTTGCCGATCGGCCGGCCGAAGACTTCACGCTCGTTGCCGTACCGGACCGCGGCGCGCAGGGCGGCGCGTCCGATGCCGAGTGCTTCGGAGGCGATGAGGCACCGCTCGGGATTGAGACCGTCGAGGATGTACTTGAAACCCTGGCCTTCTTCTCCGACGCGATGTTCCTCGGGGATACGCAGATCGTCGATGTACAACTCGTTGGAGGTGACCGCGTTACGCCCCATCTTCCGGATCGGGCGGATGTCGACGTGGGCGCGGTCGAGGTCGGTGAAGAACAGCGTCAGGCCGTCGGTCTTACGGGCCGAGTCCTCGTATTTCGCTGTGCGGGTGAGAAGCAGGATCTTCTCCGACTCGACCGCCTTGGAGATCCACACCTTGCGGCCGTTGACGACGTAATCGCTGCCGTCGCGGCGAGCGAAGGTGGTGATGCGGGTGGTGTCGAGACCGGCACCCGGCTCGGTGACGCCGAAGCAGACGTGCAAATCGCCGTCGGCGATCCGGGGAAGGTTCTCCTTCTTCATCTCCTCGGAGCCGTGCACGATCACCGGGTGCATGCCGAAGATCGACATGTGGATCGAGCTGGCACCGTTCATGCCGGCTCCCGACGCGGCCACTTCCTCGAGCAGGATCGAAGCCTCGGTGATTCCGAAGCCACTGCCGCCGTACTCCTCGGGTGTGGTGATGCCGAGCCACCCACCCTGCGCGAACGCGTCGTAGAACTCGGTGGGGAAATCGTGGGCCTGGTCCTTCTCGAGCCAGTACGTGTCGTCGAATTTCGCGGCCAGTTCGGCCACTGCTTTTCGGATGGTCTGCTGGTCCTCGGTGAGCTCGAAGTCCACGTCCCGGCCTCCTCAGCATTCGTAAGTATGAATGCCGATACGATATAGTGAATGTACGGTATGGTCAACGGGCGGTCGACGACGGTTCTGATCCCAGCTAGCGGACCGGCGATTCGCGCGACCGCGCCGGCAGATGATCGAGATCGATAGAGCGGAGGCTCCATGCGCAACGAAGATGTAGGAGGCCCGGGCCGCACCCGGTCGGCTGCGACCGAGGAGGTGCTGACCGCCGAACCGGCATTCGACACGACCGGACGAGGCTCCCGGCGAATCGTACAGCGCGGCCTGTGGTTCGACGAGATGGAACTCGACACCGTCTACGAGCACCGGCCGGGCCGGACGGTCACCGAAGCCGACAATGTCCTGTTCACGACGCTGACCATGAATACCCAACCGCTCCACCTCGACCAGGCGGAGAGCGAGCAGCTTGCGCCCTTCCATGACCGCCTGGTGAACTCGATGTTCACGTTGTCCACGCTCGTGGGATTGTCGGTGGCGCAGTTGACCCAGGGCACAATTGTGGCCAACCTGGGGTTCTCCGAGGTGAAGTTCCCGCACCCGGTGCGCCACGGCGACACCATCTACGCCGAGACCGTCATCGCGAACAAGCGCGAATCCCGCAGTCTCCCGAACGCCGGCATCGTTACCTTCACCCACGCGGCACGCAACCAACGCGGCGAGATCGTCGCCGAAGCGACCCGCGCCACGCTCGTGAGGAAACAGCCATGAGACAGTGGTCCCCGCCTCCCGGATGGCTGTTCTGCCCCGCCGATCGACCGGAACGATACCGAAAAGCATTGCAGCGGGCCGACATAGTAGTCCTCGACCTCGAGGACGCCGTCGCACCCGAACGTAAGGCCACGGCCCGCCGGGCCGTGGCCGAGCTCGTGAACGATGGCGCCTACGACTTCGAACGAACCGTGCTTCGCATCCACGGTGCCGGCAGCTCCGAACACACAGCCGACCTGCAACTGCTGGGCGAGACCTCCATCGTGCGCATCATGCTGGCCAAAGCCGAGCGGGCCGACGACCTCGCGCCACTCGGCCACCTCAAGGTGATCGCCTTGATCGAAACGCCGCTCGGTGTGGATCAATGCTCATCGCTCGCGGACGCCGCGTGCGTCACCGCTCTGATGTGGGGCGCCGACGACCTCGTCGCCGGCCTCGGCGGACTGTCGTCCCGATACCCCGACGGTCGGTATCGCGACATTGCCCGATACGCCCGGTCGCGGGTTCTCGTTGCCGCCAAAGCCCGCTCCTTGATCGCCATCGATGCCGTCTACATGGACATCCCCGATGTGGATGGACTTCGCACCGAGTGTCTCGACGCGGTGGCGGTGGGTTTCGATGCCACTGTCGCGATCCACCCCACGCAGGTCGACGTCATCCGCGATGCGTACGCGCCGTCCGCCGATCAAGTGCGATGGGCCCGGGACCTGTTGGCGGCGACGAACGACGGCCGCGGCGTGACCACCTTCGAAGGTCGGATGGTCGACGGTCCGGTCTATGCGCAGGCACGCCGCATCCTCGCTCGGTCGCGCCACACCGGCGAGCGAGGCGAACGCGCGACCGAGCCGGCGACGGCCTGACACCCCCGTCGAGAGAAATGTTCAGCGCGGACGCGCTGCACACCAGGAAGTGAAGGACTCGGACATGGCAGTAATGGTGACCGGAACGGGCTTCGTCGGAAGCTACGTCGTCAGAGACCTGTTGAAAGCCGGCAAGGAGGTCGTCCTCTACGGTTACTTCGGCGGCAGGGGAGAACCGGCGGACATCGAGCTGCCCGATCTGAAATTCCTCGACTACCTGCTCGGAGGAGATCTTTTCGACAAGGTCTCCGTCATCGTGGGTGACATCTCGGACCAGGCGGCCGTCAGGTCGGCCGTCGAAACCAACGACATCGACTCGGTCGTGCATCTCGCCTCGATGGTCGGCGCCGCCTCGGAGGCCAACGCGCCGGCCGCCGTGCGGGTCAATGCCGGGGGAACGGCAAACGTCTTCGAGGCCGCCGCCCAGCTCGAGTTGAACAAGGTGGTCTGGGCGAGCTCGGTCACGGTCTTCGGACCCCGTTCGGAGGGACCGCAGGGCGTCATCACCGACGACAGCGACTACGACCCCGACGGCGTCTACGGGGCAACCAAGGTGTTCTCCGAATATCTGGCCACCCGGTACTACGAGAACTTCGGGCTCGACACCGTCGGGCTGCGTTTGAGCCGGGTCTACGGCTTCGGTGAGCACGTCAAGGCGGGTCGGGGATCCGGTACGACGTGGTTGCTCGACGCGCTTCATGCCGCGGCTGTCGAGTCCGGCCCAGCGAGGTTCCTCTTCGGGGATCACAGCCTCGACTTCCATTACGTCGAGGATGTATCCGACGCCTTCGTCCGGGCACTGGAAGGTCCGGACGTCGGCGGCAGATGCTTTCTCACACACGGCGATTACCGTCCCATCAAGGGGGGTTACGAGTTCCTCCGTGCCATGCTGCCGGGGGCGGATCTCTCGTTGGAGAACGGTAGTGGAGCCGACCTGCCCGCCGGCTCCACCATGGCGTGGGCTCGTCGCTACGACGCGAGCAGGGCCGAGGCCGAACTCGGCATTCGCAGCCGTTACTCGATGGAAGAAGGTCTCTACCGGACCGTGAGCCAGTATCGCCGGTATGCAGGGCTACCGGAGGTTTCCCGCCCCGCGGCGAGGTGACCTCTGCCGCTCCGGGATACCGACTCGCCGACCACCTAAGCACCTCGGCCGGAGCCGACCGACCGCGGCGTATGTAATATCGTATGCACATATGTAATCCCGACCGACCCAAAACCTAAACCTAAACCTAAACCTAAACCACGGTAGTTCTCACCCCCGAGCCCACGACGCGGCTCCCGAATCGTGATCCACCGGCGGTGTGGCCGTCCAAGGCTGCACTCCTGATGGAGATTTCCGGGAAGGTGGGAGGACGTCGAAGTCGACGTGGACGAGCCCCGGGCCCACGAAGTGACCTGGCGTATGCGGCAGCAGGTTGGGCGATCGTCGAAGCGGTCGGGTCCAACGTGACACATCCAGGCCCTGCACCACCCGGAATTGAGGGAGACAGATGACCGACACCACCGCACTGCCCGTTCGTCCCGCGAGTTTCGACGAGCTCACGGCGTTGATCGGCAAGGAGCTGGGACCCACCGACTGGCATGACGTCACCCAGGAACGCGTCAATGCCTTCGCCGACGCGACCGGCGACCACCAGTGGATTCACATCGATCCCGAGCGCGCCGCCGCCAGCCTGCTCGGCGGCACGATCGCGCACGGGTTGTACAGCCTGTCCCTCGGACCGGCACTGTCGGCGACCCTGCTGCGGTTCGACGGTTTCGCCCACAGCTTGAACTACGGCTACAACAAGGTGCGTTTCCCCGCGCCGGTGCCGGTGGGTTCACGCATCCGGATGCGCGCCACCGTGCAGTCGGCGGAACAGGTCGGGGGCGGCATTCAGGTGACGATGAGCCAGATCGTCGAGCGCGAAGGCTCCGACAAGCCGGTGGTCGTGTCCGAGTCCGTCGCCCGCGTCGTCGAAGCCGGATAACCCTGATACCGGATGGCGGCGGTCGCCGCGGTTCCGCTCGGCGACGTGAACCGGCTCGGCGCACGGTGCCGCGACGTCGGGCGCGAGCGTCCATACGGTTGAGAAACTGGACGGATCGCTCGATGTGCTGCGGCCAAGTCCAGCCTCGCTACTGCGTATCACGCGTCAGCTCGGCAGTGATGTCACGACCACGCCAACGATTTTCGTCAATTTGTCCAACGCTGACACGGCGGCGCCGATCGCGGGCTCGAGTTCGTGCCACACGCCGAGCGCGCCGCCAGCGAGGACGCACCCGGTCTCGGACCGGGTGGACACCGTGTTCACGCGACCCGCCGCACCCGCCGCCAATTCCCCTATACACCCTCACGAACTCGGGAACGGAGGGTGCGGCCGCCAGGAGGATTCTGTCGACGGGGCCCGGACGTCGGCGACAGATGCTTTCTGACACATGGCGATACTCGGCCCATCGAGATGGGTTACGAGCTCCTCCGCGCACTGCTGCCGAGGGCGGATCCCTCGTTGCAGAAGGGCGGGCGGAGACGACCTGCTCGCCGGCTCGGGTAGACCCGCACAACAGCGACATTGGCTCACGGTCCGGTAGAGACCTGAGGTTTTCCCGCCTCCGCGTCGAGGTGACCTCTCCCGGTCCGGGATGCCGGTTCGCCGGCCGGCGAAGAACCTCTGCCGAAGCGTTGACCGACTGTGATGTACGTTATATCGTATGCAAGTACGTAATCGCGAAGGCCTGCTCCCGACCTCCTGACGCCGCTCCCCACTCGTGAATACACCGGCGGCGGCACCGCGGGCTCAGCCATCGCACGAACCGCGGCGCGACCACCACGCGGCTACGGCGCTCGGACCCCGCAGACCGAGCAGAGCCACCCACCACTGGGCACGTGTCGCCTCCGCGCCAGAGGAACGAAAGGAACGAACCGATGAAGTCCAAGGCTGCACTCCTGATGGAGGTTCCGGGAAAGTGGGAGGTCGTCGAAGTCGACGTGGACGAGCCCCGGGCCAACGAAGTGTTGCTTCGCAACATCGCGGCCGGGCTGTGTCATTCCGATGAGCACCACGCCACCGGAGACAGCGACCGCCAGCACCTGCCGTACTGCGGCGGGCACGAGGGCTCGGCGATCGTCGAAGCGATCGGCCCGGGGGTGACCACGGTCAAGCCCGGCGACCACGTGGTCACGGCATTTCTCCCGAGCTGCGGCCGCTGCCGCTGGTGTGCGCGAGGCATGCAGAATCTGTGCGATGTCGGTGCCCTCATCCCCACCGGCGCGATGCTCGACGGGACGCACCGCATGCATCACGAGGGCCGTGACGTCTCTCAGGCATGCTTTCTGGGTACGTTCTCACAGTGGAGCGTCGTCCCCGAACGCAGCTGTATTCCGATCGACAAGGACATCCCTCTCATCGCGGCCGCTCTCCTCGGATGCGGCGTACCCACCGGCTGGGGATCCGCTGTCACCGCCGGCGGGGTGGTGCCCGGTGACGTCGTCATCGTGATGGGTACCGGCGGTCTCGGAATCAACGCCGTTCAGGGCGCGAAGCATGCCGGTGCCGCGCGGATCATCGCTGCGGACCCGATCGAATTCCGGCGCACCAGTGCACTGTCGTTCGGTGCGACCGACGCCGTGTCCTCGATCGAGGAAGCCACGGACCTCGCACGCTCCCTCACCAACGGTCAGGGTGCTGACGTCGCGATCATCACGACCAGCATCCTCGAAGGCGTCCAGGTCGCCCGAGCGCTCGAGGCAGTCCGGAAAGCCGGAACACTGGTTGTCACCGCGGTTCCCGGCCGCAACCCCGGCGAGCTTCCCATCGATCTCGCGCAGTTCCCCCTCTTCCAGAAGCGCATCCAGGGCTGCTTGTACGGCGCCATGTCGCCCACCCTCGCCGTGCCGAGGCTCCTCGATCTCTACCGCGCCGGGAGCCTGAAACTGGACGAACTGGTCAACCGCACCTTCACTCTCGACGAGATCAACGACGGATGGGCGGCGATGTACGACGGGTCCACACTGCGCGGCATTGTCCTGCACGACACACCGTAGGACGCCTGGCCGGCCCTCCCCAGCGGAGGTGTAGCCGCGCAGTGACGAACATGCCCTGTCCGGACCTGGCCGGACAGGGCATGTTCTTTGTGCAGGAGCATGTTCGCGGTGCGGGATCCCCACGTCTGTACGCTGTCGGTCTCCTGCGCCCCACCATCTACATCACCGGCCCTTGCCAGCTGCGGTGCTGGCCCACCGGCCGGTGCACGATCGACCACGCCGACGGCCCTCGTATGCGGGTGCCGCCGGCTGGTCGATCGTCGGTCAGCGATCGAGGGCCTCGAGAATCGATTTCGTCTCGAGATAGGCATCGAGTCCCTCGACGCTGCCGTCCCTGCCCCAGCCGGACTGCCGATATCCGCCCTGCGGGATGTGAATTCCACCCGCCCGGTGGACGTTCACCCCGACCCGGCCGGCACGCAACTGCCGTGCCACCGCGTGCGCCGACCCGATGTCCCTGGTCCACACGCTCGCGGCCAACCCGTAGTCGGTGTCGTTCGCCAGCGCGACCGCTTCGTCGACCGAGCTGAACCGCATCGCACCGATCACGGGGCCGAAGATCTCCTCCCGCACCACCTTCATCTCGTGGTTCACCTCGGCCATCACGGTCGGTTCGAAGAAGAATCCCTTGCCGTCGACCGGCGATCCACCGCTGACGACACGCGCACCGTCCTCGACGCCGCTGCGGACGTACTCGGCCACCCGGCTCACCTGCCTCGCCGAAATCAACGGCCCCAGGTCGACTCCCGGTTCGCTACCGTGGCCCATCTTCAATGCACGCGCCGCTTCGCCGACACCGTCGACGACCGCGTCGTACACCGAATCGTGGACATACAGTCGCGTCCCGGCCGTGCAGATCTGACCCGCGTTGTAGAAGACGGCCGCGGCCACCGCAGGGATCACCTTGTAGATGTCCGCGTCCGCCAACACCACCACCGGGGATTTACCGCCCAACTCGAGGGTCAGCTTCTTCAGATTTCCGGCAGCAGCGCCGAGAATCAGCTTGCCGACCTCGGTGGAACCGGTGAAGGACACCTTGTCCACACCGCGGTGTGCGGCAATCGCCGCCCCGACCGCCGTCCCCGATCCGGTGACCACGTTCACGACACCGCCGGGTACCCCGGCCTCTTCGAGAAGTGCGGCGACACGCAGCGTCGTCAACGGCGCTTCCATCGCCGGTTTGAGGACGCAGGAGCAGCCCGCGGCCAGGGCGGGGGCAAGCTTCTGCGCCGCCATCACCACGGGGGCGTTCCACGCGGTGATCAACCCTGCGACCCCGATCGGCTCGCGCAGTGTGTACGCATGCACACGCTGCTCCGCCGGGCCGAGCTCGAGGGTTCTGCCGTGGATCTTGTCCGCGAACCCCGCGTAGTAGCGGAACGCGCTGATCGCTTCGCCCACCATCGCATAGGCGTGCGCGAGCGGCAGACCGACGTTCGCACTCTCGAGTCGCGCCAATTCGTCGCGGTGGGATTCGAGGAGATCCGCCACGCGCCAGAGCACAACGCCGCGGTCGGCCGGCGACAGTCGCCGCCACCGACCATCCTCGAACGATCTCCGTGCCACGGCGACGGCCTTGTCCACGTCTTCGGCGTTCCCCCGCGTAACCCGGGCGATGACGTCGCCGGTGCCGGGGTCGAACACGTCGAAGGTCTCACCCGTCAGCGATGCGGTTTCGGCTCCGTCGATGATCATTCCGAGGGGAGTGGCCGGATCGAAGCGTCCGACCTGTGGGGTTACGACGATATCTGTCATCAGAGGTGTTTCGCTTTCGTCAGGAAGGCGTGAGGCGCGCCGGTCGAGGCGTGGTCACCGCGTGCTACTCGCCTCGGAACTGCGGTGTACGGCGTTCCCGAGCCGCGGCGATGCCTTCACGGAAGTCGGCCGTCAGCTTGAGAGCAGTCTGGTCCCTCCAGTCTCTTTCGAGCGTATCGCGCACAGCATCGGCGAGGTCACCGTGAAGTCGTCGACGGATCGCCGCCACCGCCAGTGGGGCCGAGGTGGCGATCTCGGCGGCATAGGACTGGGCCTCGCCGAGCAACTTCTCGTCGTCGGTGAGTCGATCACACAGCCCGATCTGCAGGGCTTCGTCTGCGTAGACCATGCGACCGGTGTAAAGCAGGTCGCTCGCCCGTTGTAACCCGATCAGACGCGGAAGGGTGAGCGAGAGCGCAAATCCTTGGCTGAAGCCCAGTCGTGCGAAGTTGGCGGCGAAGCGGCTCTGGGCGGTGGCGATGCGGAAATCCGCGGCGAGAGCCAACCCGAGGCCGCCGCCGATGGCCGCACCGCGCATCGCCGCGACCACCGGAACGGATCGTTCGAACAGTCTCGGCACCACCTCGTAGATCGGCGAGGTGGCGGCGCCCGGTGCGGCGGTGTCGTTGCTGCCGAAATCGGCTCCCGCGCAGAAGTGCCGGCCGTCGCCGTAGAGCACGATTGCGCGGGCGCCGCGGGTGCTCAGATCGTCGAAGGCATCTGCGAGCGCGGTCAGCAGAGCAGCGCTGAGATAGTTGTAGGGGCCTCGGGCGAAGGTGACGGTACCGACGTGCGAGCTGTCGAGCTCGGTGTCGAGGGCGATGTCGGGTGTCACCGCACTGCCATCTCGACGGCGCTTTCGACCACGTGGTAGTCACCGAGGTCGGCGTTGTTGAGCAGGTGCCAGAACTCGACGAGCTCCCAGGGGTTGTTCCCGACCACGCGTCCCTTGTCGTTGCGGACGTAGGTGGTCATTCCCTGGTGGGTCCAGATCATCTGCTGGTGACGTTCCTGCACGGCCTCGTTGTAGGTCTCGAAGACGTCCTGCCGGCACTCGACTTCGCCGATGCCGGCCTCGAACATCGCTTGCAGGCTCTTGAGGACGTAATTGATCTGGCATTCCATCACGAAGATGAAGGCGCCGCCGTGTCCGAGCTGCGTGTTGGGGCCGTACAGGACGAACAGATTGGGGAAGTCGGGAACGACCGTCCCCAGGTAGGCGCGCGGGTCGGTGTCGTCCCAGGCATCGCGGATGCTCAGGCCGTCGCGGCCCCTGATCGGCAGGGTCGAGAGCATGCGGGCGACGTTGTAGCCGGTCGCCAGGACGATGACGTCGACCTCGTAGCTGTTCCCGTTGCGGGTGTGGATGGTGTTTCCCGAGATGTGGTCGATCCTGTCGTCGGCGTTGTCGACGAGCGTCACCTCAGGACGGGTCAGCATCCGGAACCAGCCGTTGTCGAGCAGCATGCGCTTGCCGTACGGCGGATAGTTCGGGATGACGCGCGGCGCGAGTTCCTGGCGGTCGCCGAGTTCTTCCCGGATGTAGCGTTCGAAGAACCGTCGGTGCCCGGCGTTGATCGCATTGATGGAGTGCTGCGGGTCTTCCCAGTTCGGGTCCTTCTGCAGCGACGGATACACCTTGCTGTCGAAGATCCAGCTGAGCCTGATGCGGTACCAGTGCTGGTACAGGGGGATTTCGCGCATCAGGAACCGGATCGGTTCCGGAACCGGCTTGTGGAACTTCGGGAAGGGTGCCGCCCACTGCCTGGTCCGCTGGAAGATGGTGAGCGACCGAACGTCGTCGACGATGGCGGGCGCCAGTTGCATGGCGCTCGCGCCGGTGCCGATGATCGCGACCCGCTTGTCGGTTAGGTCGAGTGTCGAATCCCAGCGCGCGGTGTGCACCACGGGGCCGTCGAACCCGTCCAGGCCGGGGATATCGGGAACGATCGGCTCGGCGAAGAGCCCGACGGCGCTGATGAGGACGTTGGTACGGACGGTCTCTTCGGTGCCGTCGGGGCCGCGCAGGCGGCTCACCCAGACGTGCTCGCTCTCGTCGTAGTCGGCAGCGAGGACCTCGGTTCCGAACCGGATGTGGTCGTAGATGCCGTTGCGCCGGGCGACGCCACGGAAGTAGTCGTCGATCTCCGCCTGCGGCGGGAAGTACCGGCTCCAGTCGCCCCCGTCGAAGGTGTACGAGTACAGGTGACTCGGCGTGTCGACACTGCACCCCGGGTAGTGGTGCGAGTGCCAGACACCGCCGGTGTCGTTCTGCTTCTCGACGATGATGTACGGAATGCCCGCCTGCTGGAACTTGATCGCCGCGCAGACTCCGGACATCCCGGCTCCGACGATCAGTGCGGTGAAGCCCGGCGGAACGAGTCCGTCCAGCGAGGCGGTGTCCGGTTCGGAGAAGGCCTTCAGGCGGGCGGTCATGATCCCGGCGTACTTGTCGGGAACAGGTGCTCCTTCGGAGGCCGCCATCATCTCGAGCAGCAGCTGCGGCGACGGTTCCGAGATCGCGATCTCACCATTGCGGTGCCAGGCGCGGATCGCGTCGAATGCACCGTTGCGGATCCGGTCCTGGATTTCGGTGGGCAGACCGCCGGTGTCGTTGTCGTCGACACCGCGACTGCGCACCGGCCGGTACGGCTCTTCGAGCCACCGCTTGTCGCCGGTCAGCTGCACCAGCACGAGAAGCAGCGTGGGGATGTTGGCGATGTCGAGTGCTTCGCGCAGCCGGCGGTCGAAGTCGTTGGCTTCCGGCTGGTCCCGGTCTGCGGATTCCGTGGTCGTGTTGGACAAAGCCACACCTTCCCCTCTTGATGAGCGGGCGCCTGATGTTCGCGCTCCGCGATCGCCGATCCAGTGACATACGATATTATGAATACCCATACGGTATATCGAAGATCGTACGGCCGGGTTCCGTTCCGGTCAATACGTGGATCGAGGCGGTTTCGGCCCAGAAGCGGGGTGGATGAAGTGCTGCGGCGACCACCGCGGGGATGCACCGCGGCACGAGGTCCACGCCGGAAAGTGGCGAACACGACGTCAAACCGAGTGGTTTGTCGCAGGATGGAGTGCAGTTTCCCGAAGAATCCGAGCTGCATCGCGCCCGGCGGAACCGAGAGTCGGCCGGTGCTGTGCAATCACCGCCTCGCGATCAGATCGTGGAGACCCTCCCGCAAGGCGACATCCGTCGGCAGCGAGACCTGCCGGTAGAACAGTCTTTTGGTTGCCGCGACGAGGGAGGCGTCGAATCGCGTATACGCCGCAGCCAGCGCGAGCGCCTCCATGTCGGCACGCTGGTCGGCAATGCGATTGACCACGCCGTACGCCAACGCTTCGTCGGCACCGAGCCGGCGACCGGTGGTGACGAGTTCGAAGGCCAGGTTGCGGTTCATGTGCGCGAGAGCACTGGGCATCACCAGCGGCGGATAGGCGCCGTTGGGTAGTTCGGGGTAGCCGAGGGAGAATGCCTCACCTGCTACGACCAGGTCGGCGCTGAGCGCCAACGCGGCACCGGCACCGAGCGCCGGACCGTGGACCGCCGCCACGACGGGAACGGCGAGCGTACTCGGACACGCCAGGACATCCGCCATGATCCTGGCACGGTCGATCACGGCTTCCGTGGGTCCCGTGCGAAATTCCGAGGTGTCGCCACCTGCGCAGAAGACCGGGCCGCACGCCTTCAACACGATCGCCCGCACGGCCGCGTCTGCGGCGGCGGCGGTGTACGCCTCCCGTAATTCGGTGAGAAGCTGCGTGTCGAGCGCATTGCGCTTGGCGGGCCGGTTGAGCGAAATGACGCGCACGCGACCGCTGCCGATTTCCTCGTCCTCGACCAGCACGGTGTTGTGCCCCTCGGATGTCGATCGGGTCATCTCACTCCTCGAAGGGTTCCGTCTTCCGTTGCGGCAGGGGCATGTCCGCTCAGCCTGCGGTGGTCGTGAACGCAGGACGGACCACGCCTTCGCCTGCGGACCCGAACGCTTCACCGGTCACATTCCCGACCTTATGTGTTTGTAATCTCGTATGCAAATACGATAAGATGAATGACGGGTGCCCCGGGGCAGTGCATCGACCGCGAATTCGGTAGCCCGAAAGCACAGATCTCCACGGGCCACGAGTGTGGGTCCGAACGCGAACCGGTAGCGGCGACTGTTTCCGCTCGCACGAATGCGACCGGCCTATGAGAGGACGCAGCAATATGAAACGTGACGCGACAATGCGGTGGCTTGCCGGCGTGCATGTGGTCCAGGTAGGGCGGTCGGTCGCTCTCCAGATTGCCGGCTCTGCCCTGGGACAACTGGGCGCCGTCGTCAAACAGGTGGCCACCCTGCGAGACGTCGACACCAACGCCGACGTCGTCTTGGTCGACCGGATCGAACAACCGGCAGTCCTCCCGGACGGAC
This sequence comes from Rhodococcus sp. 2H158, assembly GCF_053764755.1. NCBI lineage: Bacteria > Bacillati > Actinomycetota > Actinomycetes > Mycobacteriales > Nocardiaceae > Rhodococcus > Rhodococcus sp. 2H158. Next base: position 30,762 of record NZ_JBSNCE010000012.1, read on the forward strand.
ACGCCCCCAGCGCCGACGAATACCGCGAATTCGTCGCCGCCAACAACCGCAACGTCTGGGTCACCGCCAGCGCATTCGGGCTGACCGATATCCGCGCCGACATGTTCGCATCCGATCTCACACTGCTCGCCGCCAGCGGCATCCTCGGGCACTCGCGCATCGGGGACGAATTCGCCCCTACGGTGCCGCCGGGCACGGTGGCACTCAAGCTCGTCGGTCACGTCACCGCCGTCGCTGCCCTCCACGGACTTCACGCCCGCCGCGCCGGAACAGGCCCGGTGCACGCGGACGTTTCGGCGCAAGCCGCGATCATCGCGACGGGACTGTCGCTTGAGATGGCGCACGCACTGTCGCGTTGCCCGGACGAAGGCGGCAGTGCCCGCTACGGCGCACCCTCGGGCTTCGTCGACTGTCGCGACGGGGCGGTCTACGTTCTCGTGCTGGAAGAACACCAGTGGCGGGCCTTCCGGTCGGTCATGGGGTCCTCGCTCGAATCGGTCACCACCCTGGAAGACGCCCGGCAGCAGTCCGACCACGTCAATGCCCAGCTGACGGCCTGGGCATCGACCCGCACGGCACAGGAGTGCGAGCAAGTCCTCCAGGCGGCGGGTGTCCCCTGCACCGCCGTCAATGCCGTCGAGACCTTCGCCGAGCGCTCACGCGCGCTCGGGCGGAACTTCGACCTGTCCGGACCCGACTGCCCCGTGCTTCCCACCCAGATCACCGAAGTGCCGAAGGACACCGACGACACCGCCGGGCGCAGACGCCTGTCGGACCTTCGGGTGCTCGACGCCGGACATGTTCTCGCAGTACCACTCGCCGGAGCCTGGCTCGGCGCGATGGGCGCGCATGTCGCCAAACTGGAAGACCTCGACCGGCTCGACGTCTACCGCCGCCGAGGCCCGTTCGTCGACGGCACCCCCGGCCCCAACCGCAGCGCATACTTCAATCAGCTCAATTTCTGCAAACATCCACTGCAGTTCTCGGGCGGCGACTCGTCTCGTGCTGTGGACCTCGCCTCGTTCGACGTCGTGATGGAAAACCTCAGCCCCCATCGCGCCCGGGCCATCGGTGTCGACACCACTTCCGTGTTGGCGCAACACTCACCGAAACTCCTGCTCTCCTCCAGTGGGTTCGGGCGCACGGGCGCCTGGGCCGGTTACCGCGCATACGGCCACAACATCCACGCCTTCGCCGGCCTCGTCAATGCCACCAAGGACGCACGGGGCGGTATGGGAGACATCGGCACGCCCTGGGCCGACCCGCTGACCAGCGTCATCCTCGTCACGTGGACACTGGCCTGGTGCCTGGCGGAATCCCACACCTCCAGCTTGGCGCTGGACATCTCCATGGCGGAACTCGTCGCCGTCCAGATCGCCGAACTCGCCGGCCCCGAGGCGGCCGACCCCTACGACCCACGAGAAGCCGAGACCGAGTTCTTCATGCGCGAACACGCCACGGGACGGCTGCTCGCGATCACCCTCCGCAGCGACGAGGAACGCGCCCGCTTCGAAGCCGCTACAGGTGTTCGGCCGCCGGTGATCGACCGCCGCGTTCCCCTCATCGACCAGGTGCCGACAGCTCAGGACGGCCATGACCTCGAGCAGGCACTGCTCGAGCAAGGACTAACGGTGTCCGTGGTCCACACCTCGGCAGGACTGGTTCGAGACGAATTCGTCAGAAGCACCGACCTGTTCCGTTCCGTGGAGAGCCCGAGCGTGGGCCGGTACGAAGTCACCGGTTTGCCGTGGACGCTCGTCGGTGAACAGGTGCAACCACTGCGACCCGCACCCGAACTTCCGACGCGCGGCTGAGGCAACGCGGTGGATGGTGCCCGGTCGGCACTGAACCGGACCGGCACACCAACCGCCGGCGAGCCACCGGGCGGCAGGAACACCGAACCGCACCGACGTGATCCGGCCGCGACATTGGCAATCATCCTCGCGACCTACTTCATGATCGTGTTCGACAACTCGATCATCTTCACGGGCATCCGCGACATTGCGGAAGACCTGGACCTTTCCGCATATGCGATGTCATGGGTGCAGAATGCGTACACCGCCGTGTTCGGCGGGCTGCTCCTGCTCGGGGCACGGACCGGGGACATTCTCGGCCGCAGGACCACCCTCATTGCCGGACTGACGGTGTTCGCGCTTGCATCGCTGCTGGTCGGAGCCGCCCAGAACGGCGCGTGGATCGTTGCTGCCCGAGCGCTGCAAGGAGTGGGTGCCGCTTTCGCGGCGCCCTCCTCCCTGGCGTTGGTCACGGCAGCCGTTCCCGCCGGGAAACCACGGGTTCGTGCTGTCACGGCCTACGGCATGATGGCGGGACTGGGCACCAGCATAGGATTCGTCGTCGGTGGCGCACTGACGCATTGGGTTTCGTGGCGCGCAGGCTTCGCGATCAACGCGCCGATCGGGGTGGCCCTGATTGCGGCTGCGCTGAAATTTCTTCCGCGCACCAGAGCGGTACCCGGGCGCTTCGACATGACCGGCGCGATCACATCGACGGCAGGCATGGCATTGCTCGCATACGGCATCGTCCAGTGCGGCGTATCCGGGTGGACCTCGCCTCTCGCGTTCGGCCCGGTCGCAGCAGCGGTTGTGGTGCTGACGGTGTTCGTCGTCAACGAGGGGCGCGCCGAGCATCCGATCATGCCGTTACGCCTTTTCGCCAGTGGGCAACGGTTCATCGCCTTCGTGGTGCGGTTGCTCTTTGCCGGATCGATGATTCCCTTTTTCTTCTTCGCGTCCCAGTTCCTGCAGGACACATACGGCTGGAATCCGCTGCAGACGGGACTTGCGTTGGTGCCGGCGACTGTTCTGCAATTCGCCACCTCGATGTGGACGACGCGCCTCACAGCCCGATTCGACAATCCGCCATTGATTCTCGTCGGGCTCGCACTCGTCACGGCAGGTACGGCCTGCGCCACCCAGCTCACCGCCACCAGCACGTACGTCGTCGGTGTGCTGGTACCCATGGTATTCATCGGCGTCGGTCAAGGTCTCACATTCGGACCTCTCACCGCAGTAGGAATCTCCGGCGCCCCATCCGAGGATGCCGGTGCCGCATCGGGGTTGGTGAACACCGCGCATCAGCTGGGAAGCACTCTCGGTATTGCTGCGCTGACCGCAGTCTCTGCACAGGCGATCGATACCGCAGAACGTGTTGCCGCCGCATATGCCGCCGGGGCGGTCATTACGGCCGGCGCTATGGCCGTATCGGGTCTCCTGTTGTTGCCCGGCGCACGAAACGCTGGAGGCCGGTCGCAGTATGTCGACAAGGGAACGGTTGACCTGCCGCACCTGGATCGAGCGCTCCATCGGGGACCAGTTGACGGTCGAGGAGAAGACGCTGCTCGACTTTGCTCTCCCCATCAGGAACGGGCGCCGGTTCCACGGCACGGCGGCCGCCGCCCCGCGCAGTAGCGGGTGGGGCGGCTCCGGCGCGAGCACCCGGGCCGACGACGGTCACCGGATGCGCCGGCAACGCGGCATGCCCCTCGGCGGCGCACCACGCGGCGAATTTCGCGTAGGTGCGGCGGGTGCCCGCGGCGCGGGAGCCGGCCACCGCCGCGGCGATCCGGTCGGCGGTGGCCGGTGCGAGGTCCGGTAGCGCGGGCCCCGCCGGGTGTCAGACAACTATCTCGGACGACGCCTTCCGGATGCGACACCTATCTCGGACATCGCACCGACAACGTGGACAAGGACAGTCCCGGCGACCGAAAACGCGCTCAGCTGGGGGTTTGTGGGAATCGCTGCGTAAATGGCATTTTTCAACACCATCCGGTTAGTCGTAGACCGAATTCAGCGGTGTCTTCATCGTCCCCGCAAGCGGGCGGTACCCCCAGGCCACGACGACCTCGGCGTAACAGCCGCGAAGTTCGTCGCGCAGTGGGTGCGGCACCTCTGCCACAAGTCCGCCGGGCAGGGTCGCTCCGATCGCAGACGTCAGCCTGCGAGGGCATCGGAGGTCACCCGCTTCACCCCGGTCAGCCCGCGGGCGACCAGGGATCGGGAAACGTCGGCCAGCCGGCCCCGTCCTCGGCGGAAGTGGCATCCAACCCCAGGATCTCGCGGTAGCCGTTGGCGTTGACTGGACGTCCTGGCTCGTCCCCGCAACGACAAGCCCGCCGAGACCGTCACCGACCCTGCCGAGGAGGTGAGACTGGCCGTGACTGCATGACCCCTCGAGGAGTCACGCGACGACGTCGCACAGCCGGCACCGGCTCGCCGGGGTGCCCGGCCGACGGCAGCTGTACGCGCTCACCGACGCGATCACGGACCCACCCCCGATCGCACACCGGTCCCTCGACCTGTCCGTGCTCGACCGGGCCGTGCTAAGCACCGCCCGGCGCGCACCGCAGGTGCTGCGGGCGGCCGCGGCTCTCGCCCACGCCCGGCAGCACCGGCAGGCGCGGTGAGCATGGACCGGAAGCCGGAACGAACAGGCGAAACCCTCCCCACGGTTCGAGCGGCCTTCCTAGACTCGAAGCATGACAGCGCTGCGAATCTCCGACGAACCCGTCGACCACTCGAAGATCGAGAAGCGGGCACCGTCGGTGGCTCAGCTCTTCCTCGATCGTGTCGCGGCCAGCCCCGGCACGGAGGCGTTCCGGTTCCCGAAGGACGACGGCTGGGAGAGCGTGACGTGGCAGCAGGTCGGTGACCGCGTCCGCCTGCTCACGGCCGGGCTGATCGCGCTCGGCATCGAGCCCGAGGACCGTATCGCGCTGGCGTCGTCGACCCGGTACGAGTGGGTGATCGTCGACCTCGCGGTGATGTGCGCGGGGGCCGCGACCACGACGGTCTATCCCACCACCAAGGCTCCCGACGTGGGGTTCATCGTGTCCAACTCGGGCAGCCGCGTGGTCGTCGCCGAGGACAAGGCACAGGTCGACAAGCTCGTCGAGCAGCGCGCACAGCTACCGGACGTGCAGCAGGTGGTCGTGATCGACGGCCCCGGGGGCGGGGACTGGGTGATCACCCTGGCCGACCTCGAGGAGCGGGGCCGGCAACTGATCGCGGAGTCGCCGAACGTCGTCGAGGATCGGGTCCGGGAGATTCGGCCGGATCACCTTGCCACCCTCATCTACACGTCCGGCACCACCGGCAAGCCCAAGGGCGTGCGGCTGCCGCACTCGGCGTGGACGTACACCGCCGCCGCCGTCGATGCCCTCGACATTCTCGGCCCGGACGATCTGCAGTACCTGTGGTTGCCCCTGTCGCACGTGTTCGGCAAGGTGCTACTGAGCCTGCCCCTGCAGGTAGGCATGCCCACCGCCATCGACGGCCGGGTCGAGAAGATCGTCGAGAACCTCGCGGTCGTGCGGCCAACCTTCATGGGCGCGGCCCCACGCGTCTTCGAGAAGGCCCACGCGCGCATCGAGGCGATGATGGAGGAAGAGGGCGGCATCAAGAAGAAGATCTTCGACTGGGCCGTCGGGGTCGGAATGAGGGTCTCGAAGGCCAAGCAGGAGGATCGCAACCCGTCGCTGCTGGACCGGTTGCAGTACAAAGTCGCCGACAAGCTCGTCTTCTCCAAGATCCGGGAGCGGTTCGGCGGCCGGCTGAGGTTCTTCGTCTCCGGGTCCGCTCCGCTGGACCGCGAGGTCGCACAGTGGTTCGATGCCGTCGGCATCATCGTCCTCGAGGGGTACGGGCTGTCGGAGACCTCCGCCGCGACGTTCCTCAACCGACCGCTCGCCTACCGCTTCGGCACGGTCGGCTGGCCCTTCCCGGAGACCGAGGTCAAGATCGCCGAGGACGGGGAGATCCTCATCAAGGGTCCCGGTGTGATGAGCGGTTACCACGATCGTCCCGACGCGGACGCCGAGGCGTTCGAGGACGACGGCTGGTTCCACACCGGCGACATCGGCGAGGTGGACTCCGACGGGTTCCTGCGGATCACCGACCGCAAGAAGGACATGTTCAAGACCTCGCAGGGCAAGTACGTCGCGCCGTCCGCCATCGCCGCGACCTTCAAGGGCCTGTGCCCGTACGCGAGCGAGATCATCGTCCACGGCGAGGGCCGGCCGTACTGCGTGGCGCTGGTGGGCCTCGATCCGGAGGCGATCCACGAGTGGGCCCAGAAGAACGGCATGGGCGACAAGTCGTTCGCGGAGATCGCCCGGGACGAGAAGACCCGCGAGCTGATCGCCGGGTACATCGACCAGCTCAACGAGCAGCTCAACCGGTGGGAGGAGGTCAAGAAGTTCACCATCATCGACCGCGAACTGTCGGTCGAGGCCGGAGACCTCACGCCGAGCATGAAGCTGCGCCGCAAGATCGTCATCGACAACTTCTCCGACCGGCTCACCGGGCTGTACGGATAGGCGGCCTATCCTCGGATACATGACGAGTAGCGCGCGACCGAGTTTTACCCAGTACGTCGGATACCTGTTCGGCCGCACGCTCCCCGACTCGCTCCAGGACTGGGTCCGCAACGACCTCGTCGGGCCCGGCGCGACGATGCGTTACCTCGTGCGGTTCACCCTGCCGATCGTGCCGTTCCTGGCGCTGTTCCTGCTCATCCCCGGGCCGGTGTGGATTCCGCTGGCGATGATGGCGCTGCTCTTCATCCCGCTGGTGTACTTCGCGATCGCCCTGATGCAGATCTGGCGGCGGCACCGCCTGGAGCAGCACGGCCTCGACCCCAACCTGCTCGGCGAGAAGGCGCGGGTGCGGGCCGACCGCGAACGCAACGAGTACGAGCGGCGATTCGGGCGCTGAGCCGAGCGGGAGTTTCCTGCGCCGAGGGGGCTGCTACGTAGCGCCCCACCCGCATGTCGGCGCGGCAACCTCCCCCTCAACGCGGTGCTCTGGGAGCGCGGTGCCCTGGGAGCGCGGGGTCCTAGGACAGCACCTCGACGAGCGTGGTCGCCGAGTCACCCGTCATGTACCGCTCGACGCTGTCGAGGTGCCTGCGCCAGAACGCTTGCGCCGCCTCGGCATCGTCTCCTCGCAGCAACGTGACGAGCTTGCGGTTGGCGCGCAACGCCGCGGACGCCCCGGGGCGTTCCGCCGAATCGGCGCGCGTGGAGAGATACAGCGCATTGTGTGCGTCCATGATGTCGAGCAGCATCCCCGCGAGCGCCGCCATCGTCTGGTTCCCGGCGAGTTCCATCACCGCCCGGTGCACCTCGGTGTCGTACTTGGCGAAGGCGGCAGCGTCGCCGAGGAGTTCCTCGCCCCGCTCGACCAGTTCGGCGAGCGTGTCGATGCGCCCGGCCGGGGCATCGGCGAGCAGGCCGACGGCGTCCACCTCGAGTTCGGTGCGGGCGCGGTACACGTCGGCCAGCGGGACACCCCGGTACTGCAGCAGCAGTCCGGTGTAGCGGGCGGCGGTCGAGCCGTCCGGCGCCTGCACGCGGGCACCGCCGTGGGCGCCGCGCAGGACGGTGATGATGCCTTCCGACTCGAGAATGCGGAACGCCTCCCGCAACGTGGGCCGGGAAACGCCGAAGCGTTCCATCAGTGCGGCCTCGTTCGGCAACGGCTCGCCGGCGTGCAGTTCCCCGGTGATGATCTGGCGGCGCAGGCTCGCGGCGATCAGTTCACCTGCCTTGGGCACGCGAACAACCGTCGAGCTTCCGTCGAGTGGCATTTCACCGTCCTGTGTGCGTCATCCATCCCAGCCCCGATGGCTCTTAGGATACAAGAATCTACCGGTTTGAAATCTAAAGAGGCAGATGATCTGTCTCTATCCGTCCCCCGCCGAGTGGACGCCGTCACCCCACTACTCTCGGCGGTATGAGCGAACCCTCCACCAACGACGTTCCGGCCACCGCCGACCTCGCCGACGAGATCGGCCCCGACATCCGCAGCTGCGACACGCAGTTCGTCCAGTTCGGCGGCCGCGAGGTCTTCGCCGGCCGGATCACCACCATCCGCTGCTTCCAGGACAACCTGCTCGTCAAGCAGACCCTGAGCGAGCCGGGCAACGGCGGCGTCCTCGTCGTCGACGGCGATGCCAGCGTGCACACCGCCCTCGTCGGCGACATCATCGCCGGCCGCGGCGTCGACAACGGCTGGGCCGGTGTCGTCGTCAACGGCGCCGTCCGCGACTCGGCCATCCTGCGCACCCTCGAGATCGGCATCAAGGCGCTCGGCACCAACCCGCGCAAGAGCACCCAGACCGGGTCCGGCGAGAAGAACGTGCCGGTGGAGTTCGGCGGCGTCACGTTCAACCCGGGCGAGATGCTCTACAGCGACCACGACGGGATCGTCGTCCGCGCCGAGGACTGACAGGGGCCGGCATGCTCATGGCGCTGCGTACGGCGCGGACCTCCCTGCGTGCCCGCAAGGCGGATCCGGTCCGGCCGCACGAGCACGCCACCTGACGTCGCGGGCCGCCGTCCTCGCGGCCGATGGTGGCGAGGTTCGGCGGCAGTGCCCACACTGGAGGGATCACGGCCGCACGTGCGGCCCGCGACCTCAGGAGACCCTCATGGGCGACAACAACCCGTTCGGATTCGACCCGGAGGACCTCGACCGCGTCTTCCGCGATGCCGGGGAAGGGTTGCGGGACCTCGCCGCCAAGATCGGCCGGTTCGTCGAGCAACCGGACGCCGGGATTCCGTGGTCGAGCATCTTCCCCGACCTCGGCGGCGCACCGCGCACCCGCCCGGCACCGCCCACCGCCGGCGAGACCGGCGACGGCGTGTGGGTGATCTACACGCTCGACGGCGACGGAACCGCCCGCGTCGAGCAAGTTTTCCCCACCGAACTCGAGGCGCTGCGCGCCCACAAGAACAACACCGACCCGCTCCGGTCGGTGCGCTTCCTGCCCTACGGCGTCACCGCCGGCATCCTGGACCGGCGCGAGGACAAGGACCCGGACGAAACCGCCTGACAGCACCTCCGAGACAGCCTTCGTCTCCCGCACCCGGGCATCACCTGCGGGCCGAGCCGGTATGGGGAGGTCGACCGAAAACGGGTGCGCCCCGGCCCGTATGCGCGCAAACTGGTAACCAGGAGGTCATCATGCGAGCGCTGAAGGGCCTGCTCAATTCGGTGCTGGGGATCCTCACGGCCGTGCTCGGGGCGGTGGTGGGGATCCTTGCGGCGGTGGTATGGCTCGTCGGTGGGCTGCTGTGCGTGACGATCATCCTGATTCCGCTGGGTATTCCCGTCATGAGGCTCGCCCGCCGGCTGTTCGCCCTTGGCAAACAGGTGCGGCGTCTCCCCTGAACGTCGCAGGGGATTGAGGATTTCGGAGACTGCAGCTGTGGTCGCACCGGCGCTGCAGGCCGTCACCTCGGGCTCACGCCCCGGCCGTCACGCGTGCGGCGGCGGCCCCGATCTCCACGACGTCGCCGACGTGCAGTTGCCGCCCGCGCCGCACCTCCACCTCCCCGTTGACGCTGACGAGTCCGTCGGCGATCACTTCCTTCGCCTCGGCGCCGGATTCGATCAGGCTCGCCAGCTTGAGGAATTGACCGAGCCGGATGGACTCGTCGCGGATGGGCACTTCGAACACGTCGGACATGCGGCCAGTCTCTCACCCGCAGTGCTTTCGACCCGCCCGACCTCGACCCGCCCGCCCGGCCCACGCCGGGCCCCGCTCTCACGCACACTGGACGAGTGAGCCGACCCGGTATCGTCTGGTTCCGCCGTGATCTGCGGCTGCGGGACCTGCCCACCCTGTTGTCCGTCGCCGACACCTCCGACCGGGCACTCGCGCTGTTCGTGCTCGACGAGTCGCTGCTGCGCCCGTCCGGATCCCCGCGCCGCACCTTCCTGATGCGGTGCCTGCGCGCCCTCGACGAGGACCTGGGCGGACGGCTGCTCGTCACCCACGGCGACCCCGTCACCGTCGTCCCGGCACTGGCCCGGGAACTCGACGCCGACGCGGTGCACATCAGTTCCGACCACGGCCCCTACGGCACCCGCCGCGACGAGGCCGTCGAGCGGACGCTCGGCGATGTCCCGCTGGTGCGCACCGGCTCGCCCTACGCCGTCGCGCCCGGCCGCGTCCGTAAGCCCGACGACACCCCCTACAAGGTGTTCACCCCCTTCCAGCGGGCGTGGCACGAGCACGGCTGGCGAGCCCCGGCCGCCACCGACGCCGGCACCGTCGACTGGATCGACCCCGGCGATCTCGACGCGCGCGTACCGATCCCCGCCGACGACGACCTCGACGGGACCACGCTGCCACCCGCCGGGGAAGCCGCCGCGCTGCACCGCTGGCACGAGTTCCGCGACGACGACCTGCCGCACTACGACACCGAGCGGGACCGGCCGGACCTCGACCGCACCAGCCGGCTCTCCCCCTACCTGAAATTCGGGTGCATCCACCCGCGCACCCTGCTGCACGACGTGCGATCCGACCACGGCGGCCCGGCGAACCGGCTGCGCAGCGAACTGGCCTGGCGCGACTTCTATGCGGACGTGCTGTACCACCGGCCCGACACGGCCCGCCGCAACTACAACCGCCGCTTCGACCACATCACCTACGACAGCGGCCCCGACGCCGAACGTGCCTTCGCCGCATGGAAGGAGGGCCGTACCGGCTTCCCCATCGTGGACGCGGGCATGCGGCAGCTGCTCGCCGAGGGCTGGATGCACAACCGGCTCCGCATGATCGTCGCGTCCTTCCTCGCCAAGGATCTGCATCTGCCCTGGTGGTGGGGCGCCCGGCATTTCATGGACCGGCTCGTCGACGGCGACCTGGCCTCGAACCAGCACGGGTGGCAGTGGACGGCCGGCAGCGGCACCGACGCCGCGCCCTACTTCCGGGTGTTCAACCCGATCACGCAGGGGGAGAAGTTCGATCCGACGGGTGAATACGTGCGCCGTTGGGTACCCGAGCTGCGGGGTGTGAACGGCAAACGCGTGCACCGGCTCCCGGATGGTCCGCCGGACGGGTACCCGGCGCCGATCGTCGACCACGCCCACGAACGGCAGGTGGCACTCGACCGGTACGGGCGGATCGGCGGAAAAGGCTGACCCATCCGGGCCGCGCACCGCTCCGAATGCCGATCGGACGGACCCCCCGTACCGGACGGACAACCGAGAGGAACACGACCATGCGAGAACTCGTCGAAACAGCGTTCATGGCAATCCACACTCCTCTGGTGAACGCATACACCATTCTCATCAACATGATTCCCAGCTGATTCCACGGCGGCGCCGGGAGTTCTCCCGGCGCCGCTCCCGCACACCCGGACCAGGCCGAGGAAGGCACGATGGGCATCACGTACTCGAGCGTCGTCGACGCGCCACGCCGCGACGTCTTCGATTGGCACAGCCGACCGGGTGCGGTCAGGCGCCTGCTCCCCCCGTGGCAGCCGCTGCGGGTGATCACCGAATCCGACTCCCTCGAGTCGGGCCGGGCCGTACTCGGCCTGCCGGGCGGATTGCGCTGGATCGCCGTTCACCAGCCCGACGCCTACGACCCGCCCGCGCGGTTCGTCGACAGCGTCGGCCGCGACGGGCTCACGTCGCTGCCCACGGGGATCGTCATGTCGTGGCGGCACGAGCACAACTTCGAGGCTCTCGGCGGCCGTCGCACCCGCGTCACCGACCGGGTCGACACGCCCGTCCCAGAGTCGCTGCTGAAGCAGACCTTCCTCTACCGGCACCGCCAGCTCGCCGACGACCTCGCCGCCCACCAGTGGTCGCACGAGCAGGGGGTGCGGCCCGCCACGGTCGCCGTCACCGGCACGTCGGGCCTGGTCGGCACCGCGCTGACCGCCTACCTGAGCACCGGCGGCTATCGCGTCGTCAGCCTCGTACGCGGCGAACCGCGCGGCGACGACGAACGTCGCTGGGATCCGGACGCCCCCGCACCCGACCTGTTGGAGGGGGTCGACGCCGTCGTCCACCTCGCCGGCGCCTCGATCGCCGGGCGCTTCAGCGACGCCCACAAGACCGCGATCCGGGACAGCAGGATCGAACCCACCCGGCTGCTGGCCGATCTCGCGGCACGCACGCCGAACGGACCCGCGACGTTCGTGTCCGCGTCGGCGATCGGGTTCTACGGCTACGACCGCGGCGACGAGCCGCTCACCGAGGATGCGCAGCGCGGCACCGGGTTCCTCGCCGACGTCGTCGCCGACTGGGAGGCCGCCACCGCGCCCGCCGCCGCGGGCGGGTTGCGCGTGGTACTGGTGCGGACCGGGATCGTGCAGACACCGCGCGGCGGGCCGCTGCAGTTGCAGCGCCCCCTGTTCGAGGCCGGGCTCGGCGGCCGGCTCGGCACCGGCCGGCAGTGGCTGTCGTGGATCGACCTCGACGACCTGCTCGACGTCTACCACCGGGCCCTCGCCGACCCCCGCATCGTAGGCCCCATCAATGCCGTTGCGCCGGAGCCGGTTCGCAACGACGAATACACCCGCACACTGGCGCGGGTGCTGCACCGGCCGGCGCTGCTGCCGGTGCCCGGGTTCGGACCGCGGCTGCTGCTCGGCGAGGAAGGCGCGCGCGAGGTCGCCACGGCCGACCAGTGCGTCGTCCCGCGGTGCCTGGTCGACCACGGGCACCGCTTCCGCCGGCCGAAGCTCGAGGCCTGCCTGCGGCATCAACTCGGCCACATCGTGGAGAACGGATGAGTGGAGAACGGATGAGCGCCCCTCCGCTGCGCATCCTCGTCACCGGGGCTACCGGCTACATCGGGGGCCGGCTCGCCCCGCTGCTGGTCGACGCGGGGCACCGGGTGCGGGTACTGGCCCGTACCCCCGACAAGTTGCGGGACGTGCCGTGGGCCGGCGACGTCGAGATCGTGCGCGGCGACCTGACCGACCCGGAGTCCCTGGCCGTCGCCTGCCGGGACATCGACGTCCTGTACTACCTGGTGCATTCGATGGGCGGGCGCGGCGAATTCATCGACACCGAACGCACGGAGGCCGAGAACGTCGCCGCCGCGGCCCGGGCGGCCGGGGTGCAGCGCATCGTGTATCTCGGTGGGCTGCACCCGGACACGGCCGAGCTCTCCACGCACCTGCGTTCCCGGGAGCAGGTGGGCCGGATCCTCGTGGAGTCCGGCGTGCCCACCCTGGTGCTGCAGGCCGGGGTGGTGATCGGTTCGGGCTCCGCGTCGTTCGAGATGATCCGGCACCTGAGCAACCGCCTGCCCCTGATGACCACCCCGAAGTGGGTGAACAACAAGATCCAGCCCATCGCGGTGCGCGACGTGCTGCACTACCTGGTGGGCGCGGCCACCGCTCCCCTCCCCCGCAGCCGCACCTACGACATCGGCGGCCCGGACGTGCTGCGCTACGGCGAGATGATGCAGGTGTACGCCGAGGTCGCGGGCCTGCGCCGGCGCCGCATCCTGGTGCTGCCCGTTCTCACCCCGAAGCTCGCGGGCCTGTGGATCGGGCTGGTCACCCCGATCCCGCCGTCGCTGGGCCGGGCCCTGATCGAGTCGCTGAGCAACGACGCGGTGGTCGCCGAACACGATATCGACGAGGTGATCCCGCCGCCGCCCGGCGGACTGACCGGATACCGCGAGGCGGTCCGGCTGGCGCTGCACAAGCTCGAGCGCGGCGACGTCGAAACCACCTGGGCGAGCGCGTCGCCCGTCGGCGCCCCCGCCGAACCGCTGCCGTCCGACCCGCACTGGGCGGGGGAGGCGGTCTTCGTCGACGAACGCGCCATCGACTGCGACACCGACGCCGGCACGGTGTGGGAGGTGGTCGAGAGCATCGGCGGCGAGAACGGCTGGTATTCCTTCCCGCTCGCCTGGACGATCCGCGGGTGGCTCGACCGGTTCGCCGGCGGCGTCGGTCTGTCCCGGGGCCGGCGGAACCCGCGCACCCTGCACACCGGGGACGCGCTCGACTTCTGGCGCGTCGAGCGCCTCGAGCGTCCCACCCTGCTGCGGCTGCGGGCCGAGATGCGGGCGCCGGGCGGGGCGTGGCTCGAGTGGCGCATCGAGCCGCTCGATCCCGGCCGGGCCCGGTTGCACCAGCGGGCGATCTTCTTTCCGAAGGGGCTTGCGGGACGCATCTACTGGTACGCGCTCGTGCCGTTCCACGGCATCATCTTCAAGGGCATGCTCGAGAACATCGCCGGCACCGCGCACCGCACAGCGGGGTAGGCGGGCGCACCGAGCTCCTGGCTCCGCCCCCGCCGGTGGCCGAATGTCACATGCGATCGATCGATCCGATGCAATGTGACATTCGGCCGGGCGGAGCGGCACCGGCACGAGTCCGGTACGCGCAGAAGGTGGTTCACACGGTGCAGAGCGGCTTGATCTCCTGCAGGCCCTCGGTGGTGGGCGAGGTGAGCATGAGGCAGCTGTTGTAGCCCTGCTGCTCGACCACGGCCCGGATCTGCTGCCACGCAGCGTCGTCCACGACGGGCGAACGCGAAAGTACGAATCCGGAGATCCGGGTCGGGTCCCCCACGAACGCCCACGAGTAGTCGTCCGCGAGGTAGCTCACGATGTAGTTGCTCGGACCGTCCAGCGAATCCTGGGACGGCACACCGGGGAAGCTCACGTGCAGCGACGCGGTGTCGTTGACCCGCGCGTTGCCGACGATTCCCCGGCGTTCACCTGTGGCGGTGGTGCACGAGTTCTCGACCCGCACGTTGCGCTCGTCGAGCAGCGTGTAGTTCGCCGTGGTGTCGCGCACGCAGTCGAGATTGAACGGAGCGGGATTGGCGGCCAGCTGATACCAGGTGCCCATGTACCGGTTCACGTCCAGCTCCGCCACCGGGGTGAGCGGGGCTGCCTGCGCCGGTGCCGCCACAAGGGCGGCGCCCGCGGCGGCCAGGACGGCCGCCGCGAGGCCTCGGATCATTCGTTTCACGTCGCTCCTCGGGTCCTACCGGGTCCGGGTCACTGCTGCGGCGCCGGCGGCAGCAGGACGGAGTCGACGAGGTAGACGGTCGCGTTGGCCGTCTTCACGCCGCCACAGATAACGTTGGCGTCGTTCACCTTCCATTCCTCGCCTTCACCGGTCACCTCGACGGTACCGCCCTGAACGGTGGTCTGGGTACCTTCGATGTCCGACGGCGCGATCTGGCCGGGCACGACGTGGTAGGTGAGAATGGTGGTGAGGGTGGCCGTATCGGTCTTCAGGCTCTCGATGGTTGCCGGATCGACCTTGGCGAAGGCGTCGTCGACCGGCGCGAACACGGTGAACTCGCCGCTGTTGAGCGTGTCGACGAGATTCACCTGCGGGTTGAGCTGCCCGCTGATCGCCGCGTTCAACTGAGTCAGAATCGGAATGTCGGCGACGGCAGTCCCGACGGGTTGCTGCGCGATGGCCTCCAGCGAGCCCGGCCCGCTGGGAACCTGCTCGGCGTACGCGGCGCAACCCGGACCCACCGGGGCCGACGCCATGGCCTCGGTGGTGGGCGACATCGCCGACGTGGCGCTCTCCATCGCCGACGTGGCCGACGTGGCCGACGTGGCCGACGACGAACCCGAGTCGTCGGACGAGCACGCCGCGACACCCATCATCGCCATTGCGCCGATTCCGACTGCCGCCAAGCTCTTTCGCGTGTTGATAACCATGGCCCCAATTCCCTTCGGTGTCGTGGTCCTTGCGACCACGTCGGTCAGGTGTGTCATCTGCCATTCGGCGCGGGCGGAAGGGCGGATGGGTGGATCTGCAAGATTTTTTCGACCCATCCGATTCCGGCCGCGCTCCGAACAACGGGCATGGAGATCGTATCGAACCGGCCCCGCGCTCATGTGCTGGTTCTGCCAGGCGGCAAGCCGGTCAGCACGTCCGCCGCCCGGCCGTGGCACCTGTCCGCGCTGCGGATGACCTTGCTGACCGAATCCCTGCGTTCCCGGCTGAGCATGTACGACATCACCGTCGGGCAGGTGCGCTACACCCACCGCGGATGGAACGGGGACCGGATGAGTCCCGTCCACGACGCACTGCGCGCCCTCGACGAGGTGCAGCGGCGGCGCGGCGACGTCCGGATCGGGCTCGTGGGCCACTCCATGGGCGGAAGGGTTGCGGCCCACCTCGCGGCACAGCCCGGCGTCGGGGCCGTCGTCGCGCTGGCACCGTGGTGGCCCGACAACGACGGCGCTCTCGTCCCACCCGAGCGACGCCTGCTGGTGGTGCACGGTACCGCCGACACGAGGTGCGATCCGCGCCTGAGCGCGGTCCAGGCGGCCCAGGCCCGCGGACGCGGCGTCGATGCCCAGTTCCGGCCGCTGGCGGGGGCGGGCCACTTCCTGCTCACCAAGCCGGGGTGGTGGCATGCCGTCACCGCCGAGTTCCTCCGTGAATCCCTGGCCCCGGCCGGCCGGCAGGCAGGCGGAGACCATGCCTGACACCCCGCGCGACGTCGCAGTGATCGGCAGCGGTGGCGCCGGCCTGCCGGAACGGGCCGGCGGCGTCACGCTCGAGAATTCGTCCCGGAGGTGATCGCCTTGCTCGATTCGACTCTTGCCTCGCCCGCCGGTCCCGGCCCCCCGAACGGACCGGCCGAGGACGGCTTGAGCCGCCCGAATCGCCCGACTAGGCTTTCGCTCGATGAGCGGACAGGGCCGATGACCGGCGTCGGCGGACGTACCGACACACTCGATGCGCTGCTCGCGCGCGTGGCGGTGCAGGACGCCGCTGCATTCGCCGAGTTCTACGACCTGACCCGCGCCCGCGTGTACGGCATGATCCTGCGCGTCCTGCGCGATCCCGGCTACAGCGAGGAGACCGCGCAGGAGGTCTATCTGCAGGTCTGGCGTTCCGCCTCCGGTTTCGACGCCGCGCAGGGTTCGGCGATGTCCTGGCTGATCACCCTGGCGCACCGCCGGGCCGTCGACCGGGTGCGGTCCGAGCAGTCCGGGGCCGACCGCGAGGCACGCTACGGCGCGAGCAACGTCGACGCGGCGTTCGACGTCGTCAGCGAGGAGGCGGCCCGGCGCGAGGACCGGCAGCAGGTCGCCCACTGCCTGGGCACGCTGACCGATCTGCAGCGTCGGTCCGTCGAACTGGCCTACTTCGGTGGGCTGACGTACCGCGAGGTATCCGAAAAACTTTCGGTCACGCTACCGACCGTGAAATCGAGAATCCGAGACGGACTGCTCCGTCTGCGCAAGTGTCTGGGGGTGCAGGGCGATGACGAGTGAGGCCCGGCCCGGTTTCGGCGATGTGGACCGCGAACTGATCGACCTCGCGGTCGTGTACGCGCTCGACGCGGTGTCCGATGCCGAACGCCGCGACATCGAGTCCCGGGTGGCCGAAGCCGCTCCTGAGGTGGCGGCGGCGTTCGCCCGGGAGACGGCGGCCGTCCGGGAGACCATGGCCGTGGTGTCGGCGTCGACGGCCACCGAGCCGCCGGCCGGACTGCGCGAGCGCCTGCTGGACGCGATCGCCGCCGAATCCGGCCCGCAGGCGCCGCCCGTCGCACCGATCTCGCTGGACGAGCGGCGCGGCCGGCGCCGCAACTTCCTGCTCGCCGCGGCGGCCGCACTGCTGGTCGCCGTGGGCGGATTCGCCGTCGTCGCCCAGCTGCAGGAGGACACCGCACCCACCTCGGCTCAAGTGTTCGCGGCGGAGGACGTGCGCACCACGTCGGGTGAGATCGAGGGTGGCGGAGTCGCCACGGTGGTGTACTCGAAGGACGCCGACGCCGGGGTACTGGTGATGAACAACGTGGCGCCGCCCGCCGAGGGCAGCGTCTACCAGATGTGGCTGATCACCCCCGAGGGCCCGGAGTCCGCGGGCATCATGGACGCCGAGGCGGTGGCTCCGTCCACCACGGCCGTCCTCGAGGGGGTCGGGCATTCGACCGCCCTGGCATTCAGCGTCGAACCGCCGGGCGGGTCGGCGCAGCCGACGCAGATCTTCGCCCAGCTGCCGCTGGACTGACCCGGGGGGACAGACCCCCGCACGCTCGCGGCGGCTCAGCGCTGTGCCGATCGGACCAGTTCGATCAGAAGGGAGCGCAAGGTGGCGGGGTCGGACACCACCGCGGTCGGCTGCGCATCGGTGCGCTCGAGTTCGATCATCGCCCGGTACAACTCGTACCCCGATTCGGTGATCCGGACGCGCATGCGCCGCTCGTCGGCGGGATCGACGGTGCGCGTGGCGAATCCGGACCGCTCGAGGTGCTCGACGGTCCGGCTCATCGTCTGGTCGGTCACGCGGCAGGCCCGGGCGATCTCCCGCTGGGAGCGCGGACCGTCGGCGATCGTATGCAAGGCCACCAGCCCGGCGTGGGTGAGACCGTGGGCGCGCAGAGTCGATTCCCAGGCCTGCTCCACCAGCCGGGCGGCCGTGGACAGCAGCCGGCCGGTCGGCCAGCTCTCGAGGTCGTCGGTCATGAGATACCTTTTCACTATTGTTCAGCTAGCTGAGTAATCTGGGCTCGGCGTACTCGCATTCTCCTGGAGGAAGATTGAACACCGTCACCGCGCCGGCGCGTTCACCTCGTCGCATCCGCTGGCTGCTGCCGGCGCTGCTGCTCATCGCGTGGCTCGCGATCGCCGGCGCCGGCGGCCCCTTCGCCGGCAAGCTCAGCGAAGTCCAGCAGAACGACAACAGCTCGTTCCTCCCGGCCTCCGCGGAATCCACCCGGGCGGGCGAGCTCTATGCGGACTTCACCGACACCCGGTACGTGCCCGCGATCGTCGTGGCCGAACGCCCCTCCGGCATCACCCCCGACGACCTCGCCTACCTCGCGGGGGGGTCGGCCGGCCCGCCACCGGTCCCGTCGCAGGACGGTCAGGCCGCACGCATGATCGTCCCGATCGACAGCACCGGAGAGGTCGGGGACGCCGTCGACGAACTGCGCGCCGAGCTCGCCGATCCGCCCGAGGGGCTGACGGTCTACGTCACCGGTCCCGCCGGGCAGATCGCCGATCTGACGACGGCGTTCGAGGGCATCGACGGCCTGCTGCTGCTGGTCGCCGGTGGCGTGGTGCTGCTGATCCTCGTCGTCGTCTACCGCAGTCCCCTGCTGCCGTTCGTAGTGATCCTCTCGGCGGTGTTCGCCCTAACGCTCGCGAGCCTGCTCGTGTACCTGCTGGCCGGCGCCGACGTCATCGCCCTCAACGGACAGAGCCAGGGCATCCTGTTCATCCTCGTCTTCGGCGCCGCGACCGACTATGCGCTGCTGCTGGTGTCCCGCTACCGCGAGGAACTGCGCCTCGAGCAGGACCGGTTCGCCGCGATGCGCACCGCGTGGCGGGCCACGCTGGAGCCGATCGCCGCGTCGGCGGGCACCGTCATCGCCGGCGTGCTGTGCCTGTTGCTGTCCGACCTGAACTCCAACCGCGGCCTCGGCCCCGTCGCCGCGATCGGCATCGTCGCCTCGTTCGTCGCCTCCATGACGTTCCTGCCGTCCGCACTGGTGCTCCTCGGCCGGGCCGCGTTCTGGCCCAAGCGGCCGACGGCCGACCCCGACGCCGATCGGGACGACCTGGCATCGGCGCACCGGTTCTGGAACGGGCTCGCACAGCGGGTCGGCGCCCATCCGCGGCGGATCTGGGTGGTGTCGAGCCTCGTCCTCGTCGGCTTCGCGATGCTGATGCCGCAGTTCAAGGCCGACGGCGTCGCCCAGTCGGAGATCTTCCTGCTCGAGACCGACTATGTGACCGGCCAGGAGATGCTCGGCAGGCACTTCGACGCCGGCACCGGCTCCCCCACCGTGATCATCACCCGCGAGTCCGCGGCCGGCGACGTCGCCGCCGCTGCCCGCGTCGAGGGCGTCACCGAGGTGGCGCCGGTGACCGGCCCGGACGGTGCGACGACCGTCGTCGACGGCCGCGTCGCACTGCAGGCGACCCTGTCGGATCCCGCCGACTCGACGGCCGCCGAGAACACCGTCGAGCGCATCCGCGACGCGGTCGGCGGAGTGCCGGGGGCCGAGGCCCTCGTGGGCGGGACCACGGCGGTCGATCTGGACACCAAGAACACCGCCACCCGCGACCGCACGGTGATCATTCCCGTCGTCATCGCGGTGGTGCTGCTGATCCTGATCCTGCTGCTGCGGGCACTCGTCGCGCCGGTGCTGCTGATGCTGACGGTCGTCGTGTCCTTCGCGGCGACCCTCGGCGTGTCGTCGCTCGTCTTCGACCATCTGCTCGGGTTCCCCGGCGCCGACCCGGTGGTGCCGCTGTTCGGCTTCGTCTTCCTCGTCGCGCTGGGCATCGACTACAACATCTTCCTGATGACCCGGGTGCGGGAGGAGAGCGCCCGGGTGGGTACCCGGCGCGGCACGCTGCGGGCCCTGACCGTGACCGGCGGGGTGATCACCTCCGCAGGTATCGTCCTGGCCGCGACGTTCTCGGCGCTGGCGGTGATCCCGCTGCTGTTCCTCGCGCAGATCGCGTTCATCGTCGCGTTCGGCGTGCTGCTCGACGCACTGCTGGTCCGGTCGCTGCTCGTGCCGGCGCTGACGATCGACATCGGAAAGCGGATCTGGTGGCCGAGCACGCTCGCGCGCAGGGAGCCGGAGGAGGTCGGCTGACGCGGCCTGTGGGTTGCCCACCCGTACCGAGTTCGGGTGGAATCGACACGACGCAGCGCGCGAAGGCGCGGAGAACGACCTCCGGCCGTACCGACGCGCTCGAGAAGGAGACAGCTCGCGATGCAGATCCAGCTCAACAAGGACAGCCACATCCAGATCGACGACGACATCGCCCGTCGGCTCGAGGAGGAGCTGGCGTCCGCGCTGAACCGGTTCGCCGACCGGATCACCCGGGTGGAGATCCACCTCAGCGACGAGAACGCCGACAAGTTCGGCACCACGGACAAGCGTTGTCTCCTCGAGGCGCGGATCGCCGGCCAGCAACCGATCGCGGTCACCCACAACGCGGGATCGGTGAAGGAGGCCTTCGACGGCGCCGTGCACCGCCTCCACAGCCTGCTCGATTCCAAGCTCGGCCGCTCGACCGACCACAAGGGCGGCCCCTCCATCCGTCACATGGAGGTCGACGAGTAGACGACTCTCCCGGGAGTCGTCGGGACGAGAATCGCCGCGCCGCTCCGGAATCCGCGCCGGGAAACGACTGGGCGGATTCCGGTACGGCGAGCGAATTCCGGTGCGGCGGCGCGGTGGACGCGCCGCAGTTCCTCGTCCCGCACCGTCGACCGTTCAGGACGGCACGACGTGTCCCGCAACGCCGCCCCCGACGGCATTGCGGGACACGCTGGGGGCCGCCGACCCGGCACGGCAGGTATCGCAGGCGCGTGACACGACCCCACGGGACCGAGCGTGTTCAGCTCAACCCGACACCGAGACCGAACGTCACGCTCAGCCACTTGAGGAACGCGCTGAACGCAACGCCCAGATCGAATCCGGCAGACATCGGACTCTCCTTCACCCTCGAAGATCCCGACCCGACCTCAGTGTATTACCATCGAAAGAGTCACACCACCAACGGATTTCGGGCAAATACCCCGGAGGGGACTTCTCGGGCGGTAGCGCGGGCTACGGCCCGAACCCCCACCACCTCGAAAACGGCGCGTCTCCGGCAACACCGCCACCGCAGGCGGGTACCGACGACAGGGCGCCGTTCCGGCGAACTGGACTTTATTTTTTTGTTGGGTATGGTCGGGGCCAGTTTGCGATTGCCGATTCGGAAAGGATTGACAATGGCCGCCAAGTCCGCCGTCAAGAGTTCCAAACAGTCCGCCCGCGCCCTGAAGGAGCGGCGTGCGGAAAAACGAGCCAAGGCGCTCGAGTCCACCCAGTTCCTCCGCAAGCGGAAGAGCTGACCGCGAATCTACGACCACCGATCCGAACGAAATGGATTTCACGACAACAGTTCTCGAGAGACTCTACGCGCAGCTCGGAAGCGAGATCGCCCTCGCGGACCCCGGCGGCGAATTTCTTCCGGGATATCACCGGGGAATTCGGACCGCGCGACTGTACGTCCTCGACGAATTGGCTCGCCATTCCGCACTGCCTGCCACCATCAGAAAAACGACGAGAGAATCGCACCTCCCATGAACACGGCACAGCACGCGCTCGGGAGAATTCGAGCGAACCTGGAAAATGATCTGGAGACCCTCGGCCGCGCCGAGCACACCCGCGGGTTCCGCCGGGGACTGCGCGAGGCGTTGACTCGCGTGACGGAACTCGAGGACGCCACCGCCGCGGGCTGACCCTCCCGGATCCCTCCGCCCCGGCCCGGGCGCTGCGTCCCCGGGCCGGGGCGGAGCGCTTCGCGCCGGAGGCGCCGACCTCGTCACCGTGCCGAAAGCGAAGAATCAGATGCCGCGCCGGTATACCGATGTTGTTGCCACGCCTGCCGAACCGATGCCGTCCCCGGCTCGGGCCGGGGTGCTGAAGGTGATGTTCCTGCCGCTGGACGTCGCAGCGAGCAGGCTTCCTCCCGCCGTTCCCGCCGTTGCCGGCACGGAGCCGTTCCTCCCGGCACGCATAGCCGACGCCCCAGGTGCCGATCACGTCGAGCGGGCACCGAGCCTGCTGGCGTTCCGGCACCTCATGGACCCCGGCGACGGCCCCGTCACCTTCGGACCGGTCCGGCGTCCGGCGGCGGACACTCCACCGTCGGCGCCCGGCCGGACCCATGTCGGCGCGCCCGGCGCGTGTGCGTCCCTGTGGGAGGTGCCCGGCGGCGGACTGGTGCTGGTGTGCGAGGAGCTGACCGCCGAGGCGCCCGGTACCGTGCTGACCTGGCACAGCGATCCCCTCTTCGACGGTGCCGACACCGGATTCCGTCGCGCGCTCGACGCATTTCTGGCGCCGTTCCGGGTGACCGCCGATGCCGGCCTGGTCGACGTGTTCCCCCGGCTCGACACCCGGCTGCCCGACCCCGCGGTGTACCGCCCGCTCAGCGAGGTGGTCGTTCGCACCGCTCGTCCGCTCGAGGCCGAGCGCACCGTCGAGGGACTGGTCGTGGAGGTCGCCGGGGACGGGTCCGAGGCGGTGCGCCGGCTCGTCGGACCTCCCCGCTCCGGCACCCTGGCCGCCGGGGTGTCGCGGGCATCCGGACAGTTGCGCACCTGGCATCCGGAACCGTTGGCCGATGCGCCGGTGCGGACCGGGGCGCGGCTGGGCGTCCGCGACGACGCCCGGGCGATGCTGGTCGATCTCGGCGCCGCAGACCGTCACGGTTACCTCGGGGACGGCACCCGCGAGATGCTCTACCACCTGATCTGCTGGGTCGGCGCCCGGGCACACCTGCACACCGATCGGCGCCGGCTGCTCGGGCACCTGCGCACCCACCGCTCACACGACCGTGCGCAGCTCCTCACCGCGCTCGACGAGGTGGCCGACGTGCGTGCGCGCCTGGTCGAGGTGGCGCTGCTGTGCGCTCCCCCCGACGACGCCCCGGGACGGATCGCGCCGACGCGGTTGCGCTCGCTGCTCGCGCACCGGGCGAGCGCGGAGATCGACGGGGCACGAGCCGAGTTGACCGAGCTGTGCGCCACCGCCGACCTGGTGCTGCACCGGCGCCTGCACACCGCTCGCCCCCGGCCGCAGCCGCTGCCCGCCGCGCCCGCCGTCCTGTCGGCGATCGCACTTCCGGCAGCGGCGACGACGGCGCTGCTCGTCCCGCTGCAGCATCTGCACCCCCCGGCGCTCGTGCCGGCCGCCGTGTCCGCCGCGCTGGCCGTGGCGTTCCTGGCGGCACCGCGACGAGGTGGTGATGCCGCCGGACTCGTGCCGTTCCGGCGTCGGGGCCCGCGGGCGCTGCGCCGCCGGGGTCCCGGACCCGGGGTGTAAAGAACTCGTCAGGACATCGGCCGCGGGCGTCAAGATTCCGTATGGATCGCGGTCCACGGACGGGCGCGGTGCAACAGTGTGGTGCGGGGCGCCGATCGGCGCCTGATTCGTGTCTACGACAAGGGAAGACGACATGGCCGACACCGCGTACGTGGTGCTGATCCTGGCAGGGTTCCTGGTGTGCGCTCTGGTCCTGCGCGCACTGCATGTGCGAGGTGAGAGCCGATGACCTGGGCAGGGGTGGCGAGCGTCGCGCTCGTCGTGCTCGCGACGGCACTGGTGGTGTACCTGCTGATCGCGCTGCTCGATCCGGAGAGGTTCTGACGATCCGATGACTCCAGCTGTTGCCGCGGGACTGCAGATCGGCCTGGTCGTTGCAGTCCTGGCGTTGGCCTACGTTCCACTCGGCGACTACATGGCGAGGGTGTACACGACCGACACCGACCTGCGGTGGAAGGACCTGCGGATCGAGTCCCTGATGTACCGGCTGTGCCGGATCGATCCGCGCGCAGAACAGACCTGGTACGGATACGCCGCGAGTGTGCTCGGTTTCTCGCTTGCGAGCGTGCTCTTCCTGTACACGGTGCAGCGACTCCAGGGTGTCCTGCCGCTCGGCCAGGACCTGGGTGCGGTGAGTCCGTCGGTGGCGTTCAACACGGCGGTCTCGTTCGTCACCAACACCAACTGGCAGTCCTACGTGCCCGAAACGACGATGAGTCCCCTGACCCAGTCCGCCGGGCTCGCGGTGCAGAACTTCGTCTCGGCGGCGGTCGGCATGGCGGTCGTGATCGCCCTGATCCGTGGCCTGGTGCGCGTCGGGCGCGTCGGCGAGATCGGCAACTTCTGGGTGGACCTGGTGCGCGGGACACTGCGGATCCTGCTGCCCTTGGCATTCGTGATCGCCCTGATCCTGCTGAGCCAGGGCGTGATCCAGTCGTACCGCAGCGGCTTCTCGGCCACCGGGCTGGACGGCAACGTGGTGACCAACGCCCTCGCCCCCGTCGCCTCGCAGGAGGCGATCAAGGAACTGGGCACCAACGGCGGCGGCATCCTCGCCGCGAACTCGGCCCATCCGTTCGAGAATCCCACCCCCGTCACCAATATCGTCGAGATCCTCGCGATCCTGCTGATCCCCGTCGCGTTGACCCGCACGTTCGGCACGATGATCGGCAACCGACGGCAGGGCCTGACCGTCCTCGGTGTGATGGCGGTGCTCTACGGCACCGTCCTGGCGGTGGCGCTGGCCGCCGAATCCGGTACGCGGGGTGTGGCGGCGAACGCCGCCGGCGCGATGATGGAGGGCAAGGAAGTCCGGTTCGGGATCCCCGGTTCGGTGCTGTTCGCGGTGTCGACCACCGGCACGAGCACCGGTGCGGTGAACTCGGCGCACGACAGCATGTCCCCGCTCGGCGGTGGGGCCGTCCTGCTGAACATCCTGCTCGGCGAGATCGCGCCCGGCGGGGTCGGCACCGGCCTGTACAGCATGCTGGTGCTCGCGGTGATCGCCGTGTTCGTCGGGGGCCTGCTCGTGGGGCGCACGCCCGAGTTCCTCGGCAAGAAGCTGCGCAGGCGCGAGATCACCCTTGCCGCGCTGGTGGTGCTGGTGATGCCGACGCTGGTGCTGACCGGCACCGCGATCACCGTGATCCTGTCCACCACCACCGGGTACCTCGGCAACTCCGGGGATCCGGGCACTCCGGGCGCGATCCACGGGTTCACCGAGGTGCTCTACGCCTATGCCTCGGCGTCGAACAACAACGGCAGCGCGTTCGGCGGGCTGACCGTGACCAGCGACTGGTTCCAGTCCTCGCTCGGCATGTGCATGCTGCTCGGGCGGTTCCTGCCGATCGTGTTCGTCCTGGCCCTGGCCGGATCGCTGGCCGCCCAGCGGCGCACGCCGGCCGGTGCGGGCACGCTGCCCACCACCGGTGCGGCCTTCGCCGGGCTGCTCACCGGAACGGCCGTCCTCGTTGCGGCTCTCACCTTCTTCCCGGCCCTCGCCCTGGGCCCCGTCGCGGAGGCGTTGCAATGACCCTCGTCTCCCCCTCGGCGCCTCACGCGCACCTGCGGCGCCGCGACCACGGCTCTTCCTCCCGCCCCGCGGCGGAGATCACGGAGATACTTCGGTGACCATCGACCTTCATTCCCACCGGGAGACCATCGCCTCCCACCCGCATCGTGTCGGCGGGGGCGTGTTCAGCCCCCGTCAGCTGGCAGACGCCCTGCCGGGAGCGATCCGCAAGCTCGATCCCCGGCATGTGGCGCGGAATCCGGTGATGTTCGTCGTGCTGGTCGGGTCGGCGGTCGCCACCGTCGCGGCGATCGTCGAACCCACCCTGTTCGCCTGGTCGATCGCGGCGTGGCTGTGGTTCACCGTGCTGTTCGCCAACCTCGCCGAGTCGGTCGCCGAGGGGCGCGGCAAGGCGCAGGCGGCGAGCCTGCGGAAGGTCAAGCAGGACACGACAGCCCGTCGCCTCGCCGGTCCGGCCGCCGAGGAATCCGTATCGGCCACCGAGCTGCGCGTGGGCGATCTCGTCGTGGTGGAGACCGGTCAGACGATCCCCGGCGACGGCGACGTGGTCGAGGGCATCGCCACGGTCGACGAGTCGGCGATCACCGGAGAATCGGCGCCGGTGATCCGCGAGTCGGGTGGCGACCGATGCGCCGTCACCGGCGGCACCACCGTGCTCTCCGACCGCATCGTCGTGCGGATCACCGCACCACCCGGGCAGACCTTCGTGGACCGGATGATCGCTCTCGTCGAGGGGGCCGCCCGGCAGAAGACCCCCAACGAGATCGCCCTGAACATCCTTCTCGCGGCGTTGACGATCGTGTTCCTGCTCGCGGTCGTCGCGATCGGTCCGATGAGTGCGTACGCCGGCGCCGAGCAGGGACCGGTCGAGCTGATCGCGCTGCTGGTGTGCCTGATTCCCACCACGATCGGTGCCCTGCTCTCCGCGATCGGCATCGCCGGGATGGACCGGCTGGTGCAGCGCAACGTGCTGGCCATGTCCGGTCGTGCCGTCGAGGCGGCCGGGGACATCGACACCCTGCTGTTGGACAAGACCGGCACCATCACCTACGGCAACCGACGCGCCACCGCACTGCACCCCGCTCCCGGCGTCACGGATCTCGAAATGGCTTCTGCGGCAAGGCTGTCGAGCCTGTCCGACGGAACCCCCGAGGGGCGCAGCATCGTCGAGCTGTGCGCCGAGCGGTTCCACCTCGATCCGAGCCCGTCGGACGCCGAGCGCTCCGCCGAGTTCGTCGCATTCACCGCGCACACCCGGATGAGCGGCCTCGACACCGCCGGAGACGCCGGCATCCCGGTTCGCATCCGGAAGGGCGCCGCCGACGCGGTGACCCGCTGGGTGGCCGAGCAGGGCGGACGGATGCCCGAGGCGGTGAGCACCGTCGTCGACGACATCGCCCGCGGCGGCGGAACACCGCTCGTGGTGGCCCGATCCGACGATCGCGGCGCATCGGTGGTCGGCGTCGTCGAGCTGTCCGATGTCGTCAAACCCGGCATGGCACAGCGGTTCGCCCAGCTGCGGGCGATGGGCATCCGCACGGTGATGATCACCGGGGACAACCCCCTCACCGCGAAGGCGATCGCGGCCGAGGCGGGGGTCGACGACTTCCTGGCCGAGGCGACCCCCGAGGACAAGCTGGCGCTGATCCGCTCGGAACAGCAGGGCGGACGGCTGGTCGCGATGACCGGTGACGGTACCAACGACGCGCCCGCCCTCGCCCAGGCCGACGTGGGGGTGGCGATGAACACCGGCACCTCCGCGGCCAAGGAGGCGGGGAACATGGTCGACCTCGACTCCGATCCGACGAAGCTGATCGAGGTGGTCGAGATCGGCAAGCAGCTGCTCATCACGCGCGGGGCGCTGACCACCTTCTCGCTGGCGAACGATCTCGCGAAGTACTTCGCGATCCTGCCCGCGTTGTTCAGCGGGATCTACCCACAACTGGCGGGGCTGAACATCATGGGACTGGCCACCCCGCAGAGCGCGATCCTGTCGGCGGTGATCTTCAATGCCCTCGTGATCGTGGCGCTGATACCGCTGGCCCTGAAGGGTGTGCGGTACCGGCCGGCGAACGCGTCGTCGCTGCTGGGACGGAATCTGCTCGTCTACGGCCTCGGCGGGGTGATCACCCCGTTCGTCGGGATCTGGCTGATCGACCTCGTGGTGCGTCTGGGAATCGGGTGACACTGATGGGATTCGGTAACTTCTTCGCAGGGTTGATGCGGCAGGCGCGGGCCGGCCTGCTGATGCTGGTCGCACTGACCGTGATCGTCGGAGTGGCCTATCCGGCGGCGGTGTGGGCGGCGGGACGGCTCGGTTCGGCGAGCGCCGAGGGCTCGCCACTGACCGACACGAACGGTTGCGTCGTCGGCAGCCGGCTGATCGGCGTCGATCCGCAGGTCGCGCCCGGCGAGCCCGATCCGTTCTTCCACACTCGGGTCGTCGGCTCGGTCGCCGACGGAGACGCCGTCGCGCCGGGCGACCCGGCCGCCGCACTGCCGTCCAACCAGGGCCCGAGCAGCGAGGTGCTGGCCGTCTTCGTCGACGAACGGCGTGCCGTGATCGCCGCACGCGAGCAGGTGCCGCCGCAGGAGATTCCGGTCGATGCGGTCACCGGGTCCGGCTCCGGCGTCGACCCCCACATCTCCCCTGCCTACGCCGCGGTGCAGGTGCCGCGGGTGGCGCGGGTCACCGGCATCCCCGAGCAACGGGTCCGGGAGCTGGTCGCCGCGCACACCGAGGGCCGGCAACTCGGGTTCCTCGGCGCCGAACGAGTGAACGTGCCCGAGCTGAACGTGGCGCTGGGACTGACCGCACCCGACTGCGACGAGGTCCCGTCGGGTGGATGATGGCGTCGTGACCGGTACTGCGCGCACCGCCGCCCCCGAGGCGTCGCGCCGGGGGCGGCTGCGGATCTACCTCGGTGCCGCCCCCGGCGCGGGCAAGACGTTCGCCATGCTGGGCGAGGCCCATCGGCGGATCGCCCGGGGCGGTGACGTGGTGGTCGCGATCGTGAACACGCACGGTCGTGCCCGCACCGCCGAACAGCTGGCCGGCCTGGAGACCGTCCCGCCCCGGCGGACGACCTACCGAGGCACCGTGCTCGACGAACTGGACCTCGACGCCGTGCTGGCCCGCCGGCCCGCCGTCGCCCTGGTCGACGAGCTCGCCCACACCAACGTTCCCGGCAGCCGCCACGCGAAACGGTGGCAGGACGTCGAGGAACTGCTCGACGCGGGAATCGACGTGCTGTCGACGGTGAACATCCAGCATCTCGAGTCCCTCAACGACGTGGTCGAACAGATCACCGGCGTGGTGCAGCGCGAGACCGTCCCCGACGACGTCGTGCGCCGCGCCGACCAGGTGGAGCTGGTGGACATCACCCCGCAGGCCCTGCAGCGGCGCCTGGCGCACGGGAACGTGTATGCGCCCGAGAAGGTCGATGCCGCGCTGCGCAACTACTTTCGGGAGGGCAACCTGACCGCCCTGCGCGAGATCGCCCTGCTCTGGCTCGCCGACCAGGTCGACCTCGCGCTCGCCAAGTACCGCGGCGAACACGCCATCACCGACACCTGGGAGGCCCGCGAACGGGTCGTCGTCGCCGTCACCGGTGGACCCGAATCGGAGACCCTGGTCCGGCGCGCGAGCCGGATCGCCGCCAGGGCCGGCGCGGAGCTGATGGTGGTCCATGTCGTCCGTGGTGACGGGCTCACCGGGGTATCGGCGCCGCAGATGGGGAAGGTCCGGGCTCTGGCAGCCAGCCTGGGGGCAAGCCTGCACAGCGTCGTCGGCGACGACGTGCCCACCACGCTGCTCGACTTCGCGCGGGAGGTGAACGCCACCCAGCTGGTGCTCGGCACGTCCCGGCGCCCGCGGTGGGCCCGCATCCTCGACGAGGGCATCGGGGCGGCGGTCGTCCGCGACTCCGGCAAGATCGACGTGCACATGGTGACCCACGAGCACACCGCCCGTGGGCCGAGGATGGCGTTGCTGGGCCGCCACGAGCGGCGACTGCAGTCCTGGATCGCGGCGATCGTCATCCCCGTCGTCGCCACCGGCGTGATGGCGCTGATCGACCACTTCACCGGCTTCGAGGGCCAGAACACGCTGTATTTCGTCGTCGTGCTCGCCGTCGCGCTGTTCGGCGGAATCGGTCCGGCCGTCGTCGCGGCCCTGCTGTCGGCCCTGCTGCTCAACTTCTTCTTCACCGAGCCGCGCTACAGCTTCACCATCGCCGAGCCGGCCAACTTCGTCACCACCGTGGTGCTGCTCGTCATTGCCGTAGCAGTCGCCGCACTGGTCGATGCCGCCGCGGCCCGTGCCCGCGAGTCCCGGCTCGCGTCCCAGGAGGCCGAACTGCTCGCCCTGTTCGCCGGCGCGGTTCTGCGGGGTGCGGACCTGCCCCGGCTGCTCGAGAAGGTCCGGGAAACCTACGCCCAGCACGGCGTCAGCCTCGTCCGCACCGACCGGGAGCCGGCACAGGTGCTGGGGACGGCCGGCTCGGCGCCACCGACGTCGATCCAGGCCGCCGACACCGTCTGCGAAGTCGACGACAGCGCCTATGCCCTCCTGCTCGGTGGACCGCAGCTACGCGCCCGCGACCGCCGGATCCTCACCGCGGTGGCCGGACAGGCCGCCGGACTGGTCCGGCAGCAGGAACTCGCCGCCGAGGCCGCCCAGGCGTCGGCCCTGGCCGAAACCGACCGCCTGCGGCGGCTGTTGCTGTCGGCGGTGAGCCACGACCTGCGCACCCCGCTCGCTGCCGTCAAGGCCGCGGTGTCGAGCCTGCGCAGCACCGATGTCGAGTTCTCCCCCGAGGACACCGCGGAGCTGCTCGCGACCATCGAGGAATCCACCGACCAGCTCACCGGCCTGGTGTCGAACCTGCTCGACTCCTCCCGGCTCGCGGCCGGGGTGATCACGCCCGTCCTGCAGCCGGTGTACCTCGACGAGGTGGTGCACCGGGCCATGGTCACGCTTTCGAGCGGCGGTTCGGACACCGCCCGCAACGTTCGCGAACGCATCGAGGTCGACGTCGACGACACCGTGGTCGGTGCGGACAGCGGGCTGCTCGAACGGGTCCTGGCCAATCTTCTCGACAATGCCCTGCGCTATGCACCCACCGGTCCGATCCGCGTCGGCGCCGACACCTCCGGTGACCGCACCACCGTCACCATCGCGGACTGCGGTCCCGGACTCGCACACGGCGACACCGGCAACGTCTTCGCCGCCTTTCCCCGCGCCGGGGACCACCGCAGCAGCCGCGGGGCGGGGCTCGGGTTGACCGTCGCCCGCGGATTCGCCGAAGCGATGGGCGGGACCGTCACCGCCACCGAGACACCCGGTGGCGGGACGACCATGGTGGTCGAGCTCGCCGCCGCGCCGGCAAGGGTGCCGCGATGACCCGCATCCTCGTCGTCGACGACGAACCACAGATCCTGCGTGCGTTGCGCATCAACCTCGCCGCACGCGGGTACGAGGTGATCACCGCCGGCGACGGACGCTCCGCCCTCCGAGCCGCCGCCCAGCAGCATCCCGATGTGATCGTCCTCGACCTGGGCCTGCCGGACCTCGACGGGATCGAAGTGCTCGCCGGGCTGCGCGGCTGGTGCACGGCCCCCGTCATCGTCCTCTCGGCACGCACCGACGCCCTCGACAAGGTGGCCGCCCTCGATACCGGAGCCGACGACTACGTCACGAAGCCGTTCGGGATGGAGGAGTTCCTCGCCCGCATCCGCGCCGCGGTCCGCCGGGCCGGCACCACCCCGGACACGACCGAACCGACGATCGACACCGACGACTTCACCGTCGACCTCGTCGCGAAGAAGGTCACCCGCGACGGCGCTCCGGTGCACCTGACCCCCACCGAGTGGGGGATGCTCGAGATGCTGGTGCGCAACCGCGGCAAGCTCGTCGGCCAACGGGAACTGCTCGAAGAGGTGTGGGGGCCGTCCTACACGACCCAGACCCATTACCTGCGGGTGTATCTCACGCAGCTGCGCCGCAAACTCGAACCCGATCCTGCCCACCCTCGCCACCTGCTCACCGAACCGGGAATGGGATACCGCTTCGAACCGTGAAGCAACTCTCGCGGGACGAAGCCGGACGGTCCGAGCAGCGCCGCCGGACGTCCGGCACGACGGATTCGTAACCAAATCCCGGTTCCGAGCAGCACGACGTCCCGGGCGGCGCTACCGTCGACGCATGTCAGCGGACGTTGCTGCGGCACCTGCGGCGCACCCCCACCTGCCTGCCCGGCCCCGCGGCCGCATGAACTCGGTCCCGCACGTGGTGGGCCTGACCCTCGGGATCTTCGCCGTCGCGGTGGCGCTGTGGTCGATCTCCCCCACCCTGCGCTACTTCGTCCATACGCCACGGGAATACGTGGACACGTATCTGTTCGACGCTCCCGACACCAGCCTGTCGTACGCGCTGGTGCTCGGCCTGCTCGCGGCGGCACTGGCGAGCCGCAAGCGGATCGCGTGGTGGATCCTCACGGTGTACCTGGCCGGATTCGCGATCTACAACGGGTTCGTGGCGGTGTCGGACCGCAGCATCGACGCGGCGATCGGTCTGGTGCTGCAGGTCGCGGCGGTCGGGCTCCTGCTCGCGGCGTATCCGGAGTTCTACACGCGGGTTCGTCGCGGGGCGGTGTGGAAATCGCTGGGCGTCCTCGTCGCCGGGCTCGCCGTCGGCACCCTGATCGGGTGGGGGCTCGTGGAACTGTTCCCCGGGACCCTGCCGTCCGACGAGCGGTTGCTGTGGGCGGTCAACCGGGTGACCGCCCTGTCCCTGCTCGACAACGACCAGTTCAGCGGGCGCCCACACGGATTCGTCAACACCCTGCTCGGCCTGCTGGGGGCGCTGGCGCTGATCGCGGCGGTGATCGTGCTGTTCCGCTCGCAGCGGGCGACCAACGCACTGACCGGGAGCGACGAATCCGCGATCCGGGGCCTGCTCGAGCGTGGCGGCGACGATTCGCTGGGCTACTTCGCGACCCGCCGCGACAAGGCGGTCGTCTTCGCACCCAGTGGTAAGGCCGCGGTGACCTACCGCGTGGAGGTCGGGGTGTGCCTCGCCAGCGGGGACCCCGTCGGCAATCCGGAGGCGTGGCCGCACGCGATCGACGAGTGGCTCGCGCTCGCTCGGGGTTACGGCTGGGCGCCGGCCGTGATGGGTGCGAGCGAGGCCGGCGCCACCGCCTATCGCCGGGCCGGTCTGTCGGTACTGCAACTCGGCGACGAGGCCATCCTCCACACCGCCGGATTCTCGCTCTCCGGCCGGGAGATGCGGCCCGTGCGCCAGGCCGTCTCGCGTGCCCACAAGCAGGGGGTGACGGTGCGCATCCGCCGGCATCGGGACGTCCCCGAGGCGGAGATGGCACAGGCGATGCGACGTGCGGACGAATGGCGGGACACCGAGACCGAGCGCGGATTCTCGATGGCCCTCGGGCGCCTCGGCGACCCGCTCGACGGGAACTGCCTGCTCGTGGAGGCGATGTCCCACGACGAGGTGGTGGCGATCCTGTCGCTGGTGCCGTGGGGGGCCGACGGCGTGTCGCTCGATCTGATGCGCCGAAACCCGCAGGCGCCCAACGGTGTCGTGGAGATGATGGTGTCGGAGCTCGCCGCCCACGGCGGCGAGTTCGGGATCACGCGGATCTCGTTGAACTTCGCGGTGTTCCGCTCGGTGTTCGAGGAGGGCGCACGGATCGGCGCCGGCCCGGTGCTGCGGCTGTGGCGTTCGGTGCTCGTGTTCTTTTCCCGCTGGTGGCAGCTCGAGGCGCTGTACCGGTCGAACGTGAAGTACCAGCCCGAGTGGGCGCCGCGGTTCCTGTGCTTCGCGGACAACAGGGTGCTGCCCCGGGTCGGGATCGCGTCGGCGATCGCCGAAGGTTTTCTCACGCTGCCCAGCTTCGGCCGGGAACGAAGCGCCCGCCGCCACACCGGGACGCAGACGTCCGCTCCCCCGGTGCTCGTCGAGTCCGGCACCCTGCACGACGACGGTGCCGCCCCCGACGTCGAGCCGGCGCCGGAGTCGCGCACCGGTCCCCGGCGGCCGGAACAGGTGCGGGTGCGGATGACGAAGCTCGAACGGCTCGTGGAGTCGGGTGTCGACCCGTACCCGGTGGCGAACCCCCCGTCGTACACCGCCGCGACGGCCGTCGCCGCACCCGAGGGCACCGCGGTGCGGATCGCCGGCCGCATCCTGCGGCTCCGGGACTTCGGCGGCGTGCTGTTCGCGGTGCTGCGGGACTGGTCGGGCGACGTGCAGATCCTCGTCGACCGCGGCCGCGTCGGCGGCCGCCGCTTCGTGTTCGACCTCGGCGACCTCGTCGAGGTGAGCGGGGTGACGGGCCGCAGCCGCAGCGGCGAGCTCTCGGTGCTCGCGGAGGACTGGCGACTCGACGGCAAGTGCCTGCACCCGCTGCCCGACAAGTGGCGGGGCCTGACCGATCCCGAGGCGCGGGTACGCCAACGGTACGTGGACCTCGCGATCAACCGCACCGCGCGCCGGCTGCTCACGGCCCGCAGCGCGGTGGTGCGGTCGCTGCGCGAGCAGCTGCAGGCCCGCGGCTACCTCGAGGTGGAAACACCGATCCTGCAACCCGTGCACGGCGGCGCCAACGCCGCCCCGTTCACCACCCACATCAACGCCTACGACCTGGACCTGTACCTGCGGATCGCACCCGAGCTGTACCTCAAGCGCCTGTGCGTGGCGGGTATGGAACGGGTCTTCGAGATCGGCCGGGTGTTCCGCAACGAGGGCGCGGATTTCAAGCACAACCCGGAGTTCACGATCCTCGAGGCCTACGAGGCACACGCGAACTACGAGGTCATGCGGGTGCTGGCGCGCGAGCTGATCCAGGCCGCGGCCGTCGCGGCCCACGGACGCGAGGTGATCGTCCGGCCCGGCCCCGACGGGCGGCCCGTCGAGATCGACATCTCCGGCGAGTGGCCGGTGAAGACGTTCCACGGGGCGGTCTCGGAGGCACTCGGCACCGAGATCGACGCGCAGACCCCCGTCGAGGAGTTGCGCCGGCTGTGCGACGAGCACGAGATCCCGTACAACCCCGAGTGGGACGCCGGCGCGACGGCGCAGGAGATGTACGAGCATCTCGTCGAATCCCGAACCGAGTTCCCCACCTTCTACACCGACTTCCCCACATCGGTCTCCCCGCTCACGCGCCCGCACCCGACGAAATCGCTCGTCGCCGCCAAGTGGGACCTCGTCGCGTGGGGCATCGAGCTGGGGACGGCCTACAGCGAGCTGACCGACCCGATCGATCAGCGTGCCCGGCTCACCGATCAGTCGCTGCTCGCCGCGGGCGGCGACGAGGAGGCCATGGAGCTCGACGAGGACTTCCTGCAGGCACTCGAGCACGCCATGCCACCCACGGGCGGCCTCGGCATGGGCGTGGACCGGATCGTCATGCTCGTCACCGGCGGCAGCATCCGCGAGTCCCTCGCGTTCCCCCTCGCCAAGCCGCGCGCTCGACGCTGAGGCCCCGGTTTCACGTGAAACACCGGGTCGACCGAGCGCGCGTTCGGTCGCCGTGGCATCGTGGTGACGTGCAGCTTCTCCTGATTCGCCACGCCCTTCCCGAGCTCGCCCGGGTCAGCGAGGGACGCGCCGACCCGTCGCTGACCGACGAGGGCCACGCACAGGCCGCGCGGCTGCCCACCGCGCTCGAGCCCTACCGCATCGCGCGGCTGTTCAGCAGTCCGCAGCGCCGCGCCCTCGAGACCGCGGTGCCGCTCGCCGAGATCCGGGGGCTGCCGATCACGCAGCTCGAGGGCCTGGCGGAGTACGACTACCACCTCGACCACTACATCCCGTTCCACGTCGCGCAGGAACTCGCGCCGGATGCCGTGGCGCGCATCCGCGCCGGTCAGCTGCCCGATTTCGTGGATGCGGAAGAATTCCGCACCCGCGTTCTCGCCGCCACGCAGCACATCGTCGACACCTGCGACCACGGGGACACCGTCGCCGTGTTCGCCCACGGGGGCGTCATCAACGTCCTGCTCCAGGATCTGCTCGGGCTCGACCGGCCGCTGATGTTCCCCATCGAGTACACGTCGGTGACCCGCATCCTCGTCTCCCGTAACGGCGCCCGGCGGGCCGCATCGGTCAACGAGACCGGGCACGTGCGCGACATGCTCCGCGTCTGATCCGGCCGGATGCCGGTAGTTCGTCGCAACCGGTGTGAAGCGGACCGGATCCGGGTATCGGTACGAGGTGGGCGGAGCCGCGACGACGCGGGCTCCGCGAGGGCGCAGCCGACCGGGCGGTGAGTATCCGTCGGGGGGCGACCGCTGGCCGGCGTCGACGATGCCGGGCCTCACGACCGAGAATCGACGAGCAGGAGATTGCCATGATGAGAGCTCTGACCTTCGCCGCCGGCGCCGCCGTGGGCTTCGTAGTGGGCACCAGGGCCGGGCGCGACACCTACGAGAAGATGCGGGACCAGTCCGCGCAGCTGTGGAACAAGCCTGCCGTGCAGCAGAAGGTCACCGAAGCGAGGGCGACCGTGCAGGAGAAGGCACCGCAGGTGCAGGAGAAGGCCGGCGACCTGGCGAAGAAGGCCGCCGAGAAGGCCCACCTCTCGGGTGGCGG
Source organism: Rhodococcus sp. 2H158 (assembly GCF_053764755.1). Taxonomy (NCBI): domain Bacteria; kingdom Bacillati; phylum Actinomycetota; class Actinomycetes; order Mycobacteriales; family Nocardiaceae; genus Rhodococcus; species Rhodococcus sp. 2H158. The sequence goes on from NZ_JBSNCE010000012.1 coordinate 67,024, forward strand.
CAACATGGCGCCCGACGCCGCCGGGGGTGGGCCCGCCGTGACTTCCCCCGCCGTCGGCGCGCCGATCGTCCCGCCTGCGCCGGAGGGCAAGCACTCGCTGTAGAACCCCGGCCGCGAATCGGCCCGGTGCCGCATCGGCCGCATTCCGATGCGGCACCGGCGTGCGTACTCGCGTGCCGAACGGGTACACCGAGCGCATACGAGCCGGGTACGAACGGCCCGGCCCGACACGATTGCCACAGGAGGCGACATGACCAGACCCGACGGCGACGGCGACCCGGCAACCACCGACACCGGCAGCGGAGCCCCGGGCGCCGACGACGACGTCCTGTCCGACCCCGCCGAGTGGTCCGGGGAAGGCGGCGCCACCGAGGAGGGCCCGTCCACCGACGTCGAGAACGGGTGAGATCGGACCGGTCTCGAGCCGCTACGCCACGACCGTGAGCGGATGGATCACCGGCGCGGCCGCGAGATGCTCCCCCACGGTCGCCAAGGCGGACGTGAGGTGCCGGGAGGTCATGTGCGCATCGAACGCCTCCTGACCCGTCCAGACCTCAACCGTGACGAACGTGCCGGGCGCCGAGGCGGATTCGAACACCTCGTACGAGACGCAGCCGTCCTCGTCGCGGCTCGCGGCGGCCAGCGCCGCCAGCGCGCCGCGCACCGCATCCTCCGACCCGGGCTTCGCCGGAATGGTCGCAACCACGCGCAGTTCCGTCATCTCTCGACGGTACCGCGCGCGCTTGCCGTGCACGAGCGGCCCGGGCGAGGAAGATGTAACCCATGGGATCGCGGATCGCGGAGATGCGCCGATGGCGCGCAGGGACAGTGGTACATCAGCGCCTGCACGACCTGACCGGGACGCTCGCCGTGGTCACCGGGGCGGGCAGCGGTATCGGCCGCGCGACGGCCCGGGCGTTCTCCGACGTGGGGGCGATCGTCGTGGTCGCCGACCGCAACCTCGACACCGCCCGCGAGACCGCCGAGATGCTCAACACGCCCGACCCCCAGGCCGGCGCCTCCCGGACGGTTTTCGGCGGCGGCGCGCACGCGTACGAACTCGACGTCGCCGACGAGGAGCAGGTGCGGCGGTTCGCCGCGACGGTCCGCTCCCAGCACGGCGTGCCGGACGTGCTCGTCAACAACGCCGGCATCGCCGTGATCGGCACCTTCACCGGCACACCGCAGGAGACGTTCGAGCATGTCATGGACGTCAACTTCTGGGGTGTGGTGTACGGGTGCCGGGCGTTCGGGGAGCAGATGCTCGAGCGCGGCACCGGCGGGCATATCGTGAACGTCGCGTCGGCGGCCGCGTTCACCCCACAGAAGAGCCTCGTCGCCTACTCGACGAGCAAGGCCGCGGTACTGATGTTCACGGACTGCCTGCGGGCGGAACTGATGGTCCACGGGATCGGCGTGAGCGCGATCTGTCCGGGGCTGGTGGGCACCAACCTGGTTCCCAGCGCCGAGATGGTGGGACTCGGCCTCCGGGAGCAGCGCAAGCTCCGCGAGCGGGTCACGGCGCTGTATCGCACCCGAAGCTACCCACCGCAGAAGGTCGGTGAGGCGATCGTCGCCGCGGTGCGGCACAACCGAGCCCTGGTCACCGTGATGCCGGAAGCGAAGGCCCGGCAGTGGATCAGCCGGCTCGCCCCACCGGCGATGCGATTCGGCGCGCGCTTCGAACTGGACCGATGAGCGCCGTGCGGTGCTGCACCGGCCGGCGCAGCACCGCACGGCGTTCTACTTGGCGAGGAACTCGAGCAGGGCCGCGTTGACCTCTTCGCCGTGCGTCCACAGCAGCCCGTGCGGGGCGCCTTCGATCTCGACGTAGTCGGCTGCGGGCAGGCGCTTGGCGAACTCCCGAGCGGTGGCGTCGATGGGCAGGATGTTGTCGGCGGTGCCGTGGACGATCAGTGCCGGCACGTCGATCTTCGGGATGTCCTCGCGGAAGTCGGTGAGCCAGGTGGGTTGGGCGGCGACCGACGCATACGGTGAGGCCCCCGCGGCCACCTGCCAGCTGGCTCGCAGAGCCTCCTCGCTCAGTCGAGTGCCGAGGTAGTCGTCGGTGTTGAAGAAGTTCCGGAAGAAGTCCGTGAAGAAGGCGTACCGATCCGCCTCGACCGCGGCCCGCAGACCGTCGAAGACCTCCCGGGGTACACCGGTCGGATTGTCGTCGGTGCGTAGCAGGAACGGTTCGAGGGATCCGAGGAAGGCCGCCTTCGCCACCCGCTGCGAGCCGTGGGTCCCCAGGTAGCGGCCGACCTCACCGGTGCCCATGGAGAAACCGACGAGTACCACGTCCCGCAGATCGAGGGTGGACAGGACGGTGTGAAGGTCCGCGGCGAAGGTGTCGTAGTCGTAGCCGATCGTCGGCTTGCTCGAGCGTCCGAAGCCCCGACGGTCGTAGGTGATGACGCGGTAGCCGGCCTCGAGCAATACGGCGGTCTGCTTCTCCCACGACGTGCCGCTCAGCGGATAGCCGTGGATGAGTACCACCGGTTGCCCGGAACCGTGGTCCTCGTAGTAGAGCTCGATCGGGGTGGAGTTCTCGGTGCCGACGGCGATGTAGCCCATCATGGTCCTCTCGTAGCTGGAGACGTACCACTGGTTTCGGAAAGCCAGGTGCGAGCCTATAGCGATCTCTCGGACATCTCCGCCCGTCACCACGAATTGACCGCCGACACCGGCATACCCGTGTACTTCTGCGAGCCACACCCACCCTGGCACCGAGGAACATCGATCGGGAGACCCTGCGCGAACTGGCCGATGCGGGCAACGGGATCGCTCTGGACCGGCTGGCCGACCTCGCCGATACAGCCGGTGACCTCGGGGAGCTGAGCGAGTTGTTGGACGAGGGAGCCGTGCACGCCGGGTTCCTGCTCACTCGGCTCGCGGACCTGACGGTCCGTCAGACCTTGGACGCCAGCCAGTTCCGCAGCCACGTCGTGGCCGAGGTGCCGTTCACGTCGACCGCGTAGTTGGAGTAGTCCTGGTGGATCTGCGACTCGTAGAACTGCCGGAGCTTGATCTCGCGTTCGTCGTTGGCCTGCTCGGTGAGCTGGGACTGCAGGATGGGCAGACCGCCCGCGTTCATCAGGTCCAGGTAGATGGCGTCGGCCTCGGCGCGGTACCGGTCGACGGCGGACGGGTCGCCGCCGGAGGCCATCGCGAGGAATCCGGCGGCGCGCGTGACGAAATCGTCCTTGGGCGTCGAGCAGTACAGGTCGCCCACGGCGCAGAAGGTGCGGACGTCGCCGCTGACGAATCCGAACCCGCCCATGCGGGGCCCGCCGGCGCCGTTGCCCGCGACGGGCGGGCCGACCAGGGTGTCCGCCTCGGAACGGCGCGGGTCGGAGAGCAGGCCGACCGCGGCAAGCCGATGCGGCGGGACCACACCGAAGCCCGTGCCGATCTCGGCGGCGAGATCGCCGGCCGCGTCGGCGCCCTGGCTGTAGCCGACGAGGGCGAACCGGGCGCCGGGGCACGCGGCCGCGGTGGCGGCGACGATGCCGCGGGCGTTGTCGACGGCCTCCTGCCGCGAGGCACCGTAGACCTCACCCTCCCACGGGAACGCCGTCGCGGCGTACCGGACGTAGTCCACCCGGGTGCCGGCGGGAAGGCCGGAGGTGACCGCGGCGAGCATGCCGTTGCCCCGCTGGGGATCGGGGGTGTTCGAGGTTTCCCACGTGCCCGGCACGGCGACGACCTGTAGCTTCGGGCATCCGGCCGGGTCGGCCTGGGCCGCGGGGGCCGTCGCGACCGACCCCACCACGGTCGCCGCGGCGACCGCCACCAGCGTCAACGCACTTCTCAACCCCACCACGGCCCCCTGAGGTCTCCTGCCGATTTCGACTCCGTCACGAAATGATGCCTAAGAAATATGACACAAAGATGAACGGGATGGGAGAGCATCTTTACTCGCGCAGGACGGTCACCACTCCTCCGCCGATGTTGGTGACGAACACGTTCCCCGCCCCGTAGTCGACCGCCGTCCCCACCGTGCCGCGGTCCACCACGCGCTGCAGCTGCCCCGGACGGTCCACGACGGTCACCGCCGAGCCGCCGATGTTGGTGACGAAGACGTTGCCGGTCAACGGATCCGTGACCACGACGCCGGGAGGCAGCAGCTCCGCCGGCAGCGGTCCGACGGTCGGATCGTGGTCCGCGATCGTCACGTTGCCGGCGCCGATGTTCGTCACGTAGACGCCGTCGGTGCCGGCGTCGAGCGTGAGTTCGGGGGTGAGGCCCGCGAGCGGGGACGCCGCCGGCCTCTCCGCGGACGGCGGCGGCCCGGCGAGAGTGCGGTCGCGGTCGACGGTGACCGTGCCGACGCCGAGATTGGTGACCGCGACGTTGCCGTTACCGCCGTCCACGCGCATCTCGACGGGCGCGCCGGAGGACTCACCGGCCGCACTGGTGGCCGGCCGCGGCGGCACGGTCACCGACACGCCACCCGGTCCCAGGTTCGTGATGCACGAGTTACCCGCTCCCCCATCGACTCCGAGGAGGCGCAGGCCGTCGTACCCGACCACCGGCGGGGCCTGCGGCGTGCCGTTCACGGTGACGGCGCCGCCGACGTTGCGTACGCACTCGCCGGGGGCCTGCGCGCCGGCGGGAGCGGCCGCCAGTACCGCCACGGTTCCGGCCCCGAGCATTCCGGCCGCAAGTGATCGTCTCGTGATCCGGTGACCCATGCGCACGACCATAACGCGCGAACCGTCCCGAACGGACGAAACGGAAAGGGCGCGCCCACCGGATTTCCGGTGGGCGCGCCCGTCGTGGGTTCTGCTACCTCAGCGCTGTCACACCGAGCGCTCAGCGCTGTCGCATTGAGCGCTCAGCGCTGCGGCATCGTGGTGGTGGTGATCGGCGAAGGGAGCACCGTTGCACCCTCGAGGTACCGATCGACCGCCGCCGCGCAGGAACGACCCTCCGCGATGGCCCACACGATGAGCGACTGACCACGGCCCATGTCGCCGGCGACGAAGACGCCGTCGACGTTGGTGGCCCACTCCGTCGAGCGGGCGACGTTGCCGCGCTCGTTCAGGTCCACGCCGAGGTCGGTGAGCAGGCCCGGCTTCTCGGGGCCGACGAAGCCCATGGCGAGCAGCACCAGATCGGCCTCGAGTTCGAAGTCGGTGCCCTCGACCTTCTCGAAGCGGCCGTTCACCATCTTCACCTCGTGCGCCTTCAGGGCGGCGACCTTGCCGTCCTTGCCGACGAACTGCTCGGTGTTGACGGAGAACACGCGCTCGCCGCCCTCCTCGTGCGCGGAGGACACGCGGTACATCAGCGGGTAGGTCGGCCACGGGGTCGACTCGGCGCGCTGCTCCGGCGGACGCGGCATGATCTCGAACTGGTGCACGCTGGCCGCGCCCTGACGATGCGAGGTGCCGAGGCAGTCGGCGCCGGTGTCACCGCCACCGATGATGACGACCTTCTTGCCCTTCGCCGTGATGGTCGGCTCCGGCAGGTCGCCGAGCTGCACGCGGTTGGCGATCGGCAGGAACTCCATCGCCTGGTGGATGCCGTCGAGCTCACGACCGGGGATCGGCAGGTCGCGGGCCGCGGTGGCGCCACCGGCGAGCACGACCGCGTCGAACTGCTCGCGCAGCTCGTCGGCGGTGATGTCGACACCGACGTTGACGCCCGCCTTGAAGACGGTGCCCTCGGCCTCCATCTGCGTGAGGCGGCGGTCGATGACGGCCTTCTCCATCTTGAACTCGGGGATGCCGTAGCGCAGCAGACCACCGATGCGGTCCTCGCGCTCGAACACGGTCACGGCGTGGCCGGCGCGGGTGAGCTGCTGCGCTGCAGCCAGACCCGCCGGACCGGAGCCGACGACCGCGACCTTCTTGCCGGTCAGCTTCGACGGCATGACCGGCGCGACCCAGCCCTCGTCGAAGGCCTTCTCGATGAGCTCGACCTCGACCTGCTTGATGGTCACCGGGTCCTGGTTGATGCCCAGGACACACGAGGCCTCACACGGCGCGGGGCACAGCCGGCCGGTGAACTCCGGGAAGTTGTTGGTGGCGTGCAGACGTTCGATGCCGTCGTTCCACTTGCCCTTGTAGGCCAGGTCGTTCCACTCGGGAATCAGGTTCCCGAGGGGGCAACCGTTGTGGCAGAACGGGATACCGCAGTCCATGCAGCGGCTGGCCTGGACCTGGAGGGTGTCGAGCGGGAACGGCTCGTACACCTCCTTCCAGTCGAGCAGCCGCAGCGGAACCGGCCGGCGCACAGGGGTTTCGCGCGAGCCGTGCTTGAGGAAACCGGTCGGATCAGCCACGAGCCGCCTCCATGATCGCCTCGTCCACGTTCGCGCCTCGAATCTCGGCGTCCTTGATTGCCATGAGTACCTTCTTGTAATCGCGAGGCATGACCTTCGCGAAGTGACTGACCTGCTGCGACCAGTCGGCCAGAATGCGGGCTGCAACCTCGGAGCCCGTCTCGTCACGATGGCGCTCGATGGCGCCCTTGAGCCAGAGGAAGTCCTCGCCCTCGAGGTCCTCGAGATCGACCAGCTCGGTGTTCAGGTTGTCCTCGAAGTCGCGATCGGGGTTGTACACGAACGCAACACCACCGGACATGCCGGCGCCGAAGTTGCGTCCGGTCTTGCCCAGAATGACCACCTTGCCACCGGTCATGTACTCGCAGCCGTGGTCGCCGACGCCTTCGACGACGGCCGTGGCACCCGAGTTACGCACGGCGAACCGCTCACCCGCCACGCCGCGGATGAGGGCCTCGCCCCTGGTGGCACCGAACAGGATCACGTTGCCGGCGACGATGTTGTCCTCGGCGACGAAGCCCGGCGCCGCGTTCAGCGGCGGGCGGACGACGATCCGGCCACCGGACAGGCCCTTGCCGACGAAGTCGTTGGCGTCGCCGAACAGCCGCAGCGTGATGCCCTTGGGCACGAACGCGCCGAAGCTGTTGCCGGCCGAACCGGTGAAGGTGATGTCGATCGTGTTGTCCGGCAAGCCCTCCCCGCCGTACACCTTGGTGAGCTCGTGGCCGAGCATGGTGCCGACGGTGCGGTTGACGTTGGCGATCTTGGTCTCGATCGTCACCGGCGTACCCGACTCGAGCGCCGGCCTCGCCTGCGTGATGAGCTCGTTGTCGAGCGCCTTGTCCAGCGCGTGGTCCTGCTCCTTGGTGCAGTGCAGGTCCTGCTCGCTGAAGATCGGCGAACGGGTCTGCTCCAGCAGCGGCGACAGGTCCAGCTTCGAGGCACGGTAATGGTCGACGGCCTTGGTGGTGTCGAGCATGTCGACCCGGCCGATCGCCTCGTCGAGGGAGCGGAAGCCCAGCTCGGCCAGGTACTCGCGCACCTCCTCGGCGATGTAGAGCATGAAGTTCTCGACGAACTCCGGCTTGCCGGTGAACCGCTTGCGCAGCACCGGGTTCTGCGTCGCCACGCCCACCGGGCAGGTGTCGAGATGGCACACGCGCATCATGATGCAGCCGGACACCACCAGCGGAGCGGTGGCGAAGCCGAACTCCTCACCGCCGAGCAGGGCGGCGATGACCACGTCGCGGCCGGTCTTCATCTGCCCGTCCACCTGCACGACGATGCGGTCGCGCAGACCGTTGAGCAGCAGCGTCTGCTGCGTCTCGGCGAGGCCGAGCTCCCACGGCGCACCCGCGTGCTTGAGCGAGGTCAGCGGGGAGGCACCGGTGCCACCGTCGTGACCGGAGATCAGCACCACATCGGCGTGGGCCTTCGACACACCCGCGGCGACGGTGCCGACACCGATCTCGGAGACCAGCTTCACGTGGATGCGGGCCTGCGGGTTGGCGTTCTTCAGGTCGTGGATCAGCTGCGCGAGATCCTCGATCGAGTAGATGTCGTGGTGCGGCGGCGGCGAGATCAGGCCCACGCCCGGCGTCGAACCACGCACCTCGGCGACCCACGGGTACACCTTGTGCGGCGGCAGCTGACCACCCTCACCCGGCTTGGCGCCCTGCGCCATCTTGATCTGGATGTCGGTGCAGTTCGTCAGGTAGTGCGCGGTGACACCGAACCGGCCGGAGGCGACCTGCTTGATCGCCGAGCGACGCCAGTCGCCGTTCTCGTCCGGGGTGAAGCGGTCCGGATGCTCGCCGCCCTCACCGGAGTTCGAGCGGGCGCCGAGACGGTTCATGGCGATCGCGAGGGTCTCGTGCGCCTCCGCGGAGATCGAGCCGTAGCTCATCGCGCCCGTGGAGAACCGCTTGACGATCTCGCTCGCCGGCTCGACCTCCTCGAGCGGCACCGCCGGGCGGGCATCCTTGCGGAACTCGAACAGGCCACGCAGCGACGCGAGCCGCTCCGACTGGTCGTCGACCAGCTTGGTGTACTCCTTGAAGATCGAGTACTGCCCGGTGCGGGTGGCGTGCTGGAGCTTGAACACCGTGTCCGGGTTGAACAGGTGGTACTCACCCTCGCGGCGCCACTGGTACTCGCCGCCGACCTCGAGCTCGCGGTGGGCGTGCTCCGACGGACGGTCCATGAAGGCGAGGGAGTGCCGGGCGGCGACGTCCTGGGCGATCTCGTCGAGGCCGATGCCTCCGAGCTGCGACTGCATCCCGGTGAAGTACTCGTCGACGATCTCCTGCGAGAGGCCGATCACCTGGAACAGCTGCGCACCGGTGTAGGAGGCGAGCGTGGAGATGCCCATCTTGGACATCACCTTGAGCACGCCCTTCGACGCGGCCTTGATGTAGTTCGCGAGGGCCTTGTCGAGGGTGATGCCGTCCGGCAGGTCGCCGTTCTGCAGCAGCTCGTCGATGGTCTCGAAGGCCATGTACGGGTTGACCACGGCCGCACCGAAACCGCACAGCGCGGCGATGTGGTGCACCTCGCGGGCGTCGCCGGCCTCGACGAGCAGGCCCACCTTGGTGCGGGTCTTCTCGCGGACGAGGTGGTGGTGCACCGCGGAGGTGAGCAGCAGCGACGGGATCGGCGCGAGATTCTCGTCGGACTCGCGGTCCGACAGCAGGATCAGGCGCGCGCCCTTCTCGATGGCCTCGGAGACCTCGCCGCGGATGTTCTCGAGCGCGCGGCGCAGACCCTCGCCGCCCTCGGCGACGGGGTACAGACCACGGATGATGACGCTGTTGAAGCCGGGGAACTTACCGTCGTCGTTGACGTGGATCAGCTTCTGCAGGTCGTCGTTGTCGATGACCGGAGCGGAGACGAGGATCTGCCGGCACGAGTCGGCGGTCGGGTTCAGCAGGTCGCCCTCGGGCCCGAGCATGCCGCCCAGGCTGGTGACGACCTCCTCGCGGATGGCGTCGAGCGGCGGATTGGTGACCTGCGCGAACAGCTGCGAGAAGTAGTCGAACAGCATCCGCGGACGCGAGGAGAGCACCGCGATGGGGGTGTCGGTGCCCATCGAGCCGAGCGCCTCGATGCCGGTCGCCGCCATCGGCTTGACGAGGAGGTCGACCTCTTCGTTGGTGTAGCCGAACACCTGCTGCCGCAACACGACCCGCTCGTGCGACATATAGGTGTACTTGCTCTCGGGCAGATCCTCGAGCCGGGCGATGCCCTGGTCGATCCACTCCTGGTAGGGGTGCTCGGCGGCGAGGGCGCTCTTGATCTCCTCGTCGTCGATGATGCGGCCCTGCGAGGTGTCGACGAGGAACATGCGACCGGGCTGCATGCGCAGCTTGCGCACGACCTTCTGCGGTTCGATGTCGAGCACGCCCACCTCGGAGGCCATGATCACGAGGCCGTCGTCGGTGACCCACACGCGCGACGGGCGCAGGCCGTTGCGGTCGAGGACCGCGCCGACGACGGTGCCGTCGGTGAAGCACACCGACGCCGGACCGTCCCACGGCTCCATGAGCGCCGCGTGGTACTCGTAGAACGCGCGACGGGCCGGGTCCATGGACTCGTGCCGCTCCCACGCCTCGGGGATCATCATGAGCACGGCGTGCGGCAGGCTGCGGCCGCCGAGGTGCAGGAGCTCGAGCACCTCGTCGAAGCGGGCCGTGTCGGACGCGCCCTCGGTGCAGACCGGGAAGATCTTCTCGAGCTTCTCGCTGCCGCCGAACACGTCGGAGTCGATGAGCGCCTCGCGGGCACGCATCCAGTTGGCATTGCCGGTGACGGTGTTGATCTCGCCGTTGTGGGCGACGCGGCGGAACGGGTGCGCCAGCGGCCACGACGGGAAGGTGTTGGTGGAGAAGCGCGAGTGCACCAGGCCCAGCGCCGACTCGACGCGCTGGTCCTGCAGATCGAGGTAGAAGCCCTCGAGCTGCGGCGTGGTGAGCATGCCCTTGTAGACGAAGGTCGACGCCGACAGGCTCGGGAAGTACACCGTCTCGCTGCCGGGGCCGTCCTGGCCGGCGCCTTCGCGGCCGAGCTCGTGCTCGGTGCGCTTGCGGACCACGTAGGCCCGGCGCTCGAGCTCGAGGCCACCGAGGGTCCGGTCGGGCGAGGTGACGAAGATCTGGCGGAAGCTCGGCATCGCCTGCCGGGCCAGCGTTCCCAGGTCGGCGGGGTCGACGGGAACCTCGCGCCAGCCGAGGACCTGCAGGCCCTCCTCGGCGACGATCGCGTCGACCGCGGCGACGGCCTCGTCGGCGGCCTTCTCGTCCTGCGGCAGGAAGGCGATGCCGGTGGCGTAGAAGCCGATCGGCGGCAGGTCGAAGTCGACGACCTCACGGAGGAAGCGGTCGGGGACCTGGATGAGAATGCCGGCACCGTCGCCGGTGTTCGACTCGGAGCCCGCTGCGCCGCGGTGCTCGAGGTTCACCAGGGCGGTGATCGCCTTCTCCACGATGTCCCGGCTGCGGCGACCATGCATGTCGACGACGAATGCGACACCACAGGAGTCGTGCTCGTTCGCCGGGTGGTAGAGCCCTTGCGGCCCGGGAAGATGCTTCATACCTAGCCTTCGTTGCGTTAGATTGCAGCGACGACCAGCAGCGCTGATGGCCATCTACTTGCGTGAGCAAGTACCGACACGTGGTGGATCGGCACCGATCACCGTTCAGTATCCGCCCTTCCGCGACGATGCGGGTGCCAATTTTCGGCAGCTCGGGCCGGACCTCCCGGTCGGCTTGGACGTCGTGTGTCCACCGTGTTGCATACAACGATATGTCAGTCTCCGGGGGACGACGCAACCAAGGCTATCCTATCCATCCCTAACGAGCCGGTGACCGCCCGTTAACACGCGGTTGACGCGCGGCCGGGCGGCGCGCCTCGTCACCGCAGCGCGCGCACCATCCGGCGGAGGTCGTCGCGCGGGTCGAGATCCGCATCGTCCGAGGTCAGACGGTGCAGGATCATCCCGTCGAGGTGGTCGGTGAGCACGCGCGCCCCGGCGACGGGATCCGAGGATCCGAGGGCGGCGAGCACCGCCAGACCCATGCCCCGCAGTTCGTCGCGGCGTCGCTGCACGGACCGTCGCAGCGACGGCGAGGCGGTGGCCTCGACGAACAGCGCGAACCGGGCGCGGGTACGTACGGCATCGGGGCCTGTCGCGAACATCACGTACCCGGCGAGCATTTCGACGAGCTCCTCCTCGGTGCGCGGGAGGTTTCCGCCGCCGAGGACGGCGACGTCGGCCCGGTCACGCTCGACAAGGCGGTCGAGGACGCCCTCGAGCAGGGCCCGGCGGGTGCGGAAGTAGTTCGACGTGGAACCGGCCGGCACGCCGGCGGCCGCGTCCGCCCCGCGATGGGTGAGCCCGCGCAACCCTTCCCGGCCGAGCAGGTCGATCGCGGCGTCGAGCACCGCTGCGCGCTTGTCGGTCACCTCTCGATACTACAACAGTAGTGACATGACACTACATCCGTAGTACCTTGACTTCATGACCAGGAACAACAGCGGCAAGGCCGCGATCCTCGGCGGGGGCATCGGCGGGCTCACCGCAGCGAATGCACTGATCCGGCGGGGCTGGCACGTCGACGTGTTCGAGCGCTCCCCGGCGCTGCCGCCCACCGGGACGGCCCTGGGAATGTGGCCGGCCGCGCTCGACGCACTCGCCTCGGCAGGGCTCGGCGGCGGCGTCGAGCGCCTCGGCGTCGCACTGGACCGCGGCGCGATCCTGCGGCCCGACGGCCGCGAGCTCGCACGGTTTCGCACCCGGCGTCCCGCCGTACTGCTCTCCCGGCCGGCCCTGCTGGACCTGCTCGCCGCGGGCCTGCCCGACGAGGTGGTACGGCTCGGCCGGTCCGCTCCGCCGCTGACCGAGCTCGCCGGCTACGACGTCGTGATCGGCGCGGACGGCATCAACAGCCCGACCCGTGACGCCCTCTTCGGCCCGGACCGCCGGCCCGTCCACGCCGGCATCGCGGCGTGGCGCGGCTGGGTGGACGGCACCGTGGACACCGCGACCGAGACGTGGGGGGCGGGCGCGCTGTTCGGGATCACGCCCCGCGAGGGTGGCCTGATCAACTGGTTCGCAGCCGTCCGTGCGCCGGCCGGCACCACCGGCGGCGTCGGCGACCTCGTCGCCCGGTTCGGCGACTGGCATCCGGCCGTGCGCGACGTGCTGAACCGCCTGGATCCGGCGACGGTGCTCCACCACGAGATCTACCAGTCCCCGCCGCTGCCGTCGTACGTGCGCGGCAACGTCGCACTGCTCGGCGACGCCGCCCACGCCATGACCCCCAACCTCGGCCGCGGTGCCTGCGAGGCGATCGTCGACGCGGCCACCCTGGCGGATCTGCTCGCCCGGTTCGACGTGCCCGAGGCGCTCGGCCGCTACGACCGGGCCCGGCGACGCACCACCCGGCTCCTCGTGCGGGCGTCGCACGCGGCGAGCCGGGTGACCACCGCCGAGCGCTGGACGGGCCTGCGCGACGCAGTGGTCGGCCTCGCGACCCGGCGAGGGGCGTGACGCGTCCACCGGTGCGTCTGACCTGCTGTACTGCAACAACTTTCGAACGGAAGCCGACGTCCGCACCGGACCCCCGGCCCGGCGACCACGCTCGTGTTCCCCCGAACCCGCCCCACGGCACTGCACGCGGCCGTACCCTTCGCGCCATGAGCCCGGACCTCGAGGGGCACGGCGGCGATCACGCCGCGGCGGTGGCCCGCGCCCACGGTGTCGAGACGATGTTCACCCTCTCCGGCGCGCACGTGTTCCCGCTGTACGACGCCGCGGTCAAGGGTGAAGCACGCATGCGGCTCATCGACGTGCGCCACGAGCAGACCGCGGTGTTCGCCGCCGAGGCCACCGGCAAGCTCCTGCGGCATCCCGGGCTGGCCGTGCTCACCGCCGGGCCGGGCGTGACGAACGGCGTCAGTGCCGTCACCCAGGCGTACTTCGCGGGGTCGCCGCTGGTCGTGCTCGGCGGCCGCGCACCCAACGCCCGCTGGGGCACGGGCAGCCTGCAGGAACTCGACCAGCCGCCGCTGCTGTCCACCGTCACGAAGGTGTCCGAGACGGCGGCGACCGTGGCGCGCATCGGCCCGCTGGTCGACGAGGCGTTCACGGCGGCCCGCACGTCGCACCGGGGGCCGGCGTTCGTGGACGTGCCGATGGACGAACTGTTCGGCCGCGCCACCCTGCCGCGTCCGTCGCCGCCGGCTGCGGTCCGGCTCGAGCCCGACTCCGAGGCGCTGACGGAGATCGCCGCCCTGCTCGCCGAGGCACGGCGGCCGCTGCTGGTGCTGGGCACCGACGTGTGGGCCGATCACGCCGAGGAGGCGGCACTGCGGTTCGTCGACGAGGCCGGCATCCCGGTGATCACCAACGGCATGGGCCGCGGGGTGGTCCCGGGTGGGCATCCCCTGCTCGTCACCAAGGCCCGCGGCACCGCGGTGGGGGCCTGCGACCTGGCGATCGTCGTGGGCACGCCGCTGGACTTCCGCCTCGGCTACGGCCGGTTCGGTGGGCGCGACGGCGCGCCCGCGGCCCGAGTGGTGCACGTGGCCGACTCCCCCGGTCAGGTGTCGGCACACGCCGAACTCGCCGGCTCGGTGTCCGGCGACCTCACGGCGTGCCTCGACGGCATCCTCTCGGCGCTGTCCTCGCGCCCGGACACGGACGTCTGGGTGACCGGACTGCGCGACGAAGCAACAGCCGCCGCGGAGCGCGACGCCGCCCTGTTGGCCGCCGAGGCCGATCCGATCCACCCGGCCCGGATCTACGGTGAACTGCTGCCGCGGCTGGCCGACGACGCCGTGGTCATCGGCGACGGCGGCGACTTCGTGTCGTTCGCGGGCAAGTTCGTCGAGCCGAAGCGGCCCGGGCAGTGGCTCGATCCGGGGCCGTACGGATGTCTCGGCGCCGGCCTCGGCGCGGCCGTCGCGGCGCGGGTGGCGCGGCCGTCGAGTCAGGTGGTGCTGCTGCTCGGCGACGGTGCTGCCGGTCTGTCGCTGATGGACATCGACACCCTCGTGCGGCACGAGCTGCCCGTGGTGATCGTGGTGGGCAACAACTCGGCGTGGGGGCTCGAGAAGGGACCGATGCAGCTGCTGTACGGGTACGACGTGGCAGCCGACCTGGCGCCGGGCACGCGGTACGACCTGGTTGCGACCGCGCTCGGGGCGGGCGGTGAGCTGGTGACGGATCCGCGGGAGCTCGGTCCGGCGCTGGACCGGGCCTTCGCGTCCGGGGTGCCGTATCTGGTGAACGTGCTGACGGACGTCGCGGCGGCGTATCCGCGGGGCACCACAGGAATCTGAGAGCGGCCGGATCATCTAGCACGCGAACGTAACAACCCCATAAATAACAACTGACCGCAGCGATTAAATCAACTGCGGTCAGCGGTATCGAAAGGGTAACAGGGGGTGGTTAGGGTACGGAAACAAAAGTTCCGTGAAGTGAGTCACATCAGGTTTGGCCCTGTTCAGCCCCGGGAACCGTCCCCGGATGCGGTTACACGGAGATGTCCGTCACGCAGAAACTGATTGAACACTCAACTATCTGGGAAAATGTCCCGAGTCGGGCAAAACAGTCCGTGCATCCTGCATGTAGGACGCAGGTACGTGCCAGACTGCTCGCCATGAGCACGACCCGCATGGCAACCCGCACGACCGCCCGGCCCGCGCGAGGGGGCGCGACGAACCTCGTCGACCTCGCGGCGGCCGCCGACGAGCACGCCGTCGCCGACGCCCATCAGGGCCAGGTGTTCCTCGGCATCCTCCACCGCGAGAACGACAGCGTCGCCGCGGCACTCACGACCGCCGAGACCTGCGCGCGGATCGAACGCGGCAGCGGCTCCGTCGCCGCCGCACAGCGATACGAGGCGGAGGCCCGGCGGCTGCGCGAGACCCAGCGGGAGCTGCACTGCATGATCGCGAACCTGCGGACGCGCTTCGCGGCGTCCGGCTCGTGAGCGGACGCGCCGAGCGACCGGACAACGACTCGGGCCCCCGATCCGTGTGGATCGGGGGCCCGAGGTGATGGTGGGCGAAGGGGGACTTGAACCCCCACGTCCCGAAGGACACTGGCACCTGAAGCCAGCGCGTCTGCCATTCCGCCACTCGCCCGAGCGACTGGAGAACAGTAACACACCCTCCCGCCGAACAACGATTCGCCTGTACAGAGGTCCTTTGCCGGCGCTGCACCGGCCCGCCGGGGCAGGGCCGCCCCCTCCACCGGGCCGGATCGGACGAAAAGTCGATACCATGCAGAAGCGAGCTCTGCATTGCGACACGCAGACCGGAAAGGGGGTCGCCGTGGGTATCGCGCAGCGATTCGAGCGCAAGCTGCAGGCTGCCGTCAGCGACGTGTTCGCGCGCGTCTTCGGTGGCGGTGTAGTTCCGCAGGAAGTGGAGGCCGCGCTCCAGCGCGAGGCCACCGACGGCGTCCAGCAGCTCGACCGGGGCCACATGCTGGCTCCCAACCGGTACGTGATCACGATCAGCGAATCCGATCACGAAGCCCTCGCCGCGGATCGGGACTTGACGGTGAAGGCGTTCGCGCGTCACCTTGAGGACTTCATCCGCGAGCAGGGGTGGCAGACCTACGGTCAGATCCAGGTCGCATTCGAGTCGTCGGCGGCACTGCACACCGGGCAGTTCCGCACGCACGGGTCGGTCGACCCCGACGTCGGGCGCTCACCGGTGCGCGCCCCGGCCTCGCGGACACCGCACAACCGTTCAACCGTGACCCCCGACCCAGGAGTTGGCTCGATGACGCAGAATCCAGGCTACGACCCAAGCCGTGACCCCGCCGAGAGCGCCGAACCGCAGTACGCGCGGAACGGTCACGCGCACGTAGGCCAGGATCAGCGCTACCAGCAGGGCCAGCGGAACGGCGGGGCGTACCCCGCCGCGCAGGCGCCCTACGGCGGCGAGCAGCAGGGCGGTTACGACGCCGGCGGCTACGACCAGCAGGACTACGGCCGGGCCGGCGGCCACGAGGACCGGGGCTACGGCGAGGAGCGGGGATACGGCGGCCACTCCGGACAGGCGTACAGCCAGGACTACGGGCGCGACTACTCCCCGCAGTACCCGTCGCAGCAGGCCTACGGCGACGACCGCTACCAGGGCGGGTACGGCCAGCCCGGCGGCTACGACCAGGGCTACGCCGACCAGGGTTACGGCCAGCAGGGCTACGCCGGACAGGGCTACCCCGACCAGGGCTACGCGGATCAGGGTTACGGCCAGCAGGCCTACCCAGACCAGGGCTACGCGGATCAGGGCTATGCGGATCAGGGCTACGGCGCCGGCGCGTACCAGCCGCCGCAGGCCGGCCGGGTGCTGACCGCGACGCTCCAGCTCGAGGACGGCAGCGGGCGCTACTACCAGCTCCGGGAGGGCAGCAACATCGTCGGACGCGGGCAGGACGCCCAGTTCCGGCTGCCGGACACCGGTGTCTCCCGGCGCCACATCGACATTCGCTGGGACGGGCAGGTGGCCATGCTCTCGGATCTCGGTTCGACCAACGGCACCACCGTCAACGGTGCGCCCGTGCAGGACTGGCAGCTCGCCGACGGCGACGTGGTCCGGGCGGGACACTCGGAGATCCTGGTGCGCATTCTCTGAGCGCCGGGGACCGAGACCCGATCGGAACCGGCACGAGACCCATCCGACGCGTCGGCAACGCGCCGGACGATGCGTCTCGTCGCCCGGGGTCCGTATTGTGGGTGACCGCAGCGCACCGGACGACACCGCACCGGGCCGATACGCAGAAGGAGGGCGAGCCGTGCAGGGGCTGATTCTGCAGCTGACCCGGGCGGGGTTCCTGCTCCTGCTGTGGTTGTTCATCTGGGCGATCCTGCGCACGCTGCGGTCGGACATCTACGCCGGTGCCGCGCGTCCGGTCCCGCGTTACTCGCCGCGCAACCAGTCGGTGCTGCCTTCGCTGGGCCGCGGCAAGTCCGCGAAGTTCCTGGTGGTGACCCAGGGCGCGCTCGCGGGCACCCGCATCACGCTCGGCACCCAACCGGTCCTGATCGGCCGGGCCGACGACTCGACCCTCGTCCTCACCGACGACTACGCGTCCACCCGGCACGCCCGCCTGTCGCCGCGTGGGTCGGACTGGTACGTCGAGGACCTGGGGTCGACCAACGGCACGTACCTGGACCGTGCCAAGGTCACCACCGCCGTCCGCGTACCCCTGGGCACTCCTGTCCGGGTCGGGAAGACCGTGATCGAGCTGCGCCCGTGACCCTCGTACTGCGTTACGCCGCCCGTAGCGACCGCGGCTTGGTTCGTTCCAACAACGAAGATTCCGTGTACGCGGGGGCCCGCCTGCTCGCCCTCGCCGACGGAATGGGTGGCCACGCCGCCGGCGAGGTCGCCTCGCAGCTGATGATCGCGGCGCTCGCCCACCTCGACGACGACGAACCCGGCGGGGACCTGCTCGGCAAGCTCGCCGCCGCCGTGCGCGAGGGCAACGCCGCCATCGCCGATCAGGTCGAGGAGGAACCCGAACTCGACGGCATGGGCACCACGCTCACCGCCATCCTCTTCGCCGGCAGCAAGCTCGGCCTCGCCCACATCGGCGATTCGCGCGCCTACCTGCTGCGCGACGGCCAGCTCACCCAGATCACCCGCGACGACACCTTCGTGCAGTCCCTCGTCGACGAGGGCCGCATCACGCCCGAGCAGGCGCACAGCCACCCGCAGCGGTCGCTGATCATGCGCGCCCTCACCGGCAGCGAGGTCGAACCGACGCTCACCGTGCGCGAGGCGCGCGCCGGCGACCGCTACCTCATCTGCTCCGACGGCCTGTCCGACGTCGTCAGCGACGAGACCATCGCCAACACCCTGAGCGAGGGCACGCAGGACGAGTGCGCCGACCGGCTCATCGAACTCGCCCTGCGCAGCGGCGGCCCCGACAATGTCACCGTCGTCGTCGCCGACGTCATCGACCTCGACTACGGCCAGAGCCACCCGATCGTCGCCGGCGCCGCGTCCGGGGACGACGAGGACACCCCGCCGCCCAACACTGCCGCGGGCCGCGCCGCCGCGATGCGTCCGCCGCGGGCCACGCCCAAGCGCGTCGTCGTGCAGAACGAGCCCGAGCCCAAGCGCAAGCGCAGCCGGATGTGGTTCCCGCTCGTCGCGATCGTGGTGCTCGGACTGCTCGTCGCCGGGGCCGCCGTGGGCCGCACGATGATCCGCAGCTACTACTACGTCGGCGACGAGGACGGCCGCGTCACGGTGCTGCGCGGCGTGCCCGGCAACATCCTCGGCTACTCGCTGCAGGAACAGTCCCTCGTCGGCTGTCTCGCCGACGACGGAACCTTGACCCTGACCTCCCCGCAGGAGGCCGACTGCCGCGTCATGCTGGTCGACGACCTGCAGCCGGCCGCCCGCGAGCAGGTGCGGGCGGGCCTGCCCTCCGGATCCCTCGACGACGCGCGCACCCAGATGAACCGCCTCGCCGAGAACGACCTGCTCCCGGTGTGCGTCGAGGAACAGCCGGCGCCCGCACCGGCTCCGGCTCCGGCGCCCGAACCGGCGCCCGCACCGGCCCCGACGACCCCGCCGGCAGCTCCCGCGTCGGAGCCCGCACCCGCCGCGGCACCGGCCCCCGCACCGACCCCGACGCCCGAGCCGACGCCGGCGGTTCCGCAGGTGCCGGGCCAGAACTGCCGGGTGGGCGCCTGATGTCGGTGTCCCACGCACCCGGAGCCTCCTTCCCCAGTCCTCCCGGAGGTTTCGCCCCGGCTCCCGTCGTGTCCACGCGGCGGGGCACGGAGCTGCTGCTCATCGTCGCCGCCATCGCGATCACCACGGTGTCGCTGATGCTGGTCGAGGCGAGCCAGGAACAGACCGTGACCCTGGATCTGGCCAAGTACGGGCTGACGTACGCGGTGCTGTTCCTCGCCGCGCACCTGGCGGTGCGCCGGTTCGCGCCGTACGCCGACCCGCTGTTGCTCCCGATCGTCGCGCTGCTCAACGGCCTCGGACTGGTGCTGATCCACCGGCTCGACCTCGCCGACGAGGAGAACGCGCTCTACCTCGGTCAGCCGATCCCCTCCCCCGACGCCAACCAGCAGGTGCTGTGGACGGCGCTCGCCATCGCCGGCTTCGTCGCGGTCCTCGCGCTGCTGCACGACTACCGGCTCCTCGCCCGGTTCAGCTACACGCTGGGCCTGATCGGCCTCGTCGCCCTCGCCGTCCCGGCCCTGCTGCCGTCCCGCTTCTCCGAGGTCAACGGCGCCAAGATCTGGATCCGGCTGCCCGGGTTCAGCATCCAGCCCGGCGAGTTCGCCAAGATCCTGCTCATCATCTTCTTCGCCTCCGTGCTGGTGGCGAAGCGCGACCTGTTCACCACCGCCGGCAAACACGTGCTCGGCATGGACTTCCCCCGCGCCCGCGACCTGGGCCCGATCCTGGCCGCGTGGATCCTCTCGATCGGCGTCATGGTGTTCGAGAAGGACCTCGGCACGTCGCTGCTGCTGTTCGGCACGGTGCTGGTGATGCTGTACATCGCGACCGAGCGGGTGGGCTGGCTGCTCATCGGCGGTGCCCTGCTCGTCGTCGGCTTCTACTTCGCGTACCAGATGTTCGGGCACGTGCGGGTGCGGGTGGAGACCTGGCTCGACCCGCTGGCCGACTACAACAACACCGGCTACCAGATCTCGCAGTCGCTGTTCGGTCTCGCCACCGGCGGCGTCGCCGGCACCGGGCTCGGCAGCGGACGGCCCGCGCAGGTGCCGTTCGCCAAGACCGACTTCATCGTCGCCGCGATCGGTGAGGAACTCGGGCTCATCGGCCTCAGCGCCATCCTCGTCCTGTTCCTGATCCTGATCATTCGGGGATTGCGCACCGCGATCGCCGTCCGTGACAGCTTCGGCAAGCTGCTGGCAGCCGGCCTGTCGTTCACCATCGCGATCCAGCTGTTCGTCGTCGTCGGCGGCGTCACCAAGCTGATCCCCCTCACCGGTCTCACCACGCCGTTCATGTCCTACGGCGGCTCGTCGCTGCTGGCGAACTACCTCCTGCTGGCACTGCTGGTGAAGATCTCCAACGCGGCCCGCGAACCCGCCGCACCACGCAAGAAGGCACCGCCACCGATCGCGGACGCGCCGACGGAAATGCTGGGGCGCGGATGAACGCACCGCTCCGCAAGGTCGCGATGGCGGTGATGTTCATGGTCGTCGCGCTGCTCGCAAACGCCACCTACGTGCAGGTCATCAAGGCCGACGACCTGCGCACCGACCCGCGCAACTCCCGGGTGCTCATCGACGAGTACTCACGCCAGCGCGGCCAGATCTCCGCGAGCGGACAGGTCCTGGCGGTGTCGGTCCCCACCGACAGCCGCTACAAGTACCTGCGCACGTACCCGGCCGCACCCGAACAGCCGATGAGCCCGCTCGCCTATGCACCCGTGACCGGGTTCTACTCGATGCAGTACGGCAGTACCGGGCTCGAGCGCACCGAGGACGAGGTCCTCAACGGCTCCGACAACCGACTGTTCGGCCGGCGCTTCTTCGATCTGGTCTCCGGGCGGGACCCGCGCGGCGGGAACGTGGTCACCACCGTCGACCCGGTCATGCAGCAGGTGGCCTACGACGAGCTCACCTCCAAGGGCTACACCGGCTCGGTCGTGGCCATCGAACCGAGCACCGGCCGCATCCTGGCGATGGTGAGCACCCCGAGCTACGACCCCAACCGGCTCTCGGGTCACGACGGCGCCGCCACCTCGCAGGCGTGGGAGGAACTCAACGCCGACCCCGACAAGCCCATGCTCAACCGCGCCATCTCGCAGACCTACCCGCCCGGCTCGACGTTCAAGGTCGTGGTGACCGCCGCGGCCCTCGCTGCGGGCACCACCCCCGACGACCAGTTCACCGCCGCGCCGAACATCACCCTCCCCGACACCGCGACCACGCTGGAGAACTACGGCGGCGCGACGTGCGGCGGCGGCCCCACCGCCACCCTGCGCGAGGCCTTCGCCCGCTCCTGCAACACCGCCTTCGTCGAGATGGGCCTGAAGACCGGCAAGGACGCCCTCGCCGAACAGGCCGAGGCGCTGGGCATCGGCGAGTCCGTGGACATCCCCGTCCCCGTCGCGGCGAGCACGATCGGGCCGATCCCCGACGGCGCCGCGCTCGGCCAGTCGAGCATCGGTCAGCGTGACGTCGCGCTCACCCCGCTGCAGAGCGCCGTGATTGCCGCCACAGTCGCCAACGGCGGCGTCCGGATGCAGCCGCATCTGGTGTCGCAGTTGCAGTCGCCGGACCTGTCGGTGCTGGCGGAGACCACGCCGGTCTCGGCGGGACAGGCGATGTCGCCGCAGGTCGCGGCCACCCTGACCGACCTGATGATCGGATCCGAGAACTTCTCCGGCGGCGAGGGGAAGATCCCGGGGGTCCAGATCGCGTCGAAGACCGGTACCGCCGAGCACGGCGACGACCCCCGTAACACTCCCCCGCACACGTGGTATATCGCCTTTGCGCCCGCCCAGCAGCCGACAGTTGCCGTGGCGGTCATCGTGGAAGACGGTGGCGACCGCGCACTCGCCGCCACGGGAGGCTCGGTTGCCGCGCCGATCGGACGTGCCGTGATCGCGGCGGGAATGCAGAGAGGCTGATTATGGCTTTGCACAGCGGCGCCATGATCGCCGACCGTTACCGGCTGCAACGGCTCATCGCCACCGGCGGCATGGGACAGGTGTGGGAGGGGCTCGACACCCGTCTCGACCGCCGGGTGGCGGTGAAGGTCCTCAAGGCCGAGCTCTCCGGCGACGCCGACTTCCTGACCCGCTTCCGGTTCGAGGCCCGCACCACCGCACAGCTCAATCACCCCGGCATCGCCGGCGTGTTCGACTACGGCGAGACCACCGACGCCGAGGGCCAGTCCATCGCGTACCTGGTGATGGAACTCGTGCACGGCGAGCCCCTCAACGCCGTCCTCGCCCGGGTGGGCCGCCTGTCGCTGCCGCACACCCTGGACATGCTCGAGCAGACCGGGCGGGCGCTGCAGGCTGCCCACGACGCCGGAGTCGTGCACCGCGACGTCAAACCCGGGAACATCCTCATCACCCCCACCGGCCAGGTGAAGATCACCGACTTCGGCATCGCCAAGGCCGTCGACGCGTCGCCGGTGACGCGCACCGGCATGGTCATGGGCACCGCTCAGTACATCGCGCCCGAGCAGGCTCTCGGCCAGGAGGCGACGTCGGCGAGCGACGTGTATTCGCTCGGCGTCGTCGGGTACGAGGCCCTCGCCGGCCGGCGACCGTTCCTCGGCGACAGCGTCGTCACCGTCGCGATGAAGCACGTGCAGGAGACGCCCGCGCCGCTGCCCACCGACCTGCCGGCGGGGGTGCGTGAGCTCATCGAGATCGCCATGACGAAGGATCCGGCGTACCGGTACACCAGCGGCGGCGAGTTCGCCGACGCCGTCTCCGCGGTGCGCGCCGGCCGGCCGGTGCCGCCGCCGGGCAACGTGCCGCCGGTCACCGGTGCCACGCGGATCCTGCCGCCCGGGGTGCCGGGCACCACCGCGCCCACCGCCGCGACCCGCGCGCTCGGTCCGACCCCGCCTCCGCCGTCGCGGCCGTACTACGCCCCGACGTACGCGAACGGCGGCGACCGGCCGCCCACCGGACCCACCCCGTCCGGCGACAAGCGCTCCCCCAGCCCGAAGACCCTCGCCTGGGCGGCCGGGGCGGCGGTGGCCCTGGCGCTCGTCGCGTTGGCGCTGGTGCTGCTGGGCGGCGACAATTCGGGTGACGCGGGCCCCGCGCGGTCCACGACGACCACGCAGGCCCCGGCGACCACCACCCGCGCCACGACGACCACGCGGCCGCCGCGGACCACCACCGCGACGGAGGAACCGACCACCACGGCTCCTCCCACCACGACGCAGGCGCCCACCACGACCCCCGAGCCGACGACGACCACTCCGCCGCCGACCACGACGGAGGCGCCGACGACCACCACGGCGCCGACCACGACGACGGCCACGACGACCACTGCCGCCACCACCACGACGGCCGAGACGACCACCACCACGGTCTCGTTGCCGGAGGACGGCGACGGTGGTCTCGAACCCGGAGCCATAGACAACCCGTTCACCCCGATCGAGCCAGTCACCCGAGGACAGTCATGACCACACCCCGCAAGCTCTCTTCCCGCTACGAGTTGGGTGAGATCCTCGGCTTCGGTGGCATGTCGGAGGTGCACCTGGCCCGGGATCTGCGGCTCGACCGCGACGTGGCGATCAAGGTGCTGCGCGCCGACCTCGCCCGCGACCCCACGTTCTATCTCCGGTTCCGCCGCGAAGCCCAGAACGCGGCCGCGCTGAACCACCCGGCGATCGTCGCCGTGTACGACACCGGCGAGGCGGAGACCGAGGCCGGCCCGCTGCCGTACATCGTCATGGAGTACGTCGAGGGCGATACGCTGCGCGACATCGTGCGCTCCCAGGGGCCGATGACCCCGAAGCGGGCCATGGAGGTCGTGGCCGACGTGTGCGCCGCCCTGGACTTCAGCCACCGCAACATGATCGTCCACCGCGACGTCAAGCCCGCGAACGTCATGATCACCCGTTCCGGCGCGGTCAAGGTGATGGACTTCGGCATCGCCCGGGCCATCTCGGACGCCGCGAGCCCGATGACGCAGACGGCCGCGGTGATCGGCACCGCCCAGTACCTGTCGCCGGAGCAGGCCCGCGGCGAGCAGGTCGACGCCCGCTCCGACGTGTACTCGGTGGGCTGTGTGCTGTTCGAGATCCTCACCGGCAAGCCGCCGTTCCAGGGCGACTCCCCGGTGGCCGTCGCGTACCAGCATGTCCGTGAGGATCCGCCGCTGCCGTCGTCGGTGAACTCCGCCGTCCCGCCGGAGCTGAACTCGGTGATCCTCAAGGCGATGGCGAAGAACCCCGCCAACCGCTACCAGAGCGCCGCCGAGATGCGCAGCGACCTGATCCGCGTGCTCAGCGGCCAGAAGCCCAGCGCGCCGATGGTGATGACCGACGAGGACCGCACCACCATCCTCGGGGCCGTCGACGGCGCCGGGACACCGCGCAACGGCGCGGACCGCGGGGCCGCCGGAGTCGTCGCGGGTGGGACTGCGGCCGCGCCGCAGCGTTCCCGGGCACTGCGCAACACGCTGCTGGGCCTGGCCGCGGTCGTGATCGTCGGCATCGTCGGCGTGTTCCTGTGGACCTCGGGCCCCGGCTCGAGCGCCGCGCAGATCCCCGTCCCCGACGTGCGCAACCTCGCCGCGGAGATCGCGGAGAGCAGGCTGCAGGATGCCGGGTTCGAGGTGTCGGTGCAGATGAAGCCCGACGCGGTGGTCGCCAGCGGCAACGTCGTCAACACCCGGCCGGTCGCCGGGGTCCAGGCCGAGGAGGGCAGCACCGTCACGCTCGAGGTCTCGAGCGGGCCCGAACAGGTGCAGATCCCGCGGCTCGCGGGCATGAACCAGCAGGAGGCGCTGCAGACACTGGCCGAGGCCGGGCTGCGGCTCGATCCGAATGTGGCGCGGGCGCCGTCGTCGGCGGCCGAACGCGACACGGTCGTCGACCAGAGTCCCGCCGCGGGAGCGGACGCCGACCGCGACAGCGCGGTGAGCGTGACGCTCGGCAGCGGTCCCGAGCAGATCCGCGTGCCCAACGTCGTGGGTCAGGCCACCGAGGTGGCTCGCGACAACATCGAGGCCGCGGGCTTCACCGTCGTGGTCGACGAGATCGACTCGAGCCAGCCGGCCGGGACGGTCGTGTCGAGCAGCCCGGCAGGCGGAACCAGCGCGACGAAGGGCGACACGGTCACCATCCAGGTGTCCAACGGGAATCGCATCGAGATGCCGGCGTTGACGAACAGGACG
The DNA here is from genome assembly GCF_053764755.1 of Rhodococcus sp. 2H158. Classification (NCBI taxonomy): domain Bacteria; kingdom Bacillati; phylum Actinomycetota; class Actinomycetes; order Mycobacteriales; family Nocardiaceae; genus Rhodococcus; species Rhodococcus sp. 2H158. The sequence continues at coordinate 92,209 of NZ_JBSNCE010000012.1, forward strand.
GTGTCCGAGGCGCTGACGGCGCTGCGGGCGGCCGGCTGGACGGGTTCGCCGGCGCAGCTCGTGCAGAACCGTGAGGCCACCCTCGACCCGGAGCTCGTGGGCAAGGTCATCGCCCAGCAGCAGCCCCCGGGGTCGGAGATCTCCAAGTCGGAGACCATCACCGTGGGTGTGGGCGTGCTGGGTATCCGCTGAGCTGCGCTCCGGATGTCGGTCCGCGAAGCGGACGGCTCAGGCGGCGCCGCCCGCGAGCGCCTTCGCCATCTCCGCCTCCAGCCGGGCCACCAGCTGCTCGTCCGGCGCCTCGCCGCACACGGCCAGCCAGTTCGCCAGCATCCGGTGACCGCCCTGGGTGAGGACCGACTCGGGGTGGAACTGGACGCCATGGATCGGCAGCTCGCGATGCCGCAGGGCCATGACGATGCCGCTCTCGGTGTACCCGGTCGGCACGAGCTCGTCGGGCATCGTCTGCGGTAGCACCGTGAGCGAGTGGTAGCGCGTCGCGGTGAACGGATCCGGCAGGCCGGCCAGCACACCGGTGCCGTCGTGCCACACCGAGCTGGTCTTGCCGTGCAGCAGCTCCGGGGCACGGTCGACGGTCGCGCCGAAGGCGGCACCGATCGCCTGATGGCCCAGGCAGACGCCGAGCAGCGGTGTGCTCGCGTCGGCGCAGGCACGCACGAGGTCCATGCTGGCGCCGGCCCGCTGCGGGGTGCCCGGACCGGGGCTGAGGAGGATCCCGTCGAACTCGGCCGCGATCCGGTCCGCGGCGCCGGGGCCGGTGAGTCGCTCGTCGTCGTTGCGCCACACCTCGGCCCGGGTACCGAGCTGCCCCAGGTACTGCACGAGGTTGAAGACGAAGCTGTCGTAGTTGTCGACGACGAGGATGCGCATGCGGAAAGGGTACCGACCCGTCAGCGCAGCGTCGTTCCGCCCGTGTAGGCGGGTACCGACAGGGAATCGGACGCCTGCTGCGTGTAGCCCAGCCCGTAGCGGGCCGCGTACTGCTTGTACACGCGGATGCCCGGCTCGGCGGCCAGCGCCGCCTCGAGCCGTGCGGGGTCGCCCAGCGCGGTGATCACGTACGGCGGGGAGTACGTGCGGCCGTGCAGCAGCAGGGTGTTGCCGATGCAGCGCGGCGCCGACGTCGCGACGATCCGCTGATCCTGCATGGCGATCGCCTCCGCCCCGCCGGCCCACATCGCGTTGAGCACGCTCTGCACGTCCTGCTGGTGCACCACGAGATCGTCGGGCGACGCGTCCGCCGGATACCGGCCGTCGGCGCCGCGCGGGGCATCGGTGAGGCTGACGGTGACCCCCGGGCCACGGCGTGCGGTCAGCCCGGCCGGGTCCTCGAGGGCGGCGGTGTCGGCGAGCACCGCGGCGACGTCGTCGTCGGTGGCCGCGGCCTGCGCCTGCAGCTCGGCGACGCGTCCCGCGAGGTCGTCGCGGGTGGCGGCGAGCTCATCGGCCTTGGCCTGCGCCGCCCGCACGAGATCGGACAGCCGCGCGGAGTCGCTCACGCGCAGTTCCGCACCGTCGGAGACCCCGCGGGTGGTGCCGAGCAGCAACCCGGCGAGCAGGCACACGGCCAGCGCGGCGGCAGTCCACCCGAGCGCGCGGGCCCGGCCGTCCGACACGTGGACCCTCCGTTCCGGATTCTGCGTTAGCGTGTACTCACACTGGCAGTACACATCAGGTAGCTGCCCAACCTACCTGTCCGCCCCGCGCGGTACCGCACGAACGAGGACGTCATGCCCAAGTCGAAGGTCCGGAAGAAGACCGACTACACGATCAACCCGGTGAGCCGAACCCCCGTGAAGGTGAAGGCGGGCCCGTCGAGCACCTGGTACGTCGCGCTGATGCTCGGCTTCATGCTCGTCGGCCTGGCCTGGCTGGTGGTGTACTACCTCGCGGCCGAGCAGATCTCGTGGATGAACGACCTCGGTGCGTACAACTTCCTCATCGGCTTCGGGTTCATGATCGTCGGCCTGATCATGACCATGAGATGGCGGTGAGGTTACAGGGATGTAGTTCATCCCCACCTGTGGACAAACCTGTGGATGAACTGGGGAAAGCTCCCCGTGGCGACTGAACCGCTCCGCTGGTCCACACCCCCGCTCGCGATCGCCGCGCTCACGGCGGGCGGAATCGTGCTCGCCGTCGCCGCGGCAACGACGGCCGATGCCGCCGGTCGCACGCTCGTCGGGCTCGCGGCCGTGGTGGCGTTCGCGGTCGCGGCCCTCGCGGCCCGTCAGCGCCCGCGGCTCGAGGTGCTTCCGGACGGCGCCGGGCTGGCCGTCACCCGTCTGTCGGGACGACACGAGCTGCCCCGCGCGTCCCTGATGCGGGTGCGGATCGTCGCGTATCCGCGGCTCGGCCGTCGCGTGCCGATGCTGGAGATCGACGTGCGCGATCCCCGCGGCGACGAGCAACTGCTGATCTTCGGGCGCTGGGACCTCGGCACCGACCCCCGCACGGTGTACGACGCGCTCGCGGTGCGGGGGCTGGCGCCGGATCAGACGCCGAGCTGAGCCCGCAGGCGCAGGACCGCCAGTACGAGGACCAGCACGGTGACCACCGTGACGGCTGCCAGCGCGAGCCAGCCCGTCCGGACGAAGCGGGCACGGTCGTCGCCCGCGCCCAGCGCCCGCGGCGCGAACAACAGCGCCGCCGTCGCCGCCGCACCCGCGGCCAGGCCGCCGAGGTGTCCCCACAGGGAGATGCCCGGGATGGTGATGCTGATGACGACGTTGAGGACGACGATCATCAGCACCGGCGCGGGGCTGCGCCGCAGCCGCATCAGGATCACCGCCTGCGCGCCCAGCAGGCCGAACACGGCGCCGGAGGCACCGGCGGTCACGGCGTCGGTCTGGAGCAGCATCACCGCGGCGGAACCGCCGAGGATGGACACCAGGTATACGGCCAGGTACCGGAGCCGGCCGAGGACGAGTTCGGTGTCACGCCCGATCACGTACAGCGCGAACATATTGACCGCGAGGTGCAGCACACCGAAGTGCAGGAACCCGCTGCCGAGCACGCGGATGTACTCGTCGCGCACCGCGATCATCGGCGGCCACAGCGCCCACTCGAAGAACAGGCTCGACGAGCGCTCGTTGTTCATCACGCTGCCGGACTGGGCGGCGGTGATCGCGAAGATCGCGGTGTTCAGCGCGATCAGGATGTACGTCACGAGGGGGGTGTTCGTCTGCGCCCGCATGGGCGCCCCCGCGACGGTGCGGGCCTGCGGGACATCGCGCTGGGCGGCCACGACGCAGTCGACGCATTGCTGACCGACCGCGGCGGGCCGCAGGCAGTCGGGGCAGGCCGGTCGCCCGCATCGGCTGCACGAGAGCAGGGTCGGGCGATCGGGATGCCGGACGCACCGCGGCTGGGGCGGGTGGCCGCCCCCGCCGGCCGCGTGGCCCCAGCCGGGGTTCGTCATATCGGTCTCTTCCGGAGATTCAGGAGATGGTGATGCTCTCGATGACGACGGGCTCGACCGGGCGGTCCGCGCGGTCCGTCGCCGTCGTGGCGATCGCGTCGACGACCTTCTTCGACGCCTCGTCGGCGACCTCACCGAAGATGGTGTGGCGCCGGTTCAGGTGCGGGGTCGGCCCGACGGTGATGAAGAACTGCGAACCGTTGGTGCCCGGGCCGGCGTTGGCCATGGCCAGCAGGTAGCTGCGGTCGAACTGCAGCTCGGGGTGGAACTCGTCGGCGAACTGGTAGCCCGGGCCGCCACGACCGGTGCCGGTCGGGTCGCCGCCCTGGATCATGAAGCCGTCGATGACGCGGTGGAAAACCGCACCGTCGTAGAACGGGCCACTGGTCTCCCCCTTGGCGTTCTGGGTCTTGTACTCCTTGGTGCCGTTCGCGAGGCCGACGAAGTTCTCGACAGTCTTCGGAGCGTGGTTGCCGAAGAGCGAGATCACGATGTCGCCGCGGTTGGTGTGCAGAGTCGCGGTTGCGGTCTTTTGAGGTGAAGTCACCCCTCCATCGTGCCATCCGGGTCTGCGACACCGGGGCGGTCCGTCTCGCGAACCCCGGCCGCGGGGGTCCGCTGTGCAAAAGTGGGTACATGACGAGTGTGAGCGAGTCCAGAACCATGATCGGGTCCGGCGCCGGCAGCGAACTCGTGCGCCCCCCGAAGAAGTCCGAGGGCGCCGGTGGCTACCTGAAGCTCGCAGGGCAGGGCGCTACCGCCCTCGCGCGGGGGCCGCTCTTCACCGGCCTGTTGGTCGCCCGCAAGGGTCTCGGCATCGCCCGGAACATGGCCGGAAGCCGGGAGTGCCGCCGCGCGCGAGCCGCGGCGACGATCGAGGCAGCGCCCCGCGGACGGGGCCGCAGGATCCTGGTGACGGTCGGCGCGCTCGGCGTCGTCGCCGCCGGCGGAGTGGTGTTCTACCGCAGCCGCCTCGGGGATCATCCGCCTGTCGCGCCGGAGCCGCCGCGGATCGAGCCGGTCACCCCCGAGCCCGGGCCGGTCGCGACACCGGAGGCGGCCGCGCCGAAGCCTGCGGCTGCCACGCCCGAGGCGAAGCCCGGGCCGGCCACGACGCCCGAGGCCGTGGCCCCGAAGCCCGAATCGGCCGCGCCGGGGAAGGCCGCACCTCGGGCCGAGGGCGGGACGGCCGCCCCCGCCGTGCCCGCGCCGACGCCGAAGGCGACCCCGACGGCAGCCGCGACGCCGAAGGGCGAGCCCACCACCGTCCCGAAGGGGACGGCCGATGCGCCCGCCGCCCCGAAGGGGACCGCCGATGCGCCCCCGACCGGAAAGCACGCGGCCAAGGAGGAAACGGCTCCGAAGCCGGCCGCCGAGCCGAAGAGCGAGGCCGTCGGCAACAAGGGAACCGCCGCGAAGCCGAAGCCGTCGGCCGGTCCCGCGGGGGGCCCGAAGAAGCAGGACTGAGTTCCGCCCGGCGTCACGGGACGGAATCGGATCCGGGGCAGGTCGCGTCGATCGCGGCCTGCCCTTCCTTCTGCAGTTGTCGTTCGGTGACGCGCACTTCCAGGTCGACGATCCGGCCGGCCACGACATAGATCAGGACGGTCAGCAGCAGCACAACGGGTACGGACGCGAGGAATTCCATGTCGGCCTCCAGCGGTGGTCCGCGCGGGCGGGAAGGTGGAGGTGCTCGGGTACGTCGTCGATGACATGTCCAGCGTACGGACACGAGCGGGGGCTCTGTCGCGACGGCAGCCCCGCCAGACCGTGATCCGCCCCACACCCGCGCCGTCGGTTACTCATGGGTACCGATCCGCCGAATCGCGTGATGTACCTCACAGAACAGGTGGATACTCGCCGGTAGCAGTCCTATCGGGGAGGCATCACATGGCACAACAAATACACGCCAGCGAGGAACAGTCGCGCGCGCTCGCAGAGGAGTCCCGCGAGACCAGCTGGCACAAGCCGTCGTTCGCAAAGGAGTTGTTTCTCGGACGTCTGACCCTCGACCTCATCCATCCGTTCCCGCGGCCCACCCCCGACGAGGAGGCCCGTACCGAAGGGTTCCTGGCAGAGCTTCGCCGCTTCTGCGAGGGTGTGGACGGTAGCCGCATCGAGCGCGAGGCCCGGATCCCCGACGAATACGTCGCCGGATTGGCCGAGCTCGGCTGCTTCGGCATGAAGATCTCCCAGGAGTACGGCGGCCTGGGACTGTCGCAGGTTGCCTACAACCGCGCGCTGATGCTCGTGGCCAGCGCCCACCCGAGCCTGGGCGTCCTGCTGTCGGCGCATCAGTCCATCGGAGTGCCCGAACCCTTGAAGCTGGCCGGGACACCCGAGCAGAAGCGCGCCTTCCTCCCGCGGTGTGCGCGGGGGGCGATCTCGGCCTTCCTGCTGACCGAGCCCGACGTGGGTTCCGATCCCGCCCGTCTCGCCTCGACTGCGGTGCCGGTGGAGAACGGCGACGCGTACGAACTCGACGGCTTGAAGCTGTGGACCACCAACGGAGTGGTCGCCGAACTGCTGGTGGTGATGGCGCGGGTGCCGCGCAGCGAGGGCCACCGCGGTGGCATCTCGGCGTTCGTCGTCGAGGCGAACACCCCGGGCATCACCGTCGAACGCCGCAACTCGTTCCTGGGCCTGAAGGGGATCGAGAACGGGCTCACGCGGCTGTACAAGGTGCGGGTGCCGAAGGAGAACCTCATCGGCCGCGAGGGCGACGGCCTGAAGATCGCCCTGACCACCCTCAACGCCGGCCGGCTCGCGATCCCGTCGATGTGCGCCGGTGCCGGCAAGTGGGCACTCAAGATCGCCCGGGAATGGTCCGGCACCCGCGTCCAGTGGGGTCGACCGGTGGGCCGGCACGATGCGATCGCCGGCAAGATCGGATACATCGCCGCCACCACGTTCGCCCTCGAGGCCGTGGTGGAACTGACCGGCCAGATGTGCGACGAGGACCGCAACGACATCCGCATCGAGGCGGCACTGGCCAAGCTGTGGTCCAGCGAGGTGGCCTGCGAGATCGCCGACGAGCTGATGCAGATCCGAGGGGGACGCGGCTACGAGACGGCGGCGTCGCTCGCGGCCCGGGGCGAGCGGATGGTGCCCGCCGAGCAGCTCCTGCGGGACCTGCGGATCAACCGGATCTTCGAGGGTTCGAGCGAGATCATGCGGCTCTTCGTCGCCCGCGAAGCCGTCGATGCCCACCTGCGGGTGGCGGGTGAGCTGGCGGATCCGAAAGCCACTCTGGACACGAAGGCCCGGGCCGCCGCCAAGGCGAGCGGCTTCTACGCCAGGTGGCTGCCCCAGTTGGTGGCGGGCAAGGGCCAGCTACCCACCTCGTACGGCGAATTCGGTCCCCTGGCACACCATCTGCGCTACGTGGAGCGGAGTTCACGCAAGCTCGCTCGGTCCACGTTCTACGGCATGGCCCGGTGGCAGGGTGGTCTGGAGAAGCGGCAGAATTTCCTGGGGCGGCTCGTCGATATCGGCGCGGAACTGTTCGCCATGTCGGCGAGTTGCGTGCGGGCGCAGATGTACCACACCGACGGCCACCCCGATACGGACGCGGCCTACGAACTCGCCGACGTCTTCTGCCTCCAGGCGAAGCTCCGGGTGGACTCGCTGTTCGCCGCGTTGTGGACGCACACCGACGATGCCGACCGGCAGCTCACGGCCGACGTCCTCGACGGACGCTACACCTGGCTGGAGAAGGGCGTGATCGATCCCAGCGAGGGCACGGGCCCGTGGATCGCCGAATGGTCGCCCGGGCCGTCGGTGGAGCAGAACCTCGCCCGCAGATTCTTCGCCGCCGACCATCCGGTGGTGTGAACGGGCCGCCGGCCGCGCGGGCTCCGGTCAGCCGCGACAGCAATCGCTGTCGCGGCTGACCGCCCTGTCCGCGGATCCGGCGCCGTCGTGGGTCAGAAGGCGCCGCAGCTGGACGGGGCGGGCCGATCCGCGAACCGGTCGTTCAGGTAGGCGACCGCCTCGGGCATCCCCGTGACCAGAGGAAGCGCGTGATTGACGGCCAGGCCCGGCAGGACGGGCGGGGTGGTGTTCGGGGAGAACTGGACGGTGGCGCCGAGTGCGCACCAGTCCACCGCGAGCTGGTGGCCCTGTCCGTAGGGCACGATGTCGTCCATCGTCCCGTGCTGCACGAGTACCGGCACCGACGGCTGCAGACGTCCGATCCGCTGCGCGGCGATGGCTTCCTTCGCCTCCGGCAACCGATCGACGACCACGCTCAGCGGCTCACCCGTGCGGGTGTAGTCGCTCGTGCGCTGGAAGCCGTAACGGAAGATCGTCTCCGGCGCGCACTGGTTCGCCACCGAATGCAGCATCTCGCGTCCACGGTCGTTGACCTCGGCGTCGATGAGATCCCGGAGCTCGGGGTAGGCCTCGCCGAGGCCGTTGATCGTGTAGCCGATCACGCCGGTGAGCGCCGTTCCGTCGACCTGGCTGAGCGTGGCCTCGAGGTCCGCGGGCGGCGCGCCGGCATAGGCTCCCACGACGTTCAGCTCGGGCGCGTAGGTCGGCTGCAGTTCTGCGGCCGCAGCCACGGCACCGCCGCCCTGGGAGTACCCCCACAGGCCGACGGGACCCTCGGGGGTGATGGACGTGGCGGGCAGGCTCTGCGCCGCCCGGACCGCATCCAGCACCGCGTGCGCCTCGGCGAGCCGGTTGACGTACGTGTGGTGCCCCGGCGTGCCGAGCCCGTCGTAGTCGGTGACGACGACGGCGATGCCCTGGAGCAGCATGGTGTTGATCGAGAGCAGTTCGTACTCGGTGAACAGGTCGAGCGGCGGGGTGTAGGACACGAGCGAGTTCAGCTGCTTGGACGGGGCACACTGGTCGCCCTGGCCCTGGGTGCCCGGCGCGATGGCGACGAGCGGTCGCGGGCCCGGCCCGTTCCAGGGCAGCGACGGCTCGAGATAGGTGCCGCCGACGGCGCCGGGTTCGCCGTTCGCGTCGAGGCTGCGGTACAGCAGCCGGGTGCCCTGCGCGGGGAACACGCCCTGCGGCGACGGGACGCGAATGGAGAGGTCGGACGGCTCGCTGCGGAGGACGTCGCCGGAGGCCCCGACCAGATCGAGCGGAGGATCGTAGAAGTTCGCGTCCGCGCTCGCCGTCGCGGGCGTGGCAAGCATCGCTCCTGTCAGTGCCGCGGTCGTCGCCGCAGCGCCGATCCACCGTCTGGTGCGCCCCATCCCCATCCCCATGGTCCCTTCACAGGTAGCTATCCGTGTGTCGGACGACACAAGCGGTACGCACTGTAACACCTAACTTACCGGCGCGTAAGTACGTGATCCGGGGCTCGCGAACCCCGATTCGAACCGCGGTCCGTCGTTCGCCCCCGGGCATCGCCGCTGGTCGGGGACAATCCGGTCATGACCGGGGAGCGCAGCGAACCGCAACTGCACCGACTGACCACACCGCACACCGCCGCCGTCGTCGGGATCGTGTTCGCCGTCCTGTTCGCGACGAGCATCGTCCTGATCCGTCAGGCGATCCCCGCCGATCCCTTCGGCAGCACCGAGTGGCTGGACGCCGGCCGCTCACGGCTCACCGTCGCGCTGACGCTGGCCCAGTTCGCCTGCATCGCGTTCCTGTGGTTCATCGGTGCGCTCCGGCATCGGCTGGGAGACCTCGAGGACCAGTTCTTCTCGACGGTCTTCGTCGGCAGCGGCCTGTTGTTCCTGGCGCTGATCCTCGTCACGATGGCCAGCGCCGGCGGGCTGCTCCTGGCGGACCAGGCGGAGGCGGTGCCCGCCCAGGAATCCGCTGCCTTCGCGCACGCACTGATCCTGCAGATCAGCAACGTCTATTCGATCCGCATGGCCGCGGTCTTCATGATCTCGCTGGCCACCATCTGGCTGCGCACCGGACTCATGCCCCGATGGCTGGTACTACCCACGTACCTGCTCGCCCTGGTCCTGCTGTTCGCGGTGACCGAGGCGCTGTGGCTCACGCTCGTCTTCCCGGCGTGGGTGATCGTGATCAGCGTGTTCCTGCTGACCCACGCCCGGCAGGCGTTCCCGCCCCGGCGGGCGTTCCGGCCGAGAACCTGACGGTGCCGCGGCGGCGGAGCGGCGTCAGTCGTCGCCGGGCTGGGCGGACAGGGCGTTCTGCACCCGGTGGGTGGCCGCGTCGTCCCAGCCGTCGGGGGTGAGGATGTCCGCCCACAACTGCGCGGCGTCCGGGCCGTACGCGTGCCCGAACCCGGACGGGACCTCGGCGGAGAACACCATGTCGAGCGTGACCTGCCAGAACGTGACGAACGGCAGCCACCGCATGCCCGGATCCACATCCGGGCCGAGCGGCTCGCGCAACCAGTCCGGCTCCCGCAGCAACAGCCCGCTCGACCACCAGGTGATCGGATCGCTCGCATGCTGCCAGAACACGATCCGCGGGAACGCCCACGCCCCGGGCAGGTCCGCATCGCCGGGGCGGGACGCGAACCGGAGGTGGCGGCCGCCCTCGACCACCGGTAGCCGCTCGAGCGACCCCGGGTCGCGGTCCGCGGTGATCTCCCCCCACGGCTGCGCGAAGTTCGGGGTACCCACCAGCAACGCCCCGTCGGTCCGGGCGACCAGGTCCGGCCCCGACGCGAACGCCGCCTGACCGCCGTACGAGCCCAGGCTCTCGCCGAACACCACCAGCGTCGGCCGCTCCGGCTCGGGCCGCGCCGACCACGCCGCATACACCGCCTCGAACAGCGCCCGCCCCGCCAGCCGGGGCGTGTCCCGGTCGGCGACGAACGACAACGCACTCGGCAGGAACGAGTACTGCATCGCCGCGATCGCCGAATCCCCGCCGGCGACGTACTCGAAGGCCCCGGCGACGTTCGCGTTGACCCAGCCGCGGCCGGTGGTGGTCACCACCGCCAGCACCCGGCGGTCGAACGCGTTCGTGCGCTCGAGCTCGGCGACGACCCGGGCCGCGATGCCCTCGACCGTGGCGGCGGACTCACGGCCGGCATAGACCCGGATCGGGGTGCGCGCCGGCGCCCCCGTGACGGTCTCGATCTGCTCGGCGCTCGGCCCGCCCACGACGAAGGTGCGGCCCTCCCGGCCCAGGGTGTCCCACGCCTCGTGCGAGGCCGGGGATCCGGACCGTTCCGGCAGCCCGGGCTGCACCACACCCGGTGCGGTGCCCTGATCGGCCACCTCCGCCGAGCGTTCCGCCAGCCCCAGGACGACCCGGTTCACAAACCCGTTGAGGAACAGGACCACGAGCACCACCACGGCGATCAGCGCCCCGAGCCGAGCGGCCGGCGCCGGGACGTGCCGGCCCCCGTACCGGATGAGGTGCCGAGTCCCCGAGCGCAGTCCCCGACCCACCGCCAGTAACGCCAGCGCCACCGGCACCGCGATGACCGGCACCAGCAGATAGAGCCATCGGGAAGCACGCTCGACCCCGACGAGATCATGGACGATCTGCTGCCACCACGATCCCAGGATCAGGAACAGGGGAACCACCACGAGGGCGATGCCCGCCAGAATCCGCCAGCCGACCCGCCGGGTCCGCTCCGACCACCGCGGGTCGATGCCGCACCCCCGGACCACCCAGGCGATCAGGCAACCGATCCCGTAGCCGGTCACCAGGCTCAACCCCGACGCCACGCCCTGCAGATACCACACCCGCGGCAGCAACGACGGCGTCAGCGACCAGACGAAGAACAACAGCGCGAACCCCAGACCGACCGGATGGAACAGGCGCCCGTAGGCGCGCACGCGCTGCGCTGACGTCACGCGCGGATCCTAGTGGGCACGGCAATCTCCCGCGCGGTCCTACGGCGCGGCTTCCCCGGACGTGGCCGAGTCGGTAGCAAGATGTACGCCGATCGTTGTCTACGGGAGGTTTGACATGGCTGTGGGAGTCGGTCTCCGGATCGGGAGCGTGGTGTCCACCGCGGTGCTCGCCTCCAACGACCCCGGCAGCCCCGATCCCGTCGTCATAGCCCGTGACACCGTCCTGCACATCGACTCCGACGGCACCACCGTCCTCGGCGGCGCCCCGCATCCCGCCGGCGAGGCCCGCTACCTGTCGGGCTTCCTCGGCCGCGTCGGCGATCCCGCCGGCGTCACCGCCAGTGACGGGCGCATCTACCGGGCCGAGGACTCGATGGCCACGGCGATCGCCTGCCTGTTGCACGAGTGCCAGCCGCTGCCGCCGGACGGCGGGCCCGACGGGGGTCTGCCCGCTGTCACCGCCACCTACCCGTCGCGGTGGGACCAGTCCACGGTGGCCGCGCTGCGGGCCGCGCTCGACTACGCGGATCTGCGGCACATCGCCCTCGTCTCGGACGCCGAGGCCGCGGCCACCTGGTACGCCTCGGAGATCTCGGAGACCCCCGGACAACTCGTCGGCATCTTCCACGTCGACGACGGCGGCTCGACCGTCAATCTCGTGCGCTCCGGTGTCTCGGCCGGCAAGGCGTTCCGCTTCGCCGCCAAAAGCGCCCCGTCCCCCGCGGCCCAGCTGGCCACCGCGCTCGGCGCGTTCGGCTGGCTTTCGCACAACCTCGACGCCGTGGTGGTGATGGGCGACGGGTTCGTCGCGCGCGACCGCTCGCATGTGCAGTCCATCGCGGACAGCCTCGCCGCGAAACTCGGCGTGCGCACCCTCGTCGGCCCCGGCCCCGAGCAGACCGCCGCCCTCGGTGCCGCCATCCTGGCGGCGGGTTTCACGCCCGCGCGCGTGGTCAAGGCGCGGATCGGACTGCCACCGTCGTACGACGTCACCGACGTCCTCACCGGTGGCATCCCACGTATCCGTGAACTCGAAGCGGCCGAACGAGCGAGGGCCGAGGCGGCCGCGGAACGAGACCGGGCGGCCGGCGCACCGGCGAGCCCCGCACCCGTCCCGGCGACGACCGCCTCCGACCTCCGGTCCGGCGACGCCCGGTCCGATGACACCCGGTCCGATGACACCAGCGCCGACGAGGCCTCGGGGGCGACGGTCACCACCGTCACGACGCGGCCGAGCCGGAACTACCCGGCGATCGGGGCCGTGGTGGCAGTGATCCTGCTGCTGGCCTTCGCGGCCGTCGCGCTGCTCTGACCATTCGGGTTGTTACTACCGCGGAGTTCAGCCCTCCGTCAGCGAGTTCAGCGCCGCGGCGTCCTCCGCGCCGAACTTGTCCTCGAGCACCTCGGGGCTGTAGTCGAGGTCGATCTCCTCGAGTGGTCGGCCGCGCGCGGATTCGATGGCCCCGAGCCGCCGCTGGGCCCGGTCGGCCGCGTAGGCGACGAACTCGTCGGGGTCGAGGCCGAAGGGCTGCTCCTCGAACTGGTCGTTGACCCACTGGATCATGCCGAGCGCCAGCGGCAGCAACTCCCCCATGCGTTGCTGCACGACATCCCAGTTCGAGTCGTCGGCAGCGACGTGGCGGCGGCACGTGAACGTGCCCCATGCCATGTGCCGGCGTTCGTCGTCGCCGATCCGACGCACGAGTTCCTGCATGCCGGGCAGGATTCCGCGTTTCGTGCACACCTTCTGCCAGGCGTAGTACCCGGTGAGGGCGAGACTGCCCTCGATGACGTGGTTGTAGGTGACGCTGGCGCGGACCTGGTTGGCGGGACTCGGATCGGTCTCGAGGACGCGCAACGAATGGGGCAGTTCCTCGTAGAACAGCTGCCGGTAGTACGGATTGTCCGCGACGTAGGGGTGCAGGTCCGCGGTCAGGCCCACCGCGTCCATCCACAGGCGGAAGACCTGGGTGTGCTTGGCCTCCTCGAAGCAGAACTGGGTCAGGTACATCTCGTCGCCGAGCCGGCCCTCGGCGGCCATCGCCCGTAGGAACGGCTGGATGTCCTGTGTGACGGCCTCCTCGCCGGCTACGAACTGCGCGACGAGATAGGTGGCGCTGCGGTGCTGTTCGCTGTTGAGCTCGTTCCAGTCGGCCGCGTCCCGGCTGAAGTCCAGCTCGAGCGGATCCCAGAACTTCGCATTTCCCTTCGCGAACAGCCGGAGCGGGAAGGCGTCCCAGTGCAGACCTCCCGCGCGCAGGGTTCCGAAGCCCTGACGTTCCGGCAGTGCTGTGGTCATGAGCGTGCCCGCCTTCCCTCGACCCGGATGGACGCGTGTCCATATCGACGGTAGCGCCATTTCGGCGGGGCGTGACGGGAACCATACAAACTGTAGGTACGACGAACCCCCGGCCGGATTGTCGAGCAGATCCCGGCCGGGGGCGCTGCCCGTCAGCCCTCGAGCAGGGTGTCCCCCGGATATCCGCCGGGGCCGAATCCGGGTGGGACGGCGAACACCGCCGACCCGATCGGCGTGATCCACGGGTTCAGCGCGTCGTGCTCGGCGAGCCGCTGCTGCACCGGAACGAACTGGGCGTCCACGTCGGCCTGGTACGACGCGAACAGCAGCCCGGCGCCGTCCGGGTCGTCATAGTTGTAGCCGCGCCGCAGGAACCGCTCGTTCGCGTTCCGGGGCCGCGCCCGCGCGAGGTGCGATTCCGGTGGGATCACCGGAATGCCGTGGACGTCGGTGGCGGCGAAGTCCGGATCGTCGTGCTCCCGGTTGCCGGTCAACGGCGCCCCTGAGGCCAGGTCCCGGCCCACTGCGAGTTCACGGGCCGGCCGGTCCAGCTCGTCCCACGTGTCGAGTTCCATGCGGATACGCCGCACCACCACGGACGTGCCCCCGGCCAGCCAGGCCGGGGTGCCGGGATTCCACACCTGCCGGTCGAAGTCCGTGCTTCCCGCGGCCGGGTTGACCGTGCCGTCGACCTGGCCCATGAGGTTGCGCATCGTAGTGCCGGCGGGCTTGGTGCCCGCCGCGTTGCGGAACCCGCGCTGAACCCAGCGCACGGTGGCCAGCGACCGCACGCTCTTGGCGAGGGTGCGGGTCGCGTGCGAGACGGTGACCGGGTCGTCGGCGCAGACCTGCACCAGCAGATCACCGCCCGACCAGCGCTCCTCGAGGCGATCGATCGAGAACGCGGGCAGCGGCCGCAGCCACTCGGGCCGCTGCGCCGCGAGGCCGGCCGCGTCGAACACGGCGGGACCGAATCCGACGGTCACGGTCAGCCGCGCGGGATCGTGGGCGAGTTCGGGCTCGGTGTCACCGAGGGCAGGACTGCCCTCGGTGAGCCGGCGGCCGTCCTCGGCCCACACCTTCATGATCCCGACGAGCGCCCGCCGGTCGAGGCCCGGGCGCAGATCCAGGGCGACGAACGCGGCGAAGGCCTGCGGTTCGGTGTCGATGCCGGCCTGGTGCACACCGTGGAAGGCGACGGTGCGCCCGCCGGTGGGCTCGGGCTCCCGCGTGGCGGCATAGCCGAGGCCCGTCCCGATCCCGGCCGCGCCGATGCCCGCGACGCCGAGGACGGCGGCGCCGCCCCCGAGGAGGCGCCGCCGGCTCAGCTCAGCCACCGTGGTTCGCCCCCATGCCGGCGCTCGGCTGGTAGTTCTCCCGCGCGCCGGAGAAGTCGCGGACCTGCGCGGTGAACTCGGTGGTCGAGCCGTCCTCGAAGGTCAGCTCGAAGGTCACGTCGGTGCCGGGCAGGACGGGCTCGACGAGGTCCATCAGCATCAGGTGGTCGTTGCCGGGTGCGAGGGAGTGGGTGCTGTGCGCGGGGATGACCAGGCCGTCCTCCTTTTCGCGCATCACCATGGCGCCGCCGTCGCCGGCCGCCATCTCGTGGATCTCGGTGCGTGCCGAACTGGGGCTGGCGGCGGAAACGATGTGGATGTCGGTGTCGCCGGTGTTCTCGAGCTCGGCGAAAGCGCCGGTCATGCCGGATTCGGCGGCCTTCGCCCACGCCGAGGAGACGGTGAGCGAGTCCGCGGAGGCGGCGGCCGGCTCGTCGGACGAGCATCCGGCGGCGAACAGGGTCGCGGCCGCGGCGGCAGCGAGGAACAGGGTCTTCTTCATGAGGTTCTCCGAAATCGGTCCGGGTGCGCACGCGTGCGCGCGGTCCCGCGTAGCGGTGACCGTGAGGTGGGCTGGGATCAGACCGTGAGGGGAGGACCTCGAGTGCCCAGACCTGCGGCGACGAGCAGGCCGCGCCGCACCCGGGGATGGTGTGCGACGGGCGTCCAGCCGGGAACGGCGACGGGCGCCGGCGCGAACGGCGGCACAATCGCGCGCCGCACCGCGGTGAGCCCGACGCGGCAGCCGTGTTCGGCGCCGCGGACGAGCAGCGCCGCGACGACGATCGCGGCCGTGTGGGCGGCCAGCATGCCTGCGCCGGGAACGTGGACGTGTCCCGCGTCGAGGGAGAGGACGCCGTGGCCCACCACCTGCCCGGCGGCCAGCACGCCGACGATCGGCAGGCGCGTGCCCGCGGCGAGCAGACCCACCGCGGCCGCGGCGGCGAGCAGCAGCACCGCGGATGCCTGTCCCGGCGCGGACCCGCCGGCGAGCGCGTGGGCGGCGATGCTCACCGCCCCCGACATGCCGCCGACGAAGGCGCCGCGCACGCGTGCGACGAAGTCCTTCTCGGCAGACATGCAGCCAGGATACGCGCCCACTACTACCGGAAGTAGTAACCGGCCTCACAGAACTTGTCGACACGTTGTCGATATGATGTCGACTGTCCGTCGATAAAACCCTTCCTCAGGAGCCCCCATGTTCCTCGCGCTGCGCGAACTATGGTTCGCGCGCACCCGCTTCCTCCTCATGGGAGCCGTCGTAGCCCTGGTGGCGGTGCTGATGGTCATCCTGTCCGGCCTGTCGTCCGGCCTCGTGGCAGACGGCGTCTCGGCCCTCCAGCGCACCCCGGTCCAAGCCTTCGCCTTCGCCGAGGGCACCCGCACCGACTCGGCGTTCTCGCGATCCGTCGTCACCGAGGACCAGGCCGCCGCGTGGCGCGCGCGGCCGGACGTCGCCGACGCCGCGCTGCTCGGCAATACCATCGTCAACGCCCGGACCGCGTCCGGCACACCGGTCGACCTCACGCTCTTCGGCGTCGAACCCGGCTCGTTCCTCGAACCGGCGCCCGCCGAGGGGCGTCCCCTCACCGGCGACACCGACGTCCTGGTCAGCGACACCGTGCGCGAGGCGGGCATCGCCGTCGGCGACACCATCGTCCTCGAGCGCCTCGGCACCGAACTCACGGTCGCCGGCTTCACCGCCGACAAGCGCACCTTCGGCCACGTGGACGTCGCCTACCTGCCGCTGCGAACCTGGCAGGCGATCCATGCCGGCACGCGCGCCGGCGAGCTACCCGATCCGCGCGTCTACACCGAGGCGAGCGTCGTCGCCGTCCGGGGTGTCGACGACCGACTGCCCGACCTCGCCGCGGGCGATGCCGCGGCCGGCACCGCCGCCAACACCCTCGAGGAATCCTTCGACGCCTCCCCCGGCTACTCCGCCGAGATGATGACGATGGCCCTCATCAAGAGCTTCCTGTACGCGATCTCCGCCCTCGTCGTCGGCGCCTTCTTCAGCATCTGGACCGTCCAACGCTCGCGGGAACTGGCCGTGCTGCGGGCCATGGGCGCCTCCACGGGTTTCCTCCTGCGCGACGGCCTGGCACAGGCGATGGTCGTGCTCCTCGCGTCGGTGACCGCCGGAGTCCTCCTCGGCCTCGGCCTCGGGTCGGGCCTCGAGGGCAGCGGCATGCCGTTCGCGCTCGAGACCGGCCCCGTCGCGTCCGGCGCCGCGATCCTGGTCCTGCTGGGACTGCTGGGCGCGGCCGTCGCCGTCGTCCGCGTCACCCGCGTCGATCCCCTCACCGCACTCGGAGAGAACCGATGACCACCTCGACCATCCCCACCACCGGCCTGGCCCTGTCCGGCGTCACCCTCCGCTTCGGTGACGGCGACAACACCGTCGTGGCACTGGACGACGTGAACCTGCACGTCGCCGCCGGTGAGCTCGTCGCGATCGTCGGGCCCTCGGGCGCCGGCAAGTCGAGTCTGCTGGCCGTCGCCGGCGGTCTCACCCGCCCCACCACGGGCGTCGTCACGCTGGCGGGGATCGACGTCTCCGCCCTGCCGGATCGGGCACTGACCCGGCTGCGGCGAGAGCGCGTGGGCTTCGTCTTCCAGTCCGGGAACCTCGTTCCCGCCCTGACCGCCCGCGACCAGCTCCGGCTGGTCCCGAAGATCACCGGTCGCCCCGGACGTGATCCGGACGAACTGCTCGGGGCGGTCGGGATGAGCCCTCGCGCCGACCGGCGACCCGGACAGCTCTCCGGCGGCGAACGCCAGCGGGTCGGCATCGCCCGGGCCCTCGTCTCGCGGCCGGCTCTGCTGCTCGTCGACGAACCGACCGCCGCCCTCGACCGCACCCGCAGCCACGAGGTGGTCGAGTTGCTTGCCCGGGAAACCCACGATGCGGGGGTGGCTGGCATCATGGTCACCCACGACCACGACGTGCTGGAGCACTGCGACCGCATCCTGGAGATGGTGGACGGCAGGCTGCACGCCCGCGGCTGACCGCACGAGGAGGGCCCGTGCCGAAGATCTCTGCGGCTACCGTCGCCGAGCATCGCGCAACCCAACTGCGGGCACTCCTCGATGCGGCTCACGCACTGTTGACCGAGTCGCCGGAGCGCCCGCCGGGCCTGGGCGAGGTCGCGGCCCGGGCCGGACTCGCCCGCTCCAGCGTCTACCACTACTTCCGGTCGCGGGAGGATCTGCTGCGCGCGGTCGTCGAGGACATGTTCCCGCGCTGGAACGCGAAGGTGATCGCCGCCATGGACGAGGCCGGCGATCCGGCCGGCCGGGTACTCGCGTACGTCGACGCCAACCTCCGGCTCGTCGCCGAGGGCGAGCACGCGCTCGTCGGAGCGCTCGCCACCGTCACGCCGCAGGCCTTCACCGACGAACGCATGCAGACGCTGCACCGCGATCTCGTACTCCCCCTCGTCGAGGCCCTTCGTGAGCACGGGACCACGCATCCGGAACTGGCCGCCGAACTGGTCGGCGCCGTGGTCCACAAGGGCACCGAACTCATCGAATCCGGCCGGAACCTGGAGGAGGTCCGCCGGGCGGTCCGCGATCTGCTCGAGCTCATCGACGTTTCACGTGAAACGCGCTGAAATCGTCCGGGTGCCTCTATTGACAATAGACTGTCAAATTGACAGCATATTGTCATGACTGAGACAGTGCATGTCGCCGTGTACGACACCTTCGCCGACTGGGAGGTCGGCCATGCGATCGCCCACATCAACAAGCCCCTCTGGCACAAGCACCCCGGCCGCTACGCCGTCGCCACCGTCGGCGCCACGCGCGAACCCGTCACCACCATGGGCGGAATCCGCATCCTCCCCGACACCATCCTGGACGAGGTGCGGCCGGAGAACAGCGCGATGCTCGTCCTGGCCGGCAACGATATCTGGAACACCGAGCAGTTCACCCCCTTCGCCGAACGGGCGCGCGACTTCCTCGAGGCCGGGGTCCCGGTGGCCGCGATCTGCGGGGCCACGGGCGGGCTCGCCCTCGCCGGCCTGCTCGACGATCGCGCGCACACGAGCAACGCCGCCGAGTTCCTGGCGAGTGTGGGCTACGCGGGCGGGGGTCTCTACCGCGACGAACCGGCCGTCACCGATCGGAATCTGATCACCGCGAGTGCCACCGCCCCGGTCGAGTTCGCCCGCGCGATCCTCGAACGCCTCGAGGTGTTCGAGCCGCACGTCCTCGAATCCTGGTTCAAGCTCTACGGCCGACGCGACCCCGCCGGATTCTACGAACTCATGGCCGGATGAGCGAGCATCCGGAACAGGAACTGCTCAGCGGCCTCGCCCTGACGTCGTTCCGGCTCAACGGACAGTTCCTCGAGGTCGCCGAATCCCTCGCGCGTCCGGCCGGGCTCACCGCGGCGTGGTGGCAGGTCCTCGGTGCCGTGCTGCGCGAACCCCTGCCGGTCGCCGGCATCGCCCGCGCGATGGGGATCACCCGCCAGAGCGTGCAGCGGATCGCCGACCTGCTCGTCGAGCGAGGCCTCGCCGAGTACCTGCCCAACCCGGCCCACCGGCGCGCCAAGCTCGTCGCGCCGACC
Source organism: Rhodococcus sp. 2H158 (assembly GCF_053764755.1). NCBI lineage: Bacteria > Bacillati > Actinomycetota > Actinomycetes > Mycobacteriales > Nocardiaceae > Rhodococcus > Rhodococcus sp. 2H158. The sequence goes on from NZ_JBSNCE010000012.1 coordinate 111,620, forward strand.
CCGGCGGGACGCGAGGCGGTGACCGGGATCGATCCGGCGCATGCCGCCTTCGCCCGTCGCCTGGCCGACGCCGTGGGCGAGGAGGACCTGGCCGGCGCACTGGCCGCGATGCGCCGACTCTCGGCGGTCCTCGACGAGCTCGCCGAGTAGAAGTGACCGGGCACGACGACAGGCCCGGACATCCGTGATGTCCGGGCCTGTCATCGATATTCGAGTGTGCGTTGTGGAGCCTAGGAGATTCGAACTCCTGACATCTGCCTTGCAAAGGCAGCGCTCTACCAACTGAGCTAAGGCCCCGTCTGCCGCCTCAGCGGCCGGTGACCTCGTGCCATTCGTCCTCGCTCCGCAACATCCAGGCGAGTCCGACGGCCACCAGCACCACGGTTCCCACAGTGAGAAGAACCTTCATGCTCGCTGCCCTTTCGGCACGGGGAGTGGGCCTAGGAGGACTTGAACCTCCGACCTCTTCGTTATCAGCGAAGCGCTCTAACCGCCTGAGCTATAGGCCCTCGAACCGAGTTGGAACACTACCCCACCGAGCCGCGAAGTCCAAAATCGGCTCGGCGGGGTCACGTTTTCCCAGCTCAGTCCGGGTCTGCGAGGGTGACCTGCACGCCCCCGACGAGGTCGGTGCACAGGTTGTAGATGAACGCCCCCAGGGTGGCCAGAGCGGTCAGCAGGATCGTGTTGACCAGCCCGATCACCGTCGCGTACCCGAAGACCTGCCCGGCAGTGATGAGGCCGCCCCCACCGGTGTCGGACACCATGTCGGTGAAGGCGCTGTTGAGCCGTTCCCACACGCCCATGCCCGCGAGCACGCCGTACAGCAGGCCCACGGCGACCATCCACACGAAGAACAACGAGACGGAGATCACCGAGGAGATCTTCAGCATCGACCACGGATCGATGCGGCGCAGCTGCACGGTCGCGCGCAACGGCTCACCCGGGACCCGGGCCGCGGCCGCTACCGCGGCAGCCGGTTGCGCAGCCGTGGATTCCTCGGCCGGCGCGGACGGCAGCGGATGCTTCACCGTCGACAGATCCGGCAGGTCCTTAGCCAGGTCCTTGCGTTCGATGTGCCGCGTCGGACCGTCGATGACGGCCGCCTTCGTCTTGGCCGCCGACCGGTCCGCACCCGGCATCCCCGTCGTGGGCGCGTTCATCGAGGCGGCCGCCGTGCCGGTGACCACCGGGCGGGTGGGCGGCGTCGCGGCACCGGACCGGCCGCCGGCCGGATTCACACCGGGGCGAGCCGCCGCCGGCTTCGCCGGGGCCGCGCCGGGCCGCGTGGCGGGCTTGTCACCCCCGGGCCGCGTGGCGGGCTTGTCACCCACAGCATCGCCCGACGTGGGCACCGCGGGACGCCCGGTCGAGGACGACGTCTGACCCGGGCGGGCCAGATTCGTCTGCGGCACGTTCTGCGGCGCCTCCTGCTGACTCCCGCGCTGCCACGGCGGCGTGGGAGACCCGCCCGGCCGTTGCTGCCCGGGACGCCCCACCGGCGATGTCCCGCTCTCCGGCGTGGCGGGACCCTGCTTCGTCGCGCCGTCGGCCGGCGCGCCCGGGTTCGCTCCCGCGAGGGGGTTCCGGGCGGCACCCGGCGGGTCCGACGGCGCCGCGGCGCCCTCCGGCTTCACCTCGGGAGCCTGCTTCCCGGGCACCTCTCGTCCGTTCTGCCCCTTCGGCGGCTGAGCGGGCGGCCCCTGCTCGGCCCCGTTCGGTCCCTGGGGAGTGCTCACTTACGACTCCTTCGCTTCGAGTACGGCGCTCTCCTCGGGCTCGTCGGCGTTGCGTGCGATCGCCAGCAACGTGTCCCCCTCCCCCAGGTTCATCAACCGCACACCCTTCGTCTGTCGGCCGGCCTTGCGCACCTGCTTCGCGGGGGTCCGGATGACACCACCGCCCGAGGTGATCGCGTACAGCTCGTCGTCGTCGTCCACGATGAGCGCTCCGACCAGAGTGCCACGCTTGCGGTCGTACTGGATGGTCAGCACGCCCTTGCCGCCGCGGCCCTGTGCCATGTAGTCCTCGATCGGGGTGCGCTTGGCGTACCCGCCGGACGTCGCGACCAGCAGGTACGTGCCCTCGCGGACCACGTTGAGGGAGAGCAGGGCGTCGTCCTCGTTGAACCGCATGCCCTGCACACCGGAGGTCGCCCGGCCCATCGGCCGCAGCGCCTCGTCGCTCGCCGCGAAACGGATCGACTGTCCCTTGGCGGAGACCAGCAGCAGGTCGTCGTCCGACGAGCACAGCACCGCGCCGACCAGTTCGTCGTCGCCGCGCAGGTTGATCGCGACGATGCCGCCGGACCGGTTGGAGTCGAAGTCCGACAGGCGCGACTTCTTGACCAGGCCGTTGCGGGTCGCGAGCACCAGGTACGGGGCGTCCTCGTAGGTCTTGAGCCGGATGACGCCCTGGATCCGCTCGTCCGGCTGGAAGGCCAGCAGGTTGGCCACGTGCTGGCCGCGCGCGGTGCGGTTGGCCTCCGGCAGCTCGTAGGCCTTCGCCCGGTACACCCGGCCCTTGGTGGTGAAGAACAGCAGCCAGTCGTGCGTGGACGTCACGAAGAAGTGCTTGACGATGTCGTCCTGCTTGAGGTCGGCACCCTTGACGCCCTTGCCGCCGCGCTTCTGGGACCGGTACAGATCGGTCTTGGTGCGCTTGGCGTAGCCGGTCTCGGTGATGGTGACGACCACGTCCTCGCGGGCGATGAGGTCCTCGTCGGAGACGTCGCCGTCGGCCGCGACGATGCGGGTGCGACGGTCGTCGCCGTACTTGTCGACGATCTCCTTCAGCTCGTCCCGCACGATCGCGCGTTGGCGCTCGGGCTTGGCGAGGATGTCCTTGAGGTCGTCGATCTCGCGCTCGATCTCGGCGAGTTCGTCGACGATCTTCTGTCGTTCCAGGGCGGCGAGGCGGCGCAGCTGCATCGCCAGGATCGCGTCGGCCTGGATCTCGTCGACGTCGAGCAGCCCGATCAGGCCGGTGCGCGCGTCCTCCACCGTCGCCGAGGCGCGGATCAGCGCGATGACCTCGTCGAGCGCATCGAGCGCCTTGACGAGACCGCGCAGGATGTGGGCCCGCTCCTCCGCCTTGCGCAGCAGGTACCGCGTCCGGCGGACGATGACCTCGACCTGATGGTTGACGTACAACCGGATCATCTGGTCGAGCCGCAGGGTGCGCGGCACGCCGTCGACGATCGAGAGCATGTTGCAGCCGAAGCCGGTCTGCAGCTGCGTGTGCTTGTAGAGGTTGTTGAGGACGACCTTCGCCACGGCGTCACGGCGGACGGTGACGACGATGCGCATGCCCACACGGTCCGACGACTCGTCGTGGATGTCGGAAATGCCGGCGATCTTGCCGTCCCGGACCTGCTCGGCGATCGAGGTGATCAGGTTGTCCGGGTTGACCTGGTACGGCAGTTCGGTGATGACGATGGAGGTCTTCCCCCGGGCGTCCTCCTCGATCTCCACGACACCGCGCATCCGCACCGAGCCGCGACCGGTGGTGTACGCGTCCTTGATGCCCTGGCCGCCGACGATCAGGCCCGCCGTCGGGAAGTCCGGCCCCTTGATGCGCTCCATGACGGCCGCCAGGGTGGCTTCCTCGTCGGCCTCGTAGTTCTCGAGCGCCCAGTAGATCGCGTCGGCCACCTCACGGAGGTTGTGCGGCGGGATGTTGGTGGCCATGCCCACCGCGATGCCGCCGGAACCGTTGATCAACAGGTTGGGGATACGGCTGGGGAGAACCACCGGCTCGAGCGTGCGGCCGTCGTAGTTCGGCTGGAAATCGACCGTCTCGTGGTCGATCTCCCGCAGCATCTCCATCGCGAGCGGCGTGAGCCGGCACTCGGTGTACCTCATGGCGGCTGCGCCGTCGTTGCCGCGGGAACCGAAGTTGCCCTGGCCGTCCACGAGCGGGTAGCGCATCGACCACGGCTGCGCGAGTCGCACGAGCGTGTCGTAGATCGAGGCGTCGCCGTGCGGGTGGTAGTTGCCCATCGTCTCGGCGACGGCACGTGCCGACTTCACGTAGCCGCGGTCCGGGCGGAACCCGTTGTCGTACATTGCGTACAGGACGCGGCGGTGCACCGGCTTGAGACCGTCCCGCACATCGGGCAGGGCGCGGCCCACGATCACGCTCATCGCGTAATCGATGTAGCTGCTCTGCATCTCCTGCTGGATGTCGACGGGCTCGATGCGGTCGTGCCCCGGCCCCTCCGGCGGCAACGTGGTGTCGGTCATGAGCTCCTTCTTCTACTCGGCTCGAACGCCGCGGGCTTCCGCCCGGCGCGCGTCTCGCAACCACACGAGTCTATAGGTGCAGGTCAGCTCGCACACCGACCGATGCGGCGATTCCGCTCGACCGACCCTGCACGTCGCCCGGAATTCGCGTCACGATCGCGCCGGAACGGTCCGCGACGAGTCGGTGCCGTCGTCGTCGGTGGTCCAGCGGGCGAACTCCTGTTCCAGTGCCAGATCCCTCCGGCTGGGGGCGAGCAGCAGCGCCGCGATGGGCACGGTGAGAACGACGATGCCGAGCACGAAGGAGGGGAACAGCAGGGCGGTGACGGTCTGGCCCGCCGGCAGCGGGACGGTCGGATCGACCTGGACGCGCACACCGGCCATGCCGGTGTAGTGCAGCGCGACGACCGCGCAGCCCATGAGCAGGGCGGCCGGCACCCGGAGCGTCCACCGGTCCGCGGCCTGCGCGAGCCACAGGGCGACCGTGGCCGCGACGACACCGATGGCCACCGAGGCCACGACGAACGCCGTGTCGTGCTCGAGCGAGCCCTGGATCCGGATGGCCCACATGCCGCTGTAGTGCATGAGGCTGACCGCCAGGCCCATCCCGACGCCGCCGACGAACAGGCGGACGAGCGACGGGACGCGGTTCACCCACGCGGCGCGGGAGCTCACGAGCCAGAGCCCGAACCAGGTGGCGCCCACCGACAGCGCGACGGAGAAGACGGTCGGTCCCAGCGCGTAACGGACCGCGGTACCCGGGACGTCGAAGCCCATCATCCCGATGAAGTGCATGAGCCAGACGGCCACACCGCCGACGGACAGGGCGGCCATGGCCATCCAGCGGCGGTGGCCGCGGCCGGTCGGGGCGATCAGCGCCTGGCGGGCGCAGGAGAGCCCGACGAACGATCCGACGACGGAGGTGGCATAGGCGAGGAAGAACACCCACATCCCCATGGAGAAGTGGTGCATTTCGTGCGACATCGTGACCTTCTGAGCGTGGCACGCGGAAGTCGGTCCGCACTCGTGCGGTGGCGCGCCACACCGAATCGATACGGGCTGCGACTTCGCCCCCTCGACAGCGATCGGAGCGTATCGCATCGATGTAATTCGGACGGGGGCAGGTCCCGCCCCCGTGCGCTCAGGTGGCCGGATGCCGGGGATCGGCCGGGCTGTGCTGCTGCGCCCACGCCTCGGCCTCGGCCTCCAGTGCGGCCGCCACCCGGTCGGGAGCCATGAGCAACGCCATGATCGGGACCGTCAGGATCAGCATGCCGAGCACGAATACCGGGAAGAGGACGGCGAACACCTCGACCCCCGACGGCGCCGCGGTCGCCGGATCCACCGTCACCTGCACCGCCGCCATCGCGAGGAAGTGCACGCCGATCACCGCCGCGCCGGCGAAGATGCTGCCGACGATCCGCATCCACCTGCTGTCGGCGACCGTGACCAGCCACAGGACCACCACCGCGGTAAGGCAGGCCGCCACCACGGACGCCGCCACGTAGGTCATGTCGTATGCGACAGTGCCCTGCAGTTCCATCGCCCACATGATCGAGTAGTGCACGCCGGCGATCCCGGCGCCGAGGACCAGCGACCCGCCCAGCAGCCGTGCCGCCACGGCACCGCGCGACGGCCGGGCCCGGCGCGACACCCGCTTCGGCTGCACGACCACCATGGCGACGAAGGCGGACACCAGCGCCACCGCCATCGAGAAGACGATGCCGAGCAGGTCGTATCGGATGATGCTGCCGTCCACCGTGAAACCCGCCATCGGCAGGAAGTGCGCCAGCCACACCCCGACACCCCCGGTCGAGAGCGCGGCTCGCATCAGCCAGTACAGCCGCGCCCGTTCCGAACCGGCGGACAACGACTTACGGGCACTGGCCAGTCCGACGAGCAACCCGATCGCCGACGTCACGTACGCCAGGACGATCACCCACGTGCCCATGCCGAACAGGTGCACGTGCGTGTCCATCAGGGCGCTACCGGCTGGTGCAGCTTGCGCAGCGCGTACTCGGTGACCGTCACGAGCGCCGACTTGGCGGACTCGCGCTGCCGAGCGTCGATCGAGACGATCGGCACGTCCGCCGAGACCGCCAGGGCCTGACGGATGTCCTCGGTCGGGTACCGCGGGGCGTCGTCGAATTCGTTGATCGCGACGATGAACGGCAGGTTCCGGGCCTCGAAGAAGTCGACCGCCGCGAAGCTCTCGTCCAGACGCCGGGTGTCGATGAGCACGATGGCACCGATGGCACCTCGGATCAGGTCGTCCCACATGAACCAGAACCGGTGCTGCCCCGGCGTACCGAACAGGTACAGCACGAGATCCTCGGCGAGGCTGATCCGGCCGAAGTCCATCGCGACGGTCGTGGTGGCCTTCTGCGGCGTCGCGCTCAGGTTGTCGACGCCGTCGCTGGCGTTGGTGACCAGCGCTTCGGTGCGCAGCGGAACGATCTCCGAGACCGCCCCCACCAACGTGGTCTTGCCGACACCGAAGCCCCCGGCGATCACGATCTTCGTCGAGGTCACCCGCTTCGGGGAGTTAGAGTTCGCGAAGTCCACTGAGGACCCTTTCAATCAGCTCACGACGCTCCGCGTCGCTCGAATCGTCTTTCAGGGTGGCCAGGATCCGTACGTGCCCGGCTTCGACGAGATCCGCCACGAGTACGCGCGCCACCCCGATCGGCACACCCACCCGCGCCGCGATCTCGGCGACCGACGGGGACTCTCTGCACAAAGCCACGATCGTGGCATTGATGTTGTCCAGGTCCCGGGCACGGTCGTCCGTACCCGGGAGGACCTGGATCAGTGCCTCCAACGCCAGCTCGACCGCGGGGCTGGTCCGTCCCGAAGTCAGTGAGTACGGCCGGACCAGACTGGGCTGGGCCGGCGGCGACTCCGGCTTGCGTTCTTCCATGGCCACCTCGACGTCAGGACCCCAGACCGATGCGCGGAGTGGCCTCGACCGACGCCCCCACACGATCGACCAGGAGTGCCATCTCGTAACCGACCTGTCCGATGTCGCACTCCGAGGCGGTCAGGGTCGCAAGGTGCGAGCCGTCACCCACGCTCATCAGCAGCAGGTAACCGTGCTGCATCTCCACGACGGACTGGAGCACTCCGCCGCCCTCGAAGAGCTGGGACACGCCGTTGGACAGGCTGGCCAGGCCGGACGTGACGGCAGCGAGCTGCTCGGCACGGTCGACAGGCAGGTGTGCGCTGGCCGCCATCAGGAGGCCGTCCGCGGACACGAGCACGGCGTGGGAGACGCCGGGAACCTCGCGCGCGAAGTTCGACACCAACCAGTCCAGAGGACGAGTTACGTCGGATCCATGGTCAATGTTCATCGAACTCCCTGTTCGTCGGTCTGGGTGGACGCGTGCGCGGAGGCCCGCCCGTTGCGAACCCCTTGCTGGTGACGGCTCAGGTTGGCCCGGATGGCCTCCGGGTCGCGCCGCCGAACAGCCGGCACAGATCCGGTCGCCGGGGAGGCGACCGCACCGGGCACCAGCCTATGACCGGGTGCACGTCGCGGAAGACCCGCGGTGGTGAGTTGCTCCACCGGGGCTTGCGCCGCCTCCTGGGCGGCCCTCCAACCGACGTCCGCCCGCGAGTTCCACTCCGGCCGACGGTCCTCCGGCAGGCTCGTCGGATCGACGAGCCAGCTCGACATCATGTCGGCGAAGATCGGCGTGCCGGCACCCGGACGCAGCGTGTTGACGTCGGGCCGCGGCTGGAAGAACGCGGCCGTCTTGGCCGGGTTCGTCCGGTACCGATGCCGTGCGGCGCGGCCCGGCTGCCCGTCGGCTGCTGCGCTGCCGTGGCCGGCGGACGGGTCTGCGGCCTGCTCGGAATACTGCTGCGGCAGGGAGGAATCGGCGGCGGCCGGCGGCGTCGGCAGCCCGGGAGTGCTCCCGGGCCGGCGCTGCGGCAGACCATTGCCCGAAGCACCGTTCCCCGGCACAGCAGCGGACGGCTGCGGCGACAGGCCCGGCGTAGCCCCCGGCCGGCGCTGCGGCAGACCATTGCCCGCGGTGACCGGAACCGGCTGCGGCGACAGGCCCGGCGTGGCCCCCGGCCGGCGCTGCGGCAGACCGCTGCCCGCGGACGACGGAGCCGACTCGGGCGAGGCCGGAGCGGACGCGGCGGGAGCAGGAGCAGACGAGACCGTCTCCGAGCGGCGCGGCGGCAGGACCGGCGTCGGACCGGGTTGCCGCCGGGGCAGTTCCGACAGCGGCGTGGGCTGGCGCGGCGCCGGACTCGGGGTGACACCCGGCTGACGCTGCGGCAGACCGGGAGTCGAGCCGGGGCGGCGCTGCGGCAGACCCGGAGTGGTCCCCGGCTGACGCTGCGGCAGACCCGCGGACGGCTCCGGGGGAACGGGTGCCGGCTGACGCTGCGGCAGCGGCGATCCCGGCGCGGGGGTGCGTTCCGGCAGGGCCGGGGCCGCGACGTCGCGCGGTGGCCGCGGCGCGAGGGCCTCGGCCGGACGGCCGTCCTCGCCCATGCGCGGCTGCGGCCCGGTCTGCGACAGGGCGAGCGGCGAGACGAGGAGCACGTCGGGAATGTGGACGCTGGCGGTGATGCCCGGGTTGCGCGCGGTGTCGAACGTCGGGCGCAACCGCACGGTGAGGCCGTGCCGCGCCGCGAGGCGCGAGACCACGAACAGACCCATGTGGCGGGCGGTGTCGGGACCGACCTCGCCACCGAGAGCAAGCCGCTCGTTGATCGCGTCGAGTTCCTCGGCCGGGATCCCGATACCGCGGTCGGCGATCTCGACGAGCAGGCCACCGTCGACGGCCCGTGCGAAGCTGAACGTCACGGTGCTGTCCGGCGGGGACGCCCGCAGCGAGTTGTCGACGAGCTCGGCGAGCAGGTGGACGATGTCCGTGGCGACCGTGCCGCTGAGTGCGCCTTCCGGCGTCGAGCCGATCTGGACGCGCTGGTAGTCCTCCACCTCGGACATCGCGGCACGGAGGATGTCACCGAGCTGTACGGGCGCGGAGTGGCCGCGCCGCATCCGGGTGCCCGAGAGGATCAGCAGGTTGTCGCCGTTACGGCGCATGCGCGCCGCGAGGTGGTCGAGGCGGAACAGACTCTCGAGCCGGGCCGGATCCTTCTCCTCGTACTCGAGTCGTTCGATGAGGCCGAGCTGCTGCTCGACGAGCGACTTGCTGCGCCGGGCGAGGGTCTCGAACATGTCGTTGATCTGCAGGCGGAGGTGGGCCTGCTCACCGGCGAGGCGCAGGGCCTGCCCGTGCATGTCGTCGACGGCGCGGGCGAGCTGGCCGACCTCCTCGGTCGTGTGCACCGGGACCCGCGTGAACTCGATGTCCTCGACGTTGTCACCCACCTTGATGCGGTCGATGGCGTCGGGGAGTTCCTGCCGGGCGACCTTGAGAGCGCCGTAGCGCAGGCGGCGGATCGGGCCGACGAGCGACCGCGACACGAGAAGCGCCAGGACGAGCGCGGCGAGCAGGGCGCCGAGCACGATCGCGGTGTCGCGGAGGGCGGCGGAGCGGGTATCGGAGGCGCGGGCGAGAACGGTCTCGCTGATCGCGTCGGACGCCTCGTCGATGAGGGTGCCGTAGACCTCGACGCTCTGCAGCAGCGACGAGCGCAGGTTCAGGATGGGCAGCGGTCCGTCGCCGGCGGCGTCGATCATCGCGGTGCGCTCGGCGACGCCGTTGCGCAGCTCCTGGATCTGGGCGTCGGACGCCGGATACGACCGGGCGAGCGTCTCGAGCATGGCGAGCTCGGAGCCGGACGCGGACACCAGGGTGGTGCCCGGCTGGTCCGGGTCCCGCAGGATCGCCACGATGCCCATCACCTGATCGAACAGGTAGCGCTGGGACGCCCAGGCGTCGACGAGCCGGGTGCCCTCGGCGAGCACGGACGGATCCTCGATCGGCTCGACGATCGCCTCGACGATGCGGATCAGGTCCTTGCGGATGGCATTGGTCTGCTCGTTGAGCTCGGGGAGCGGGATGTTGCCGGCCGCAATACGGTCTCGCAGCGCCTCGGCGGCGGCCACGGTGCGGGTGAGGTCCGCGGCGATGACCGGATCCAACTCCGGGTTCTGGGACACCGCCCGGACGCGTTCCAGTGTCGCGTCGAGGTTCTCGATCTCGTTCGTGATGCCGGTGCCGGCGGCCAGCGTCGCGGAGGCGGTACCGAAGGCGGTACCGAAGTCGACGAGGTCGGGCACGACGGCCACCTGGTCGGCAGCGGACGAGAAGTGGACGGCGTTGGAGAGCTCCTGCTGCACGCGCAGGCCGCCCAGCACCATTGCCACGGTCACGGGAACGGCGAGAACGGCGGTCACCTTCCAGCGAAGGCCCCACCCTTCGATGTTCCACCACCGCTGCCGAGGTGGCGATTCGTCACTCATCTTCACAGCTCACTTTCCACCCGGTTCCCGCCGCCGACCCACACCCGCGCCACACCGCTCGGTGTCGAGGAGGTGCGGCTGCGGGTGGAGTGGTCGGAAGAGACGTTCCTGAGTGCACGCACCATATCCGTCCGAGTGCGGATAACGAAAGGAGCACGACCACTCCCGGAACCGGCGGGAGTCGCGCCTCGAGCCGGTCACCGAGCCGAAAACTCTACCGACCAGTAACATTCGCGGCCCGCGAACGCGCACCCGACGCGCCGAAGGGCGGCGAAAGCGGTGGTGTGAACCTCGTCACACACCCCTTCCGCCGCCCTCTCCGGCGCCGTGGAACCCGGTCAGACGTCCAGGAAGCGAACATCCTTGGCGTTACGGGTGATGAAACTGCGACGTGCCTCCACGTCCTCGCCCATCAGGATGCTGAACAGTTCGTCGGCTGCGGCCGCGTCGTCGAGCGTCACCTGACGCAGCACGCGCACGCTGGGGTCCATGGTGGTCTCCCACAGTTCCTTGGCGTTCATCTCGCCGAGACCCTTGTAACGCTGGATGCCGTCGTCCTTGTTGATCTTCTTGCCGGCGGCGAGACCACGCTCGAGCAGGCCGTCGCGCTCCCGGTCGGAGTACGCGAACTCCGGCTCGGAACGCTGCCACTTGAGCTTGTACAACGGCGGCTGCGCCAGGTACACGTGGCCATGCTCGACCAGCGGACGCATGAAGCGGAACAGCAGCGTCAGCAGCAGCGTGGCGATGTGCTGGCCGTCGACGTCGGCGTCGGCCATCAGCACGATCTTGTGGTAGCGCAGCTTCGCGATGTCGAACTCGTCGTGGATACCGGTGCCGAAGGCGGTGATGATCGCCTGGACCTCGTTGTTCTTCAGCACGCGATCGATGCGCGCCTTCTCGACGTTGATGATCTTGCCGCGCAGCGGCAGAATCGCCTGGTACATCGAGTCGCGCCCCGACTTCGCGGAGCCACCGGCAGAGTCGCCCTCGACGATGTAGATCTCGGACTTGCTCGGGTCGTTCGACCGGCAGTCCGCCAGCTTGCCGGGCAGCCCGCCGAGATCGGTGGCGGACTTGCGCCGGACCAGCTCACGCGCCTTGCGGGCGGCGACCCGGGCCTGCGCGGACGAGACCGCCTTCGTCACGATGGTCTTCGCGTCGGCCGGGTTCGCCTCGAGCCAGTGCGACAGGTGCTCGTTGCAGGCCTTCTGCACGAACGACTTGACCTCGGTGTTGCCGAGCTTGGTCTTGGTCTGGCCCTCGAACTGCGGTTCGCCGACCTTGACCGAGATGATCGCGGCCAGTCCCTCGCGGATGTCGTCGCCGGTGAGGTTCGGATCCTTGTCCTTGAGGAGCTTCTTGTCCTTCGCGTACTTGTTGACCACCGAGGTCAGGGCCGCGCGGAAGCCCTCCTCGTGGGTGCCGCCCTCGTGGGTGTTGATCGTGTTGGCGAAGGTGTGGACCGACTCGGAGTAGCCCGAGTTCCACTGCATCGCGACCTCGAGTTCGTGGCCGGTGCCCTTCGCGGTGAAGCCGACGACCGAGTTGTGGATCGGCTGCTTGGTGCGGTTGATGTGCCGCACGTAGTCCTCGAGGCCGCCCGGGTAGTGGTAGACGCGGGTCTTGACCTTGTGATGCTGTTCGGCCTCGGCCTGTTCCTGCTCCTCGGCCTTCTTCGGTGCCTCGGCGAGTTCGCTGACGACCTCGTCGGTGACCTCCTCGGGGGCGACACGCTCGTCGGTCAGCGTGATCGTCAGGCCCTTGTTGAGGAAGGCCATCTCCTGCAGGCGCCGCGCAACCGTCTCGAAGTTGTAGGTCGTGGTCTCGAAGATGTCCGGGTCCGACCAGAACCGGACGGTGGTGCCGGTGGCCCTCGTGGGCTCGCCCTTGATCAGTTCCCCGGGCTTCGACGACAGGTACGTCTGCTCCCAGTGGTAGCCGGCATTGTCGATCTCCACCTCGAGCCGGGTGGACAGCGCGTTGACCACCGAGATGCCGACGCCGTGCAGACCGCCGGAGACGGCGTAGGCATCGGAATCGAACTTGCCGCCCGCGTGCAGCTGGGTCAGCACGACCTCGACGGTCGGGATGCCGGAGGCGTGCATTCCGACGGGGATGCCGCGGCCGTCGTCGACGACCTGCACGCCGCCGTCCTCGAGAAGGGTCACCTCGACCTTGGTGGCGTGGCCGGCCATCGCCTCGTCGACCGAGTTGTCGACGACCTCCCAGATCAGGTGGTGCAGGCCGCGCTCACCGGTGGAACCGATGTACATGCCGGGGCGCTTGCGCACCGCCTCGAGACCCTCGAGGACGGTGATGGAGGAAGCACCGTACTCACTGTTGCTCTTGTTCGACTTCTGGGCAGCCACGGGTTGGTAGCTCTCCTTCTTCCGCCTGGGTCTCGCGCACACGCGCACGCATTCGGAATTCATCCTACTGCCCGGAAGCGTACTTGCCCCGTCCGACACAGGACGGGCCGCCGACGCCGCTCACCGGCCCGCAGGCGCGGCGTCGCGAGTGCGGGAGGGTGAATCGCTAGGGCGACGAGGTTCGGACAGTGTGCCGCGCCTCGACGTCGCGCACGAAGCGCGCGGTCGCGGCCGCGAGCTCCCCGGCATGCGAGCGTGGCGACCAGTGCCCGGCGTCGAGCGGTTCCCGGCGCAGATCGGCGACCCACTTCTCGGTGTCCTCGTACCCGACCGGCCGCACCGCCCGGTCCCGCAGGCCCTGGATCAGCTGAACGGGGACGTCGGTGCGCCGCTCGCGCGGCGCGCGGAGCCGCCGGCGCAGGTTCGCCCGGTACAGCTTCAGGCCGTGCACCATGTCGTCGGCGAGCGTGGGTGCGACGGGCCCGATCAGGGCCGGGTCGGAGCGGTCGAAGAACCCGACGAATCCCGGCCAGTGCCGGGAGAACCACCACCGCAGCGCGGGCACGGGCAGGCCGGGGGTCTGGAACAGCACCGTGTAGGACGACGCCACGGCCTGCTCGAGCGGGCCGAGCGGGCGCCGCTCGCCCAGCCGGCGACGCATCCACAGCGCGAGGTGGTCGAGGTTCGGCCCGGACACCGAGGTGTACGACGCGATCCGCTCCGCCGCCGCGGGTTCGCACACGGCCTCCCAGCCCAGCACCGACCCCCAGTCGTGCCCGAGCAGGTGCACGGGCGCGTCCGGGCTCACCGCGTCGATCACCGCGAACAGGTCCGCGGCGAGCAGTTCGAGCCGGTAGGCCGCGACGTCGCGCGGCACGGTCGAGGCGCCGGCACCGCGGTTGTCGAACCGGACGATCCGGAAGTCGCCGGCCAGCGCGGGCACCACGCGGTCCCACAGGGCATGCGTGTCGGGCCAGCCGTGGACCAGCACGAGGGTGGGCCCCTGTGGGTTGCCCTCCTCGACGACGTGGAGCCGGACGGCTCCGTTCGTGACGGTACGAGTGGTCATGTTCTCCCTCAGAGGTCGAGTACGAGCCGGCCACCGTCGGCGCGCGAGACACAGACGAGCATCTCCTCGCGACGTTCCTCGGGGGTGAGCCGGTTCTCGCGGTGGTCGGGGGTGCCGGACAGGACCCGCACCCGGCAGGTTCCGCAGAACCCCTGCCGGCACGAGTAGCCGATGCCGGGACGGCGCCGGCGGATCACCTCGAGCGCCGATTCGTCGGCCGGGACGGCGAGCACCTCTCCGGTGCTCGCCAGTTGGACCTCGAACGCCCGGCCGTCGACGACGGGTGGGGCGCCGAACCGCTCGAAGTGCAGGGCCGACGCTCCCGTGGCGTCGATGCCGGCACGCACCGCGTCCAGCATCGGGGTGGGCCCACAACAGTAGACGGCCCCGCCGGCGGGGGCGCCGGCGAGCAGGTCGGCGCCCGTCGGCGTGCCGTACTCGTCGTCCGGGCGTACGGAAACCCTTGACGGATACCATGTTCCGATCTCGTCGAGGAACGGCATCGCGGCCCGGGTGCGCCCGGTGTAGACGAGCCGCCAGTCCATTCCGGCACGGTCCGCGGCGCGGGTCATCGCCAGGACGGGAGTGATGCCGATCCCGCCGGCGACGAACAGGGCCGCACCCTCGGCGACGAACGGGAACCCGTTGCGCGGACCGCGCACGGCCACCGGGTCACCCGGTTCGAGGGCATGCATCTCGAGCGACCCTCCCCCGCCGCCGGGGAGCCGGCGAACCGCGACGGTGTATCGGGTGCGGTCCTCGTGATCGCCGCACAACGAGTACTGCCGTTGCCGCCCGGAGGGCAGATGGAAGTCGAGGTGGGCACCCGGGTGCCACGCCGGCAGCTCGGCGCCGCCCGGGGCGCGCAGCGTCAACCGCACCACGTCGCCGTCGGCCGTCACCGGGTCCTTTTCGGTGACAACCAGATTCAGCTGCAGGTCGGGCTCCCCGGCACCGGCGGCGCCGTCGTAGCCGAGAGCCGTGACGAGACGCAGGTAGCTCTCCACGACGGATCCGAGCAGGCCCATCGCACGGTCGGTCCGGTTCCGCCCGTGCAGGTCCGACGGGCGACGGTGCCGCGGCAGCACCCCGGTCATCGGGCTGCCGCCCGGGCCGCGGGGGAGGACGCCAGATAGCGGACCGCCTGACCGGTCGAACCCTCGTGGCTCGGGTGGTACGAGCGGTGGAAGTACCGCGACATGCGCCTGCCGAGGTCCACCGGGCCGGGTAGCGTGCCACGGCGACTCGCCGCCAGCCAATCCGAAAGATGAGGTGCACGAACATGTTTCGATGCACGCGCCAGGTCCGGGTCGTGGGCCATGAGGAATCGGGCCCCGCGGATCCACAGCCACACGAGGACCGGGGTGACGAGGAGCTGGGTGCGGATCCGCCGGGCCTCCCCGGGGTCGAAGTAGCGCATCACGTCGTAGGCGACGCTGCGATGCTCGACCTCCTCGGCGCCGTGCCAGCGCAGCAGGTCGAGCATGGTCGGATCGGTGCCCGCCGCGTCGAGGCCCTTCGCATTGAGGACCCAGTCCCCGAGGAACGCCGTGACGTGCTCGACGGCGGCGATGATGGCGAGCCGCTCGACGAGGTAGTTCTCCGCGCGCAGTCCGGTCAGCGGTCGCCGGCCGAGCAGCCGGCCGAACAGCCACCGCATCTGGTCCGTGAACGGGGTGGGATCGAGACCCTTCGACTCGAGTTGCTCGAGTACCCCCTGGTGAGCGTGGGAGTGCACCGATTCCTGGCCGATGAATCCCACGACGTCTTCGCGCAGTTGTTCGTCCTCGATGAGCGGCAGCGCCTCCTTGAACGTCTCGACGAACCACTCCTCCCCCGCCGGCAGCAACAGATGCAGGACGTTGAGCACGTGGGTGCTGAACGGATCGCCCGGCACCCAGTGCAGGGGCAGCGCGCTCCAGTCGAACTCGACGTTGCGGGCCTGGAGCAGGACGCGGTCCGGTTCGATGAGTGATGTGGACATGGACGTACCTCCCGATGCGGACGTGTGCGGCAGCGCACAACCGGCTGATTTCAACGTAACATCGGGTTACATATAAATCCAGGGCCGGATCAGCCGTACGTGTCCCGCGGCCCGCGGCCGCGGACGTGCCGCTCCCCCTTACGCCAGCTCGGCGCCGTCGGCCCCGTGATCCGCAGCTCCTTGACCACCCCGTGCCCGACCGCGGCGGCGATCTTCGCGAGGATCTGTGCCTGCATCATGCGCAGCTGTGTCGCCCACGCGGTCGACTCCGCCGAGACGTGCAGCACCCCGTCGCGCAGCGTCGTCGGCGACGCGTGCGAGGCGATATCGTCGCCGACCACGCGCGCCCAACTGCCCAGCACCGTGCCCTCCGACACGCGCCCCGACCATCCCCGCTGCTTGGCCAGCGAGTTCGCCAGCGCGCCGAGCGGCTGCGGGTCCCGCTCGTCGGGGCCCGGGCCCGACCAGCCGCGACGGCGGCGCCGTGGCCGCAGCGCCCCGCGCGACGCGCGTCCCTGCCCCACCGACTTCCCGCTCGCCTTCGCGGCCGCACGGGCCTCCTCCAGCGCACGACGGGCCAGGTCGATCCCGCGCAGCGGCGGCTCGGGTGGTTGTTCGCCCGGGTTCTCGGTGCTCATCGCAGTGCTCCGTCCACGGTTCCGTCCAGATCCGGCTGTGAGGGATCGCCGCCGTCGAGCCGGGTCAGCATCGAGAGCCGTCCCCGATCGGTGTCCTCGGCCCGCACCCCGAACCGGACCGCGGCCAGCTCCGCCGGCACGTCCTCGGGGACCGCGGCGGTGATGAGTACCTGCTCGGCCGAGGCCGCGACGGCGGCGAGCGCGGTGCGGCGACGCCGATCCAGCTCGGCGAACACATCGTCCAGCATGAGGACCGGATCGGTGCCGTCGGCCCGCAGGAGCGAGAAGGCGCCCAGGCGCAGCGCCAGCGCGAACGACCAGGACTCCCCGTGGCTGGCGAAGCCCTTGGCCGGCTGATCACCCAGGATCAGATCGAGCTCGTCGCGGTGGGGGCCCACCAGGCACACGCCCCGCTCGATCTCCTTCGTCCGCGCCTGCGCCAGCCGGGTCAGGAACGCGGCCTCGATCACCTCACGGTCGTCGGATCGCGGCGCGCGGGCCGGGTCGGCGAACTCCGGCGGCAGCACCTCGCCCACCGTGGTGCGGTAACGGAGCAGCGCCGGCCGTGACTCGGGGGCGATCGAGCGGTACGCCTCGGCGACGTGCGGGGCGAGCTCGTGCAGCAGCGCGACGCGGGCCGCGAGCAACTCGGACCCGTGCGCCGCGAGATGGCCGTCCCACACGTCGAGCGTCGCCAGTGCGCTCGCCCCGTCGCCGGACCGGCTGCCGCGGCGCAGCGCGCCCCCGGCCGTCTTCAGCAGGGCCGAGCGCTGTCGCAGCACCTTGTCGTAGTCGGCGCGGACCCCGCTCATCCGCGGGATGCGGGTCGCGAGCAGCTCGTCGAGGAACCGGCGCCGGTCACCCGGGTCACCCCGCACCAGCGACAGGTCCTCCGGCGCGAACAACACCGTCCGCAGGATGCCGAGGATCTCGCGCGGCCGCCGGGTCGGGGACTGGTTGATCCGGCCCCGGTTGGGCCGGCCCTCGTTGAGTTCGACGTCGATCCCCAGTTCCCGGCCGCCGTTGACGACGACCGCACCCACCTGGGCGCGCGACGTCCCGCTCCGGAACAGCGGGGCATCGCCGGACACCCGGTGCGAGGTCAGCGTCGACAGGTAGCCGAGCGCCTCGAGCAGATTGGTCTTGCCGTGCCCGTTGCGACCGAGGAACACCGTCGGCCCCGGTGCCAGATTCAGCGAAACGGCTTCCCAGGAACGGAAGTCGCGCAACGAGAAGGTGCGAACGTACACGGGCCCCGACCGTTTCCTGCCCCCGGGTCAGCCCGGCAGGCGCACCGGCATCAGCAGATAGGTGTAGTCGCTGTCCGGGGCGGCGAACGTACCGGAGGCGTCGGGCTCGGGCGCGTCCTCGAGCGCCGGTCGCAGCACCGCGGGACGGCTCGGCGTCGTGAAGCCGAACGACACCTTCTCGCTGTGCAGCGAGCCGAGGCCGTCGAGCAGGTACCCGGGGTTGAACGCGATGATCAGCGGCTCGCCCTGGAACTCCGCGGCGAGGGACTCCTCCGCGCGCCCGGCGTCGTCGCCACCGGCCGACAACAGCAGCCCGCCTTCGGTGAACTCGAGCCGCACCTGTGCCCCGCGCTCGGCGACGAGCGCGACGCGCTTGATCGCGTCCACGAGTGGCGCGATGTCGACGGTCGCCATCGCGGTGTGCTCGGTCGGCAGCAACTGGCGGAACTTGGGGAATTCGGCGTCGAGGAGGCGTGTGGTGGTGCGCCGGCCGTCCGCGACGATGCCGAGCAGGCCCTCGGCACCGACCGACGAACCGGCGCCCAGCGCGAGCTGGACGGGCGAATTAGAAGATCCACCAACGGTTTTCGCCGACTCGGAGAGAGTCTTGGCCGGCACGAGGACCGCGGCGGTCGCGGCGTCGGCGGTGGGCATCCACTCGATCTTGCGGACCGCGAGGCGGAACCGGTCGGTGGCCGCGAGCACCATGTGGGTGCCGTCGATCTCCACACGGATACCGGTCAGCATCGGCAGGGTGTCGTCCTTGCCGGCCGCGACTGCGACCTGGCTGATCGCCTCGGCGAACACCTCCACGGGCAGCGAACCGGTCTGTTGCGGCAACTCGGGCAGCTGCGGGTAGTCCTCGACCGGCATGGTCGGCAGGGAGAACTTCGCGCTACCGCAGTTGATGAGCACCCGCGTTCCGTCGAGCACCACGTCGACGGGCTTGTTGGGCAGCGCGCGGGTGATGTCGGCGAGCAGGCGGCCCGACACGAGTACCTGCCCGGGGGTGATGACCTCTGCGGAGACATGGACCTGCGCGGAGACCTCGTAGTCGAATCCGGAGACGGTCAGTCCCTGCTCGTCCGCGCCGAGGAGGACGCCGCCGAGCACCGGCACCGGCGGCCGCGACGGAAGACTGCGCGCAACCCACGCGACGGAGTCGGCGAAGTCCTCGCGAGCGACACGAAACTTCATGCTTCCAAGCTCCATCGCCCGGCGGATCCTTTCGCTCTGATGGCTGTCGATCGATTCAACGAAGTCTGGCACAGGACCCCGACACCGAGGTCGGCAGTGGGGACGTCGCTCCACGGTATGCGCTCGTGGAGCACTTGGAAAGCCGGAGGCTCGAGGGGAACGCGGCTCTCGAGACCCTGTGCACTCGAGTCCTCCACAAGCCTGTTTTGAAAGAGGAGTCTTCGAGAGAAAACACAGAAGTAGTAATAGGGGTTGTGGAATCTGTGGACGAACGACCGTCTACGCTGGTGGGGCGGGCTTCTCGAGCCCCGCGCTCTCGAGGATGAACTCGAGGAATTCTCGAGGACAGATGTGGACATCTCGAGAGTGTTCAACATCGGTACACCGTCCGTCCACAAAGATCCCACGTTGTACACACGGTTGTCCACAAGTGTGAGTCACTGCCCATCCGTCTCGAGAATCACACCCACCGCCCACCGCCGGCCCGTCTCCGGATACGACGAAGGGCCCGGACGCGATCGTCCGGGCCCCTGCCGCAGGGCGGTACGGCTCAGCGCTTGGAGCGCTGCTTGATGCGCGCGGTCAGCTCCTGCACCTGGTCGTAGACCTTCCGCCGCTCGGTCATCTCCTTGCGAATCTTCTTGTCCGCGTACATGACCGTCGTGTGGTCCCGGCCGAAGGTCTGCCCGATCTTGGGCAGCGAGAGGTCGGTGAGCTCGCGGCACAGATACATCGCGATCTGTCGCGCCTGGGCCAGCGGCCGCGCCTTGCCGGGCCCGCACAGGTCGTCGATCGAGATGCCGAAGTACTCGGCGGTCACCGCCATGATGGTGGCCGAGTTGATCTCGAGAGCCGTCGAGTCGGGGATGAGGTCCCGCAGCACCACTTCCGCCAGCGTCAGGTCCAGTGGTTGCCGGTTGAGGGACGCGAAGGCCGTCACCCGGATCAGCGCACCCTCGAGTTCGCGGATGTTGCGTTCGATCCTGCTGGCGATCAACTCGAGGACGTCGTGGGGCACGTCCAGCCGGTCCATGCGTGCCTTCTTGCTGAGGATCGCGATGCGGGTCTCGAGTTCGGGCGGCTGGACGTCGGTGATCAGGCCCCACTCGAACCGGGTCCGCAGGCGCTCCTCGAGCGTCGCGAGCTGCTTCGGGGGACGGTCGGACGACACCACGATCTGCTTGTTCGCGTTGTGCAGGGTGTTGAAGGTGTGGAAGAACTCCTCCTGGATACCTTCCTTGCCCTCGATGAACTGGATGTCGTCGACGAGGAGGATGTCCGTCTCGCGGTACCTGCGCTTGAACGCCACCTTGCGGTCGTCGCGGAGGCTGTTGATGAAGTCGTTCGTGAACTCCTCGGTGGAGACGTACTTGACCCGCATCCCCGGGAACAGGCGCTGCGCATAGTGCCCGGCAGCATGCAGCAGGTGCGTCTTGCCCAGGCCGGAGGCACCCCAGATGAACAGCGGGTTGTACGCGCGGGCGGGCGCCTCGGCGATCGCCACCGCGGCCGCGTGGGCGAACCGGTTCGACGCTCCGATGACGAACGTGTCGAACGTGTACTTCGCGTTGAGGCTGCTGCTGCCGGTCGGTGCCGCGGCGGCGGGCGGCGGCGGCTGGGTGAAGTAGGACGGCCACGACTCCCGGACCGCGGTCATGGCCTCCCGGTCGTCGTCGACCTCCTCGAGTTCGCCCGTGTCGACCTCGAGCATGCCGTGGTCGAGGGAGGAGGGGCGGCGCCGCCGGAACGGATGCACCATGTCGCGGGGGCCGGTCTCGCGCGGTCCGGTGGGAATCGGCCGCGTATCGAACGCGTGGGGCTCGGGCGCGCGGGGGTCCGGCGGCAGGCCCTCGAGGGGCAGCGTGTCCCGGGGCACGGCGTAGGGGTCCTCGGCCGGATCGTCGACGGCCGCGGAGGGCTCGATGCGCACCCCGAGTCCTTCGACGCGATGCCCGAGGGTGCGGTGGAGCGCGCGGAGGATCGGCTCGCGCAGATCCCGCTCGATGGCCTCCTGCGCGAACGAGGACGGAACCGACAGGAGGGCGAAACCCTGCGCCAGGGTGATCGGCCTGACCAGGGCGAGCCACGCCTTCTGGCCCTTGCTGAGGCCTTCGCCGTCGGCGGTCAGCTCCGCGACGACGTCCGGCCACACGTCGGCCAGCGCGTTCGGCTCGTCGTTCACGTCGCGTCCTCCCCAGTTCTCTCGATCCGAATTCCACACGATTATCCACAGATGTGGACAACCACAGGGTGGCGGCCTGTGGGATGTGGATTGGGAGTTGTAGAGAGCGGGGCACACCGAGGACGAGACGCGAGGTCCGGCTCGGACACGAAGTGCCCAGTGTGACATGTCTCGAGAAGCCCGGCGCGCGCGGCCCGGGCTAGCGACTGCGGGTGCCGGCCCGCGCGCAGACCGGCGGCCGGGCGCAGCGCCGGTGCCCGCGCGGCGGAAGCGAGTGGCCCCGCTCACCGCGGTGGTGGGCGACGAGGAACAACCCCGGCGAAACCATGAACGGGAGCGTACCGGAATGTGAACGGAGTCACACGACTTCGTGTTGCGAACGTGACGCACGGGAAAATGGGTGTGCGGCGTGTCGTCTTGCGTGTGCCGAGCCGGCGCGGTTTGATTTCGTGCTTGCCGCCGAGTAGCCTCGAACAGTCACTCATACAGCAGTGACGGATCCGTGCTGCCACGCAGTATTTTTCGCGTACGGCACGTGTCATGCGATTTCCGTACACGTTGGACCGAGGACGCCGACCGGCGTCATAGAACTTCGAGGAGTGTTGACCGTGGCCAAGGGCAAGCGGACGTTCCAGCCGAACAACCGACGCCGCGCGCGCGTTCACGGCTTCCGTCTCCGGATGCGGACCCGTGCGGGTCGCGCGATTGTGTCGGCGCGTCGCCGCAAGGGCCGCACTTCGCTCACCGCCTGATCCCCGATTCCGGGAGCTCGGGGTGCTACCTGAGCCGTATCGCCTGCGGCGCCGCGCGGACTTCTCCGAGACCGTTCGTCGTGGCCGCCGGCAGGGACGGCGAGATCTGGTCGTTCACGCGATCGAGCGGGAGCAGGCCGAGCTGGTGGTGAGTTTCGGCGGTCCGCGGTTCGGATTCGTCGTGAGCAAGGCTGTCGGGCCGGCGGTGATTCGACATCGAGTCGCACGCCGGCTTCGTCATATCTGTGCGACTCTCGTCGACGAGGTTCCCGCCGGCGCAGACGTCGTCGTCCGGGCGCTTCCGGGTGCCGCCTCGGCCTCCTCGCAGGAACTCGACCGGCAGGTTCGCTCCGGCCTCGCCCGACTGGGCCTGGTCGCGACGGCGCGGCGGCCGGGATGAACGCGGGCGGCGTGCTGCGGTCGGTGCGCTCCGCGCCGGCCCGGATGTTGATCTTCTGCATCGAGCTCTACCGCACGTACGTGTCTCCGACACGCATGCCGACCTGCCGTTTCACCCCTACCTGCAGCGAATACGCCGTCGAGGCGTTGCGTACCCGGGGGTTCGTGGTCGGCTCCGTGCTGACGGTCGTCCGCCTGCTCAAATGTGCGCCCTGGCACCCTGGGGGTTGGGATCCGGTGCCCGAGCGGCGGCATCGATCGGTCGACCGGGGTCCCTGACCGGCACTGAAGACTTCGGACCGACGCCGCTGGGTGGCGACCTTGGACGACCTGAGGAGTACATAGAGCCGTGCTCGACTTCATCTACTATCCCGTGTCCTGGATCCTCTGGGTCTGGCACAACGCCTTCACGGCCCTGCCGGGACTGGAGCCCGACGACGGCGCGACGTGGGCGCTGTCCGTGGTGTTCCTCGTCTTCACGCTGCGCGCGATCCTGTACAAGCCGTTCGTCAAGCAGGTCCGGACGACGCGGCAGATGCAGGAACTGCAACCGCAGATCAAGGCGCTGCAGAAGAAGTACTCCAACGACCGGCAGCGGCAGGCCGTCGAACTCCAGAAGCTGCAGAAGGAACACGGCTTCAACCCGTTGATGGGTTGCCTCCCGGTGCTGTTGCAGGCGCCGGTGTTCATCGGTCTGTTCCACGTGCTGCGCTCGTTCAACCGCACCGGGGAAGGATTCGGTCAGCTCGGCCTGTCGCCGGAGGAGAACGCCCAGCTCGGCAACTATGCGTTCAGCCCGGAGGACGTGCAGTCCTTCCTCAGTGCGCGCCTGTTCGGCGCGCCGATCTCGGCGTGGATCACCCAGCCCGAGGCGTCGCTGGTGGCGTTCGAGCCGTTCGGCGGCATCCCCTCCCGCCTCGACATCGCGCTCGTGGCGATTCCGCTGATGATCGTCGCGGGCATCGCGACCCACTTCAACTCCCGCGCGTCCGTCGCGCGGCAGAGCGCGCAGGCTGCGGCGAATCCGCAGGCCGCGATCATGAACAAGCTGGCGCTGTGGGTGTTCCCGCTCGGCGTCATCGTCGGCGGCCCGTTCCTGCCGATCGCCATCCTCCTGTACTGGGTGAGCAACAACATCTGGACCTACGCCCAGCAGCACATCGTCTTCCGCAAGATCGACCAGGAGGAAGAGGCCAAGAAGCAGGCCGCGATCGCACGCCGCAGCGACAACGCCCCCAGGCCCGGTGCCCGCCCCGATCGGGCCGCGAAGAAGAAGGCTCCGTCCACCACCGGGGAGGACGCTGCCGCCGGCGCCGCCGAGGCTTCGGAGATCTCGCTGGAGAAGCCGGCCGCGGACGACACCTCCGGCGGTGCCAAGCCGTCCGCCCCGCCGGCCGGAGGCCCGAAGAACGTCGCCGGATCGAAACGCCCCAGCGGCTCGAAGAACTCCAAGCGCAAGCGGCGCTGACCGAAGAAGAGAGAGCGAATCATGGCCAGTGACCTGGACAAGGCACAGGAGGATGCCGACGTGACCACCGAGACGCCGGATCTCGATGCGGATTCCGACTCCGAGGACGATCTCCTGATCGAGGAGGGCGAAATCGCCGGTGACTACCTCGAGCAGCTGCTCGACGTCCTGGACTTCGACGGCGACATCGATCTCGACGTGGAGGGTGACCGTGCGGTCGTGAGCATCGACGGCGGCAAGGACCTGTCCAAGCTCGTCGGCCGCGACGGCGAGGTGCTCGATGCCCTGCAGGAGCTCACCCGCCTCGCGGTGCAGCAGGTCACCGGCGAGCGCAGCAAGCTGATGCTCGACGTCGCGGGGTGGCGGGCGGGTAAGCGCGCAGAGCTCAGCCAGCTCGGCACGGCCGCCGCGAAGCGTGTACTCGAGACCGGGGAGCGCGAGGAGCTGACCCCGATGACGCCCTTCGAGCGCAAGATCGTCCACGACGCCGTGGCCAAGATCGAGGGTGTGTCCAGCGAGAGCGAGGGCGCCGAGCCGCAGCGCCGGGTCGTCGTCGTCAAGAACTGACCGGCCAGCAGTATCGACCGGACAGCAGTGAGTGGGAGGGATCTCGGCGGGTGCGTCGGGATCCCTCCTTTCTTCGAGGCCAGTGTCGTCGGGAGAGGATGTTTCACGTGGAACAGGACGAGACGCGCATCCACGAGATCGCCGTTCGCGTCTTCGGTGAGCGACTCGGTCTTGCCGAGCAGTACCGGGACTCCCTCGCTACCGACGGTGTGGAGCGCGGACTCATCGGGCCGCGCGAGGTCCCCCGCCTGTGGGACCGCCACCTGCTCAACTGTGCTGTGCTCGGTGAACTGATCGACGAAGGCGAACGTGTCGTCGATGTGGGCAGCGGCGCCGGGCTTCCGGGTATCCCGCTGGCGATCGCCCGCCCCGATCTGCACGTGACCCTCGTCGAACCCCTGCTGCGACGGTCGGTGTATCTGGCCGAGTTCGTCGAAACGCACGGCCTGACCAACGTGCTCGTCATCCGCGGCCGTGCGGAGCAGCCCGGCGTCGTGAAGGAAGCCGGCGGATCCGACGTCGTCACCTCGCGTGCGGTGGCGCCGCTGGCGAAGCTCGCCAAGTGGTCGCTGCCGCTCGTACACGAGGGCGGACGGATGCTGGCGCTCAAGGGCTCCAGCGCGGCGGAGGAGATCGAACGCGATCGCGACGAACTCGCTCGTCTCGGTGCGGGCAATCTCGAGGTCCTCGAGTGCGGTGTGGGTCTGCTCGAGACCCCCACCCTCGTCGTGAAGGCGGAGCGAATGCCGCGGCCGGCGCGACGACGCAAGAAGCGCTGATCAGGTTTCACGTGAAACCACTCCCCTCCCCCACTCGAGCGACCCACCGCCTCGAGTGCGCCGACTCGAGATGTGCGCGACTCGAGACTCTCGAGCTGAACGGTCCTCTCGAGCAAATGCCACTGTTTTCGCTGCAACCCGTGCGATCCGGCCCCCGCGTCCCGATGGCGTGACGCGGAAGGCCGCATCCTGTCGGCCCCTGCATCGCCCGCCCCTCTCCTCGTGCGCCGCGCCCGGAAATCCCCTCCTCGACAGCGAACTCCGGTTCTGCACCGCCGCGACCGCGCGGAAGTCCGCCGTCTGTCGTTCCTTTGATCCCGGTTTCGTCCGAAGTTGTTGCCTACCTTGGCCGTTGGGATCAATGACGGAATTCGTCCGGGAGCGCGGATCTTTCGCGTCAACCGCCCTTCCATCCACCCGATGACATTTCGTCACTGTGACAGGTGATCTCCCGTCCGCCCGGGTGACGCCCGGTCCGGCGTCTCCGTCCGGCGTTGTTTCACGTGAAACGACACCGGCGGGGGTTCTCTGTTTCACGTGAAACGTCAGGTTTCACGTGAAACATCCTCTTCGTCGGCGACGTCGTCGCACTCCTCCCGAAGGTGGATGGGATACTGGTCGAAACGAGGAAACGGAGTGGGCCGGCAGGGTCGCTAACCTGCGCCGGCGCAACCCGCTTTCCGGGTTCACGCATCAGCCACTACGCCTCGGCTCACTCCGCCCGGTCGCGGGACCGAAACGGTGGCCGGCCGGGGTGGTCGGTCGTGGACCACCGGCGTGGATTCGCGAGGGGGATGTACCGTGCCAACCGGGTGTGTCGACAACAAAGGAGCGGTCAATGTCGGGTGGATCTGAATCCGCTGTTTCACGTGAAACCGAGGCGCAGAGGCCGACGGGAGCCGCGTCCGAGTCCGTCGAGGACGAGTTCTCTCCGATTCCGTACGGGGGGCTCTCGCCGTTGGACACACCGATCGGCGCCGCCGCGCACCGAGCCAGCCAGGTACTCCACCCGAGTTCCGTGAACGCACTCCCCAAGCCGACCCACCGCCGCATCATCACGATCGCGAACCAGAAGGGCGGCGTCGGCAAGACCACGTCCACGGTGAACCTGGCGTCGGCCCTCGCCGTTCAGGGGTTGACCGTCCTCGTCGTCGATCTCGATCCCCAGGGCAATGCCAGCACCGCCCTCGGAGTGCCGCACCACTCCGGTGTCCCGTCGAGCTACGAGGTACTCCTCGGGGAGGTGAAGGCCGCCGAAGCCATCCAGCAGAGCCCGCACAGCGAGCGCCTGTTCTGTATCCCGGCCACCATCGACCTCGCCGGCGCCGAGATCGAACTCGTCTCGATGGTTGCGCGGGAGAACCGTCTCAAGAACGCTCTCTCTCCCGCCGCGCTCGGCGATGAGGACTTCGACTACGTCATCATCGACTGCCCGCCGTCGCTGGGTCTCCTCACCGTCAACGCGCTCGTGGCGGCGAAGGAGGTGCTCATCCCCATCCAATGCGAGTACTACGCGCTGGAGGGCGTCGGCCAGTTGCTGCGCAACATCGAACTCGTCCAGTCGCACCTCAATCCCGAACTGCACGTCTCGACCGTGCTGCTCACCATGTACGACGCCCGCACCAAGCTCGCCGATCAGGTCGCGGAGGAGGTTCGCGCCCACTTCGGCAGCGCGGTGCTGCGGTCCGTCATCCCCCGCAGCGTGAAGGTCTCGGAAGCTCCCGGTTACGGGATGACCGTTCTCGACTACGATCCAGGTTCGCGCGGTGCGATGAGCTACCTCGACGCGGGACGCGAACTGGCGGCACGCGGGTACCGGAACGAGAAGCAGGGGAACGAATGAGCGCGACACGCAAAGGCGGGTTGGGGCGGGGTCTGGCATCGCTGATTCCGACCGGCCCGGCGGCCGCCCCCGGCCTCGGCAACGCCGCGGCCGACGTGATCATCGGCGACAACCGCAAGAACGCGGCTCCGAGGACCACGTCGAACAAAGCCACCGCCACCGAACAGGCGACTCCCCCGAGCGAGAAGGCCGCGGGCAACGGCGCCCCGGCGCCGGCGGACGCGACCCTCCCCTCCCCCGCCGGAGCGGTCTACCTCGAGATCGAGGCGGACAAGATCGAGCCGAACCCGCGCCAGCCACGGCAGGTCTTCGACGAGGAGGCGCTCGCCGAACTCGTCCACTCCATCCGTGAGTTCGGGCTCATGCAGCCCATCGTCGTTCGCAGGCTCGACGGAGAGCGGTACCAGCTCGTCATGGGCGAGCGCCGGTGGCGTGCCGGCCAGGAGGCCGGTCTCGCCACGATCCCGGCGATCGTCCGTGAGACCGACGACCAGTCCCTCCTGCGTGATGCGCTGCTGGAGAACATCCACCGGGTCCAGCTCAACCCGCTCGAGGAAGCGGCGGCGTATCAGCAGTTGCTCGAGGAGTTCGGCGTCACCCATGAGGAACTGGCGGCCCGCATCGGCCGATCCCGGCCGGTGGTCACCAACATGATCCGTCTGCTCAAGCTGCCGATCCCCGTCCAGCGGCGGGTCGCGGCGGGTGTGCTCTCCGCGGGGCACGCTCGCGCGCTGCTGTCGCTCGAGGCCGGACCCGACGCCCAGGAGGTGCTCGCCGCGCGCATCGTCGCCGAGGGCCTCTCCGTGCGGGCCACCGAGGAGGCGGTCATGCTGGCGAACCGCGGCGACGGGAAGGACGCCGCACCGCAGCAGCGCCGCAAGCCCATCCAGATGCCCGGCCTCCAGGACGTCGCGGAGCGCCTGTCCAATTCCTTCGACACCCGCGTCACGGTCAGCCTGGGGAAGCGCAAGGGCAAGATCGTCGTGGAGTTCGGCTCGGTCGACGACCTCGAGCGGATCGTGGCGATGATGGAATCTCAGGCCAACCCCTCTTGACGCCTCGGCACGTCAGGACGACAGTCGAGGATACGGACTTGGAGGCTGAGTAACCCAGTGTCGACTCGAGTCACAACACTCACCCTGGGCGGAATGGATCAGCTGTCGGCACACGCCCGGCGCTGTGTGTTCTGGGAGATGGACCCCGCGGCGGTACACGACGCGGGCGGGTTCTACGATCCGGAGTTCGAGAAGGAGGCATGGCTGTCGATGGTCATGCTCCAGTGGGGTTCCTGTGCCCAGGTCGCCACGCTCGACGACAAGCCCGCCGGTAGCGCGTTCTACGCCCCGCCGAACATGGTGCCGCGCGCTCAGCTGTTCCCGACGTCCCCGGTGAGCGCGGATGCCATCCTGCTGACCACCGTCCGGATCGAGCCGCTCGCGGAGGGCAGCGATCTCGGTGCGGCACTGATCCGCGCGGTGATCTCCGATCTGGTCCGCCGCAACGTGCGCGCGATCGAGGCGTTCGGATATCGGACTGCCGGCGAGGACGAGAGTGACGTCCCCGGGGCAACGGCCGCACGGGACTGCTCCCCCGCCGAGTGCATGGTCGAGGCCGGCTTCCTCGAGGACATGGGTTTCGAGGTCGTCGCTCCCCATCACCGCTTCCCGAGGTTGCGGCTCGAACTCGATCGCGACCACGAATGGAAGGTGGGGGTCGAGGCGGCCCTGGATCGGCTGCTCGAGGAGGCCGCGCTCACCGTCGCGGGCATGTCGGGACGTACCCCCGTGGGGGCGGCCCGCTGAGCGAACCGCTCAGCGGGTCTCGGTGATCGACAGTTCCTCGGCGAGCAGTTCGGCGAAGGTGTAGGTGCCGGTGGGCTGATCGTCCTGACCGAGCAGGTACAGCCGCTTGACCGAGATGAGGATGGCTTCGGCAATGATGTCGCGCGAACGCGGGTTGCCGAGGACCACAGCGTCCTGCGTGTTCGTGAGGTAGCCGAGATCGATCTGCACGGTCGGCATGTTCGTCAGGCGGAGCAGGTCCCAGGTGCGACCGTGGCTGCGGCAGTCCCGCAGCGGCGTGCGGGCCGTCACCTCGCGCTGGATGAATCCGGTGAGCACCTGACCGATCATCGACTCGGAGCCGTGCGCGTTGCCGTAGTGGAAGCTCGCGATGCCGCTCGCGGCCGGATTGGGGCTGCTGTCGCAGCGCAGGGAGATCATCAGGTCCGCGCCGAACGCGTTGGAGGTGCCGGCCCGCTCGATGTTCGACGGATTCGCGTGGTACGGCCGGGAGAGGAAGGTCTCCATTCCCGTCGCGGCCATGCGGCCCTCGAGGCGACGCGCGAGGTCCCACAGGATGTCGGCCTCGGAGATGTCGCCGTGCGGGCTGCGCACGATGATGCCGTGGTCGCGGCCACCGAGGCCGGGATCGATGACGATGCGCTTGCCGCTCAGGTGCGGACCGGACCGGCGGACGATCTCCTCCTCGCTGATGGCGTGCGGCGATCCGCCGGTGACCCGGGTGCCGAGCAGTTCCAGCGACCGGAGGGTCTCCGCGCCGCAGATGCCGTCGGGTGCGAGGCCGATCTCCCGCTGGAAGGAGCTCAGGGCCTCGTGGGTGCGGGGCCCGAAGTAGCCGTCGACCCGGTCCACGTAGAACCCGAGATCCTGCAGGCGCCGCTGCAACGTCGCGACGTCGTCGCCGTAGAGCGGTGCGGAGAGCTGATAGATGAGGGTGCGGGCGCCGAGCCGATACGAGGCTTCCTTCAGCGACCGGTATGTGGCGGGACCGACGATGCCGTCGACGAGCAGACCGCGCTGCTGCTGGAACGCACGCACCGCGCTGTCGAGCTCACGGTCGAACACCGCATCGGAGCCCACCCAGCTGTCGCCGGCGGAGACGTCGGACTCGCCGTGCAGAAATCCGAGGCCGGTGAGGGTGCTCCGGATTTCGGCGACGGCAGGGCCATGGTCGCCGTAGCGCAGTCGGTGCATGTCTCGGCCCTTTCCGTGCTGCTGACCTGCTGTGCCCGGTGTGACACCAGACCATCGTTCGATTGTCGCAGATGCGCCCGGATCACGAATAATCCGGGCGCATCCGTGTCGACGAGGAAACGGTGACTCAGAGCACGTCGGCGAGGTCGCGGAGGAGAGCCGCCTTGCCCTTTGCACCGACGATCGTCTTCACCGGCTTGCCACCGGAGAACAGGATCATCGTCGGGATCGACATGACCTTGTAGTCGCGCGCCGCGGCGGGGTTGGCGTCGATGTCGAGCTTGGCGATCTTGAGCTTCTCGGAGTGCTCCCCGGCGATCTCCTCGAGAACGGGAGCCACCATCTTGCACGGGCCGCACCAGGTCGCCCAGAAATCGACCAGTACCGGCTTGTCGGACTGCAGGACGTCCTCGACGAACGAGGCGTCGGAGATGGTGACGGTGTTCTTCTCGGCCACGATGGCTCCTACTCGATGGGTGTGGAAGGGGTCAGTATCCGGCGTTGACGGTGATCGGGTGGCGGTCTTCCTGCTCGGCGAGCCAGCGTTCGGCGTCGAGCGAGGCGGAGCAGCCGGTGCCGGCGGCGGTGATGGCCTGGCGGTAGAGGTGGTCGACGAGGTCGCCGGCGGCGAAGACGCCCGGCAGGTTGGTGGCGGTGGTCGGGGTCTGCACCTGGACGTAGCCGGCGTCGTCGAGGTCGATCTGGCCGCGGACGAGTTCGCTGCGCGGGTCGTGGCCGATCGCGACGAACATGCCGGTCACCGGGACGGTGCTGCGCTCGCCGGTGACGGTGTCCTCGAGAACCAGGCCGGTGACGGCGGTGTCGCCGAGCACCTCGACGGGCTTGGCGTTCGTGACGATGCGGATCTTCTCGTTCGCGCGGGCGCGGTCGAGCATGATCTTCGAGGCGCGGAATTCCTCGCGGCGGTGGATGAGGGTGACGCTGCGGGCGAAGCGGGTCAGGAAGGTGGCTTCCTCCATGGCGGAGTCGCCGCCGCCGACGACGGCGATGTCCTGGTCGCGGAAGAAGAAGCCGTCGCAGGTGGCGCAGGCGGACACGCCGCGGCCGAGGAGCTGCTCCTCGCCGGGGATGCCGAGGTAGCGCGCGGCGGCGCCCATCGCGAGGATGACGGCGCGGGCGTGGTAGGTCTGTCCGTTGGCGACGACCTTCTTGACCGGGCCGGTCAGGTCGAGTTCGTCGACGTCCTCGGTGCGGATGTCGGCGCCGAAGCGCAGGGCCTGCTCGCGCATCTGGTCCATCAGGTCCGGTCCCATGATGCCCTCGCGGAAGCCGGGGAAGTTCTCGACCTCGGTGGTGGTCATCAGGGCACCGCCGAACTGGGTTCCCTCGAACAGCAGCGGGGACAGCTCGGCGCGGGCGGCGTAGATCCCGGCGGTGTATCCGGCCGGGCCCGAACCGACGATGATCAGGTCGTGGATCGTGGATTCAGTGGTCATGCGAGCCTTCCGGTGTCTGCTGGTGCTTCTGTCTGCTGGTACTTCGATACGGGACGGTCGAGCCTGGAGGCCCGTGACCGGGACGTCGGTGGTCCACAAGACGTCAGTGGTCCACAACATGGGTCAACAACAGGGTAAGGGGTGTTGTTCCTCGAGTGCCGTGCGTCACGCCACACGGAGGCGTACCCTGCCCCACCCGGACGGCAAGCGGACGGCAAGGGAACGGCAAGGGCGAATCGTCACGCTGACGGTATGACCGTAACTCCCGCACTGCTGTACCGCCTCGGCGCCGTGTCCGTCGTCGCCGCGTTCCCGTTGAACCTCGCCGGCGGCCTCCTGCATCCCGTCGTCGACGGCGCCGCGCATTCGGTGCCGGCGCTGTCCGCTCCGATCAATCCGCTCCCCCACGTCCTCCTGCTGTCGGGAACGCTGCTGCTGATGCTCGGTGTGCCCGCGCTGTACGCCTGGGTCTCCTCCGGAACCGGAATGCTCGGGCTCGTCGCCTACGTCACATCCTTCCTGTCCTCGGTGCTGGTGGCGTTCTCGCACCTGGTGATCGAAGCGTTCGTCTCCGTGCCGTTCTCGCGTGATCCGGCGACGGTGGGGGCGATCTCCGGGTCGGACACCCTCCTCGTCTACGAGCCCTATGTGATCCTGCAGACCGTCAGCGGACTCGTCTTCATGGGCAGCATGATCCTGTTCGGCATCGCGCTGATCCGTTCGCGCGCGGTACCGGTGTGGATCGGCGCCCTCATGGCGGCGGGCGGTGTCGTTCTCCTGCTGCCGATTCCGGCGATGCCGGGTGTGACCGGACTGGTCGTCGAAATTCCACGCGGTTGCGCGTTCGCGGCGATCGGGTTGTGCGTCCTGTCCGCGACACGACGGAGCGGGCTCAACGCCACGCCGCCCACGCCGGGTCGTGCAGTTGTGCCGACACCGTCGCGGTGAGTGCCGCGGCCGCATCGCGGAATCGGTGTGCCGAGTCCGCATCGCCGAGCAGCGCCGCGGTCTCGGCGAGGGCAGCGTCCACGGGGCCGGCGTGGAACGAGCCGGAATCCAGGCCGGCGATGCGGCCGCTGAACGGCAGCAACTGCGCATGGCAGTCCCGGGCCGTCGCCGTGTCCGCGAGCCGGGCCGCGGCACGGGCGCGCAGGCATGTCATGGCCAGCCAGTAGTAGTCGCGCCGGAACGGCCGCTGGGCGCGCCACAACTGCCGCGCCCGTTCGTGTTCTCCGCTGTCGAGCAGGGCGAGGACCAACGGGAACCGGACACTGTGCGGCCGTGCCGATTCGAGTGCGGACAACTCGGCGACGAGCGGAGCGAAGTCGTCGCGCGCTGTCGCCACACCGATGCGTCCGACGGTATCGATCCATCGGGCCGACGCGGTACCCTCCGCCTCGAGTTGTGCTGCGACGGTGTCGTATCCGCGCCGTGCGCCGTCCTCGTCGCCGGCGAGGAGGCGCACCAGCGCGCGGAACAGTTCGACCACGCCGAGCAACTGGGAGAGCTGCCGGCCGGCCGCGTACCGCACGGCGAGTTCGGCGTGGCGACGGGCCTCGTCGAGTTCGGTGTCTGCGGCGGCGGCGAGGAACCACTGGAAGTGTGCCTGCGCCTGATACGCGGCGTCCCCCGCGTCGCCGGCGACGGTGAGGAGTTCCGCGGCGATGTCACGCCGCTGCGCCACGAGGTCCGGGCCGTACGCGACGAATCCGAGGGCGTTGAGTGCACGGCAGCGCAGCCCGGCGTCGGCGGTGCCCCGCGCGAGGGCGTGCGCGCGGCGGGCCGCGGCGAGGGCGGCCACCGAGTCGGCGCCCTCGAGTTCGAAGACGGCGGCCGCGGACAGCACGGCGACGGTGGCCTCGGGCAGCGTGTGGATGCGGTGGTGCAGTACGTCGGCGATCCCGGCCGGCACGTCGTGATGGAGTGCCCGGACGCCCTGGTCGGCGATCAGCAGAGCAAATTCTCTGACGAACAACGGATTACGGTCGGTCCGGGCGACGAGCAACGCCATGTCCTCGGGCGGCAGGGCGACGACGCCACATTCGCGGACGAGGCGGGCGATGCCGTCGTCGGTCAGCGGGGCGAGGCGGATCTGCCGGCCGGGGCATGCGTTCGTCGCCGCACGGACGGCGGCGAGTTCGCTCCCCGCCTCGGTGGGCCGATAGGTGGCGACGGCGAGCAGCGGCCGGGTTCGCAGGGCGGCGAGGGTGAGGCGCAGCAGGTGCAGGGTCGGTTCGTCCGCGCGGTGCATGTCGTCGAAGACGAGCAGCAGCGGACGGTCGGCGGCGATGCGGCCGAGGTGCCGGGCGAGGGCGCGGGCGAACCCGAACGTGTCGAGGCCGGTGCCGGGCACGGCCAGCCGGGACGTCATCGTGGCCGTGCCGTCGGGGTCGGTGTGGGCGAGGGCGTCGAGGATCTCGATCCAGGGCCACCCCGGTGGCGCACCGTCCACCTCGGGGCAGTTGCCGCGGGCAACCTGCCAGCCGTCGCCCTCGAGGGCGACGGCGAGCAGCGTGGTCAGATGGGTCTTGCCCGCCCCGGGCTCCCCGGCCAGCCACGTCAGACGCGTCTCACCGCGGGCGGCGCGTCCGGCCTCGTCCAGCAGGACGCCGAGTTCGGCGGGGCGGACGTGGTCGGCGACCGGCGCTCGTTCCCGGGCAGGACCGGCCGTACCGGTGAGGATCTCGTGCTCGACGGCCTGCAGTGCCGGACCGGGGTCGAGGCCCAGTTCGGTGGCCAGGTACTGCCGCGAGCGGCGGATGACGGCGAGGGCGTCGGCCGGGCCGTCGGCGCGGTACCGGGCGCGCGCCAGGAGTGCGACGGCGCGTTCGCGGCCGGGGTCCGCCGCGACGATGTCGCTCAGCGACGCGATGAGCGGCGCGACGGGAGCACCGAGTTCGAGCGCGGTCTCGGCGTACTGTTCCACCGCCGTGCGGCGCAGTTCCCCGAGCCGGTCGGATTCGATTGCCGCCCAGGGGTATCGATCGATGTCGGACAGCGGTTCCCGCCACCGCTCGAGGGCCTGCCCGAGGTGCCGGAGCTGGTCGTGAGGTGCGGTGACGGCGCGGGTGACGGCGTCCTCGAAGGCCCACGCGTCCACCGCGGCGACAGGCAGGTTCAGCGCGTACCCGGCGGCACTGCGTGGCAGCGGGTCCCGGCCCGGACCGAGCACCCGGCGCAGGTGGGAGATGTGCGCCTGCAGCGCCGCCACCGGTTTGGCCGGCGGTGCCCCGCCCCACAGGTCCTCGACGAGCCGGTCGGCGGAGACCGGGTGCCCGCGTGCCGCCACCAGACGGGCGAGCAGCGCACGACGGACGGGCCCGCCGAGGGCGACGGGCTGCCCGTCGACGAGCGCGGCGACGGCGCCCAGCACCCGCACCTGCACGGGCGGGGTCGTCGCGTTCGTCACCGCCCACCGTCCATGGTGTTGCAGGATAGCTGCGTCCGGCGCACCGTCAGGCGCTGTGCTCCACGTCGCGCAGGGATTCGCGCACGACGCACCGGGTTCCGGTGTAGATGGTGGGCATGCACTTGTTGCAGTGGATGCACAGCCCTTCGCGCACGTGCTCGTCCCGGAACTTGTTGACGAGGTACGGGTCTCGCAGCAGCGCCCGGCCCATCGCGACGAACTCGAATCCCTCGTCGAGCGCGTTCTCGATGGTGTCGATCCGGTTGATGCCGCCGAGGAGGATGAGCGGGATGCGCAGCTCGGACCGGAACTGCCGAGCCATCGGGCGGAAGAACGCCTCCTCGAAGGGGTAGGTCGGGAAGAGCCGCGGCCCGTAGAACCGCAGTCCCAGCCCGACGAGCCTGGGCTGGGACGCGACGAACTCGGCCAGCGGGACGTCGCCGCGGAAGAAGTACATGCCGTTGAGCAGGGAGCTGCCGCCGGTGAGTTCCATCGCGTCGATGTGGCCGTCGGATTCGATCAGCCGCGCCATGGGCAGGCTCTCGTCGAGCCACAGGCCCTTCGGGACGCCGTCCGTCATGTTGAACTTGACGATGACGGCGACCGAGTCGCCGGCCGCCCTGCGGACCGCCTCGAGAACGCGCCGGGGAAATGCGGTTCGCTTCTCGAGACTGCCGCCGTAGCGGTCGCTGCGCTTGTTGAGATTCGGGCTGAGGAACGAGCTGAGCAGATAGTTGTGCCCCAGGTGCACCTCGAGCGCGTCGAATCCGGCCTCGACGGCGCAGCGGGTCGCGTTCTCGTAGTCGGTGACGACCTGATCGAGCTGCGCGAGACTCGCGCCCCGCACCAGGCCCATGGCGGGGGCGCTGATGCGGGTGGACGGGGCGAGGGTCTTCGTCCCGTTGGAGATCTGGTTGGCGACGAGTCCGGCGTGCCCGATCTGCGCCGAGGCGAGCGCGCCCTCCGCGTGCACGGCGTCGGTGAGCCGGCGCAGGCCCGGCACGGTGTCGCGGTCGAGGACGACGGTGTTGCGGTGTACGCGCCCGCCGGGTGCGACGGCGCAGTACGCGACGGTGGTCAGTGCGGTGCCGCCGCGGGCGACCTCGGCATGGAACTCGACGAGTTCGTCGGTGACACGACCGCCGGGCATGACGCCCTCGAACGTCGCGGCCTTGAGGATGCGGTTGCGCAGGGTGAGCGGTCCGAGTCGAACGGGTTCGAACACGGCGGGTCGCGACGAGGTCATGCCCCTACTTTCGATGCCAGTGGTTCTGTAACGTGTTGCAACTATAGTGCCGCGCCGTGCCGTGCACCACAATTACCGGTGATGACCGCATCCCACCGCTCCCCCACGCCCGCCGGCCGCCCCCGCGATCCGCGCATCGACGCCGAGGTCCTCGCCGTGACCCGCGCGATGCTGCTCGAGGTCGGCTGGGAACACCTGAGCCTGCGCGGCATCGCGGTCCGGGCCGGGGTGAGCCGGGCGGCCCTCACCCGGCGGTGGCCGTCGAAGGCGCACCTCGTGCTCGACTCGCTTCTCGGTTCCGCGCCGGACCTGACCCCGATGCACGGGACGGGCCGCCGCGGCTGGATCGAATGGGTCGTCAGGGGCAGCGCGGACCTGTTCGCCCGCCCCGACGTCCGCGCCGCCCTGCCCGGGCTCATCGCCGCACTCCGCGATCACGACGATCTGCGGAACACCCTGTGGCGCACCTTCAGCGGCCCGAGTACGGCACTGTTCTCCCACGGCGACGGCTCCTCCCCCGCCGACCTCGACGCACGTGCCGTGCTCGTCCTCGCCGCGGGTGCGGCGCTGTTCGCGAGCATCGTTGCGGCCGAGGACGACACGTCTGCCCTGCGGGAGCGGATCCTCGATCTGTTGCTACCCGCCGCGGACGGTTGAACTCCCTGCGGCTCAGCCGATCTGACGGATCACCAGAGTCGCCGGATCGGAAGCGCCGCATCCCGTGCCCACCACCAGTGCCGTCAACCGCGGCGACGCGGCATCACCCAGGACCAGCGCGACCGCCTCCCGGCCGTCGAACCGGATCGTGCGTGACCCCAGCAGTGGCCGGGATTCGTCGATGCCGTTGGCCTCGAGGCATTCTCGAAGCACTGCGTGATCCGACAGCGGGCCGGTGTCGGACGTGCCGATCATCGCGCGCCACGTTGCCGGGTCGAGCACGTCGGCACCGGGCGCAGCAGAAGCCGGCGCAGCAGCGGCGGGCGCGGCCATCGGCGCCGCGGCATCGGGGCGTCCCGCGCCGTGGGCGGTGACGGCGAATCCGATCGCCACCGCCGCCGCGGCCCCGGTCCCGGCCGCGGCGAGCAGCCACCGTCGCCGGCGGCGCGCGGCGGCATCGGCGGCCAGTGCCGCATCGATCCGGGCCGCCACTTCCGGCGGGATCGGCGGGCTCTCAACATCTTCGGCCGCACCGAGGGCCCGGAGCCGGCGGCCGACGGAGTCGAGCGCGGCGATCACCGCCATGGCGTCCGGATCCCGCCGCACCGCCGGCCACAATCCGGCGGCGAGGTCGTCGTCCAGGACCCCGGCGTGCAGGTCGGCGAGCAGGTCGGCAGAATACGGCGGCTGCGGCAGCTCGTCCTCGGTCATCCGCTGTCCTCCCCGCCTTCCGGTGCCCTCACCAGGATAAGACGGCCGCCGATCACGATCGGTTCCCCGTATCCCGCAGGTCACCGAGAAGCACCGCGAGCCGACGGCGCCCGCGCGCGCAGCGGCTCTTGATCGTGCCCTCGGGAACACCGAGCCGCCGGGCCGCCTCGCTCACCGGCCAGCCCTCCACGTCGACCGCGACGACCGCGGCGCGCTGCTCCGGTGGCAGGGTGAACAACGCCGCCTCGATGTCGAGCGCAATCTCCCGCTCCGCGATGCGATCCCGTTCGTCGCGGGCATCCGTGCCGTCGTCGTACAGCGGGACGGTCGGTCGCGCCTTGTTGCGCCGGATGCGGTCCAGGCACGCGTTCACCACGATGGTGTGCAGCCAGCTGCGGACCGCCGCGGTGTTCCGGAATTTCCCCGCCGTACGATGCGCCGACAGCAACGCCTCCTGCAGGGCGTCCGCGGCATCCTCGGGCGAATAGCTGGTGCGGCGCGCCACCTGCCACAGATGGTCGTAGTGCCGTTCGAGCAGTTGCGCGAACGCGCGTCGGTCCCCCGCCGCGTGCGCCGCCAGTAACTCGGCGTCGGACACGGCAATTCCTGCGATCCCCCCCAAAATTCGCACGCGCGGATGGTAGCCGATCGAGGTGGGCGACCGGAGGTGCGTGCGCCGGGCTACTCGGCGGCGGTGAACGTCACCTCGGCGATCGAGCTCTTGTTGCCGCCACCGGACGTGCTCAGTCCCGTGATCCACACCAGCACATCGGAGGTGCGGCCCTCGGCCTCGACGGGGATCTCCGTGACGCCGGACCGCAGCGTCGCCGAGCCGATCACCTGGGTCTGGTCCAGGGAGGCCTGGTCCGACGGTGCGCTGCGGATCTCGACCTTCGTGCCCGGGCTGTCCGACGTCACCGACACCGACGAGAGCGCGGCCGGCTCGGCGAGCGCCACCATCAGTCCCACACCGTTCTTCAGGGCGGGAAACGGCTGGAAGTAGGCGTCGGTGCTCCACTCCGTCGACGGATCACCGTCGATCGCCAACCGCGCCGTCGCCGGCGAATCCGGGGTGCCCTGCGGGGAGAACACCGACACCGCCGACACTGCCACCGGTCCCGCCGCTGCGGCCGGGGCCGGCGCCTGGGCGACCGGCTCCGACGGCGCCTCGGAGGTCGGGGTGAGGCCGAAGTCCTGGCTCGTGAGCGGCTCGTCGGAGCTGCCCCCGGCGAGCAGGTTCGCGATCCACCAGCCGATCAGGGCGAGGAGCACCACCGTGGTGATGCCGAGGCCGACGAGCGCGAACAGCATCCGCTCGGATCGCTTCTTCTCCTCGGCGAGAGCCTCCGGGTCCGCGAGGGCATGGTCGGTGGCGCCGGCACTGCGCTGGCCGAGCCGCAGCGCCGGGATCATGTCGGTCTTCTGGTCCACGACCGAGGCCTGGCCGAGGATGTGCTGCACGGTGGCCGCGGTCCGGATTCCGCCGTCGGCCGCGAGCGCACGCACCGCCACCGCGGAGATCTCGAACGGCACCTCCGGCCGCAGCGTGCGGGGCTCGACCGCGATGCCCTCGGCGGTCAGGTCCGCCGGGCGCATCCCGCCGATCGTGCCGCCGGTGTGCGCCGGGGGCTGCTCCCCGGGCGCGGCCTGCTCGGGCAGCGGCCAGCGTGCGGTGATCAGGCCGTAGAGGCTCGCGCCGAGGCCCCGGACGTCGGAGGTCACGTCCGCGTCGGCGAAGGTGGCGGGGAAGGCCAGCACCGCGTCGCCGGCGACACTGATGCGGATCCGGTCGGGGTGATCGATCGAGAGGGCGCCGCCGCTGCGGTGCGCGGCCTCCGCCGCGGCCGCGAGAGCCTGCACAGCGCGGGCCGCGCCGAGCGGGGACGGCTCGGTGCCGGACATCTCGCGCAGCGAACGACCGGGCGTCCACTCGGCGACGACGATGCCGCCCGAGCTGCCGCGGACCACGTCGAGCACGCGGGCGAGCCCCGGTGAGTTGATCCGGCCCAGCCGCAGGGTGCGCGACAGGATGGCCTGCGGACCGTCGGGACCGGTCACGTCCCCGGCGCGCTGCTCGGCGTCGACGAACGTCAGCGCCACCTCGCGGTCGAGCTTGACGTCCTGCGCCTGCCAGAAACGCAGACCGCGCGCGCCGCCGTGCGGGGCGAGCAGACGGTAGCGGCCACCGGCGACCGACGCGCCGGGGATCAGCTTCGGCCCGCGCATCGGGGTGCGCGGCGCGGACCCCGGCATACGCAGCGGAGGCAGCTGGGGCGAGCCGATCGGGATGACGCCGGTGTCGACGTGGGGATCGCGGCGGGGCCGGCCGGCACCGGAGCGGTTCTCGGCCGGGCTGCCGGCGGACTTCTGCGGCGAGGCGGAACGGCCGGGGATGCCGGCCTGCGGGGACTGCGTCGACGTGCCGTCGGCGTCCGTGGACACCGAACCCGGGTCCGTCGATGCGGACTCATCGACCGTGGACTTACCGGTAGCGTGGTCGTCGCTCACCCTCACTCCTTCTTGTTCGACTCGCCCGCCCCGGAGGTAACCGGGAGGCCGTCCGGCATCCGCGAACCGGCGCGATCCGTCCCGGGTGGTACGAACCTGCCGTCGACCAGGGTACGGGAGTTGCCGGTGTGCATCGATGTGGCTCGGCACGTCCCTGATCGCGGGAATCACCTCGGTGACCGCGTCATACGGGGCCACCCCGTAGTCGCCGTAGTCCAGACGCGGCAACACGATGGTCTTCTCGGCCTCCGATTCCTCGAAGCGGGCCGCCTCGAGTTCGGCGATCTCGTCGGCATCCGCCTCGGCGGCGGCCGGCTCGACGGGCGTGCGCCCGCGCAGCGCGTCGACCTTGCGCCGGACCGCCGCGGTGATCGCCAGGATCTCGGGCACCTTCAGCAACCACATCACCGTGAGGGTCACCAGCAGCATCACCGCGCCGGTGATCGCGACCCGCACCATCGAGCCGATGCCGCCGAACCGGTCGCTCAGCGCACCGAGCCGCAGCAGCCGATCGGTGAGCAGCATCGCCGCCGAACCTGCGGCCGAGGCGATCACCACGTGCCACACGGTCCGGCCCACGTTCGCCATCCGCAGGTCGCCGAGGGCGCGGTGCAGCAGGAATCCGCCGATGCACGCCCCGACCGTGAAGGCCAGGCCGGTCGCCACGCCCAGCAGCAGCACCACCTGGTCGTCGTTGCGGGCGACGACGGGCGCGATCGCGGACAGGCCGATCTTCACGGCGGTGATGCCGAGGATGATCCACGTGGGGGTCCACGCCTGCTCGCGTGCGTAGAACACGCGTAGATGGATGAGGACGAGGGCGTACGGGATCAGGGTGAACGCCGACCAGCTGACCGCCTGGCCCAGCCGTTCGGCGTTGCCTTCGCCGAAGCTGCCGTAGCCGTACAGGGCCGTGCCGATCTGCGGGCCGGCGACGGTGAAGAACACGACGATCGGGATCAGCGCGATCATCGTCAGCCGGGTCGCGACCGACAGGTCGTCCACCACCGCCGGGGTGTCCTCCTCGGCGGCGTTGCGGCTCAGCCGCGGCATGATCGCGGTGAGCACCGTGACGCCGAGGACGCCGTACGGCAGCTGCAGCAGCAGCCACGCGTTGTTGTAGATCGCCGGGCCGGCCGCGTCGGCGCTCGACGAGACGTGTGTCGCGAACACCATGCCGGCCTGGCTGATGAGCACATACAGCACGATGGCCGCGGCCATGCCGCCGAACTGGCGCAGCCGGTCGTCGAGCCCCCACAACGGCTTGAGGCTGATCCCCTCGCGGCGCAGCGCCGGCACCAGGGACATCGCCTGGGTCACCACACCGAGGGTGACGCCGCAGCCGAGCAGCAGCAGGTGCGGGTCGCTCATGCGCACCGGGTCGAGGGTGATCTCCCCGGGCAGCAGGAAGTACAGGACCAGGACCGTGATGACGACGATGTTGTTCAGCACCGGGGCCCACGCGCCCGGTTTGAACACCTGCCGCGTGTTCAGGATGGCGGTCAGCAGAGCCGACAGGCCGTAGAACAGGATCGCCGGCAGCAGCAGATACGTCAGCGCCGTGGTCAGCGTCGTCGACACCTTGCCCGTGTCGTCGAGGAAGAACCGGGTGACGAGGACCGGCGCCGCGGCGGTGGCCAGCAGGGCGGCGAGGCCGAGCACGGTGACGGAGACGGTGAACAGGCGCCGGACGAACGCTGTCCCGCCGTCCGGGTCCTCGCGTTCCGCGCGGACCAGCACCGGCACGACGATCGAGGTGAGGACGGCGCCGAGCACGAGCTCGGAGATCATGTTCGGGATCTGGGCGGCCACCGTGTAGGAGCTGGCGACGGCGGCGCCGAGCAGGGTCAGCAACAGCACCTGCTTGACGAAGCCGGTGATGCGGCTGATCAGGGTCGCGAAGGCGATCGAGCCGGTCGCGGCGAGCAGGCCGGGGTTCTTGCGCGGGGCCGGCTCCGCCGCCGCGGGGGCGGGCGGGGCGACGTCCTCACGGGTCGGGTTCCCGGTCATCGTTTCTCGTACCCTTCGTCGGCTGGATCGGGCTCGCCGCGGAAGCGGTGCAGGAGACGACGGCCCGCCAGGAACAGCAGCAGCGCCCCCGCACAGCCGGTGACGATCGCGAGAACCTGGCCGTACGCGTTGGACCGTACCGTCACGTTCGTCGGGGTGCCGAGCGGCAGCCCGGACTCCGTGGTCAGGGCGAACTCGACACCGATCTTCCGCGAGTCGCTGATCTGCGCCGGCACCGTGAGGGTGCGGCTGCCGCGCGGGGGCAGCTGGGTGGGCCCGATGTCGGTGATCTTCATCGCCGACGGCGCGTCCACGTGCAGCCGCACGGTGATGCCCACGGGCAGATCGTTGCGCGCGACCAACAGTAGGGGACTCTGTTCCGAGGTCAGCGTGTAGACGCCCCCCGGTGAGAGCACGGTCACTCCCGCGAACATCCCGTCGACGGCGTCGCGTACCTCTTCGCCGCGCTGCCCCGCGTCGCGCGCGGCGGCGTCGGGGTCGGGCCCGCGCCGGCCCGCCAGGCTCATCGCGCGCAGCAGGTCCTCGCGCAGCGGTGCGGTGAACTGCTGCGGTGTCAGCTGCGCCTGCGGATCCTCGACGAGCGCCTCCTGGAACGAGTCGAGCCGGGGTGCCTGCTCGCGGGCCGCGTCGATCACCTCGGCCGACGCACCGTCGACGATGGCCTGCTCCGGGTAGGACAGCGCGACGGTGGAGGCGTCCCCGGCGGCGGGTGCGAACAGGGTGTCGAACGGACGCGGGGTGGCCAGGCCGGAGCGGATCAGGGTGCCGACCATCGACAGGACCGCGGCGGCGTCGTCGCCGGACGCACTCCACGACTGCGGCGGCACGAACAGCGCGGAGCCCGGGGCCGCGGGCGCGCCGTCGCCGGTGGACACGGTCCGGGTGGCGTTCTCCGACGTGCGCAGCGCGGACCAGCTCAGGGCGCCCAGCGCGTCCTGCAGCCGGGCGCCCGGGGAATCCTCGGTGAGGTCGTAGCGGGCGTCCTCGGCGGTGAACGACGGCGTCTGGGGAGCGTCGCCCAGCGCGGCGAGCGCGGTGGCGGCGGCGCTGTCGAACAGGACCGTGGACAGGCCGTCCACCCCCCGCACGGGCATCGGACCCGTGCCCGCGTCCGAGTCCGCGGCGTC
This sequence comes from Rhodococcus sp. 2H158, assembly GCF_053764755.1. Classification (NCBI taxonomy): domain Bacteria; kingdom Bacillati; phylum Actinomycetota; class Actinomycetes; order Mycobacteriales; family Nocardiaceae; genus Rhodococcus; species Rhodococcus sp. 2H158. Next base: position 154,900 of record NZ_JBSNCE010000012.1, read on the forward strand.
GACCGCCGTGTCGGCGAGCAGGGTCGTCACCGGGCCGTCGGCGGCGAGCAGCGCCCCCGCCTGCTCGGTGAGCACCCCGGCGTCGGGCCAGACCACGTCCTCCCGGGTCGTGGTGATCCCGAGGATCGTGTTCACGATCTCGGTCGGTGCGGCGAGCGCGGGTCCGGCGAGAGAGGCGTCGTCGAGTTCGGCGAGGGCGGCCACGTCGACCTGGGCGAAGGGCACCGCGACCGTGCACATCGAGGCGGCCAGGGTGCGCAGCCGTTCCAGCCACGCGCCGGCCGCGGCCGTCCCCTCCCCGTCGTGGGCGTCGCCCATCGGTTCGGCCGTGTCCTCGACCACCAGGTAGCCGCGGGTCATGTTGGCGACGGTGACGAGCAGATCGGGGTCGACGGCCAGGCACATCGCGTCGGCGACGCGGCGGTCCTCGGCGGTGGCCGCGCGCTCGGCAGCGTCGAGCAGTCCGTCGAGCCGGCCGCCGTCGGCGAGCGACGCCGCGAGGTCGTCGTCGACGAGACGGACCGGGTCCGTCGCCGATCCGGGCACCCCCGCCGCGAGGCGTGGGCGGTCCGCGAGCGGCCACAGCATCGTGACCCCCACGGGTGCGGACGTGTCCGGGGGCACGGGCCGGCTCTCGCTGTTCTCGCCCGCGGGCACCCCCAGCACGGGCAGCAGGAACCGGGCGTCGTCGAGCCGTGCCTGACCGCCGTACTCGGGAGCACCGTTGACGTTGACGAGCAGCGGATACACCCCGGGGGTGTCGATACCCAGCGAAGGGCTGTCGGCCGAGCGCAGTGCCAGCTCGAGGCGGAACTGCCGCTGCTCACCCCGCTCGAGGACGTCGGTGACCGATTCGAACGGCCCGGTGCGGTCGTAGGCGGTCTGATCCCAGGTCAGCGCCGTGCGCAGCTCCTCGGCGGAGCCGACCGCCGGGGCGCGCTGCAGCCGCACGGCGATGTCCTCGACATCGCGGTCCCCGACGTTCTCGAGCGTGCCGGTCACGGTCACCACCGGCTCGCTGCTGGTGGATATCGTCGTCGGCGTCACCGAGTCGATGCGCAGCTCGAGGAAGCGCGGGGCGTCGGACGCGTCGCTGCGCGGCTGGGCGACGGCCATACCCGCCGTCGTCAGGACGAGCGCGAGCACGGCGAGAACGGCCGCCGCGGCCCGGCGAGCTGCCGAGGTCATCCGAGACGGGCCTCCGGTCCGCCGGGTCCGAGCAGCATCGACGGATCCATCTCGGCGATCAGCTGGTCGGCGACGTCGGCGAGCCTGCGCTCGTCCGCGTACGCCAGGCGCGAGCGCAGCTCCGGTAGCGGCACCCAGGCCACCTCGGTGACCTCGACATCGGCGTCGGAGAGCTCGCCGTCCAGGTAACGCAGCAGGTAGTGGTGCACGGTCTTGTGGACGCGCCGGCCCTCGGTGACGAACCAGTAGTCGATGCTGCCGAGCGTGGCGAGGACGGTGCCGTGGATCCCGGTCTCCTCGTGGACCTCGCGCATCGCCGTCTGCTCGGCGGTCTCGCCCTTCTCGATGTGGCCTTTCGGCAGCGACCACAGCAGCCGGCCGCGCCGGTCGGTGCGGCCGATCAACGCCGCGCACAACTTGTCGGGGGGCCCGCCGAGGCCGTCGACCACCAGTCCCCCGGCCGATGTCTCGCGGACCGTGCGCAGGTGAGGCTTCGCCGCGTCGGAGGTGGCCCGGCCCCCGGACTTGGCGCCCGCGCCACGCCGCCGCGAGGTGCGGCGGTTGCGGTTGGCACGTTCTGCGGGCGACACCTCATCGATACTAGTTGGCGGGACGTGCCCGGCGGTTCAACCAGGCACGTCCGGATCGCGCGACTGCGCGTTCGGCCACCTCGGTAAGGTTCGAAGACGTGAACTCTCCCTCCACCGACACCGAGCGGCGCGCCCGACTGCTCGCCGGGGCCGACGCGACGCTGCGTGCGCTGTCGGACATCCTGGCCCCGCTCGGTGAGCGCTTCACCGCCGCCGGTCACGAGCTGTACCTGGTGGGAGGGAGCGTCCGCGACGCGGTGCTCGGTCGCCTCGGCACCGACCTGGACTTCACCACCGACGCGCGGCCCGAGCAGGTGCAGGCGCTGCTGCGCGGCTGGGTCGACCACCAGTGGGACACCGGCATCGACTTCGGCACGATCAGCGCGGTCAAGGGACCGGAGCAGATCGAGATCACCACGTTCCGCAGCGACGCGTACGACCGCGTCACCCGCCACCCGATCGTCGAGTACGGCACCAGCCTCGAGGACGACCTGATCCGCCGCGACTTCACCGTCAATGCCATGGCGGTGCGGATCGGCCCGACCGGCGCTGAGGACTTCGTCGACCCGCTCGGCGGGATGGACGCCCTGCTCGCCGGGGTCATCGACACCCCCGCGATGCCGAGCGAGTCGTTCCACGACGACCCGCTGCGGATGCTGCGCGCGGCGCGGTTCGTCTCCCAGCTCGGGTTCGGGCTGGCGGAGCGGGTGCACGACGCGATCGTGGCCATGGGAGACGAGATCCTGCGGATCAGCGCCGAGCGGGTGCAGGCCGAGCTCGACAAGCTGATCCTCGGTGCCTACCCGATCGAGGGCGTCGACATCATGGTCGAGACCGGCCTCGCCGAGCGGGTGATCCCGGAGATCCCGGCGATGAAGCTCGAGATCGACGAGCACCATCAGCACAAGGATGTGTACTGGCATTCGCTGACCGTGCTCAGGCAGGCCATCGACCTCGAGGACGGGAATCCGGATCTCGTGCTGCGCTGGGCGGCCCTGTTGCACGACATCGGCAAGCCCGCCACGAAGCACAACGAGCCGGGCGGCGGCGTCAGCTTCCACCACCACGAGGTCGTCGGGGCCAAGCTCGTCCGCAAGCGGATGCGGGCCCTGAAGTACTCCAAGCAGATGGTCGACGACGTCAGCCAGCTCGTGTTCCTGCACCTGCGGTTCCACGGCTACGGCAAGGGCCAGTGGACGGACTCGGCGGTCCGGCGCTACGTGCACGACGCCGGTGACCTGCTGCCCCGGCTGCACAAGCTGGTCCGGGCGGACTGCACCACCCGCAACAAGCGCCGGGCCGCGGCGCTGCAGGCCACCTACGACGATCTCGAGACGCGCATCGAGCGGATCGCCGAGCAGGAGGACCTGGCGAAGGTGCGGCCCGACCTCGACGGCAACGCCATCATGGAGCTGCTCGGCCTGAAACCCGGCCCGCAGGTCGGGCAGGCCTGGAAGTTCCTCAAGGAGCTGCGGCTCGACCGGGGTCCCCTCGACCGCGACGAGGCCGAGGCCGAGCTGGTGAAGTGGTGGGCGCAGCAGCCGAAGCCCTAGCGGCCGGGTAGCCGGACCGGTGCGGGTCCGCGCGACCGCCGCCCTCGCCACCGAACACACGCGGCCACCGAACACACGCCCGAGTTCTGATCACGCTGCGGTTACCCAAAGTCGTGACTCATTCCAGAAAAGTGCGTCATAGTATCCACGTGCCCTCGACGCGGGATTACGTGGAGCAGTTGCGTACGGCGGAGCTGCGCGTGACCCGGCCCCGGATCGCAGTGCTGGAGGCGGTGCACGAGCATCCGCACGCCGACACGGAGACGATCTTCGGAGCCGTGCGCACCGTTCTGCCCGACGTGTCCCGGCAGACCGTGTACGACGTGCTGCATGCCCTGACCGATGCGGGTCTGGTGCGGCGGATCCAGCCGTCCGGTTCCGTCGCCCGCTACGAGTCGCGTGTCGGGGACAACCACCACCACCTCGTCTGCCGGTCCTGTGGGGCCATCGCCGACGTCGACTGTGCCGTCGGCGAGGCGCCCTGCCTGACCGCGTCCGACCAGAGCGGCTTCCTCGTCGACGAGGCCGAGGTCATCTACTGGGGCAGGTGCCCCGACTGCTCGGCAGCACACGCTTCGCGATCACATCCGTGATCACCGTCCGATTCACCGAAACCCGGAAGGAAGGGCCGACGTGTCCAACAGTGAAAGCGAAAATCCGGTAATCCCGTCCCCCGAGCCGAAGCCGCATCGGCCCAGGACCAACCGGGACTGGTGGCCGAACCAGCTGGACCTGCAGGTTCTCCACCAGCACTCGCCCCTCTCCAATCCGATGGGCCCGGACTACAACTACGCCGAAGAGTTCGCGACCCTCGACGTCGAAGCCCTGAAACAGGACATCTTCGAGTTGATGACGACGTCGCAGGAGTGGTGGCCGGCCGACTACGGCCATTACGGGCCGCTCTTCATCCGGATGAGCTGGCATGCCGCGGGCACGTACCGCATCGCCGACGGCCGGGGCGGTGGCGGCAAGGGCGCCCAGCGTTTCGCCCCCCTCAACAGCTGGCCCGACAACGCGAGCCTCGACAAGGCGCGGCGGTTGCTCTGGCCGATCAAGCAGAAGTACGGCCGGAAGCTCTCGTGGGCGGACCTGCTGATCTTCGCCGGAAACTGCGCCTACGAATCGATGGGGTTCAAGACGTTCGGCTTCGGCTTCGGGCGCGAGGACATCTGGGAGCCCGACGAGGTGTTCTGGGGACCCGAGGACACGTGGCTCGGGGACGAGCGTTACGGCGGGGAGAGGGAACTCTCCGGCCCGCTCGGCGCCGTGCAGATGGGCTTGATCTACGTGAATCCGGAAGGGCCCAACGGTAACCCGGATCCGATCGCCGCGGCCCGGGACATCCGGGAGACGTTCGGCCGGATGGCGATGAACGACGTCGAGACTGCGGCGCTCATCGCCGGTGGTCACAGCATCGGCAAGACCCACGGCGCCGCCACGGCCGACCACGTCGGTCCCGAGCCGGAGGCCGCTCCCATCGAACAGCAGGGTCTCGGCTGGAAGAACTCCTTCGGCACCGGCGTGGGCGGGGACGCGATCACCAGCGGTCTCGAGGGCGCCTGGACGCCTACCCCCCGGCAGTGGGACAACAGCTTCCTGGAAACCCTGTACGGCTACGAGTGGGAGAAGACCAAGAGCCCCGCCGGTGCGTGGCAGTGGATCCCGAAGGACGGGGCCGGAGCCGACGCCGTCCCCGACGCCCACGACCCGTCGAAGCGGCATTCGCCGGTGATGCTGACTACGGACCTCTCGTTGCGACTCGACCCGATCTACGGGCCGATCACCCGGCGCTGGCTGGACAACCCGCGGGAGTTCGAGGAGGAGTTCGCGAAGGCCTGGTACAAGCTGCTGCATCGCGACATGGGACCCGTCTCGCGCTTCCTCGGACCGTGGGTCCCCGAGCCGCAGCTGTGGCAGGACCCGGTTCCCGCGGTCGATCACGAACTGATCGGAGCGGACGACATCGCCGCCCTCGGGAGCAAGATCCTCGAATCGGGGCTGTCCATCCCCCAGCTGGTCTCCACCGCGTGGGCGTCGGCGGCGAGCTTCCGCGGCACCGACAAGCGCGGCGGGGCCAACGGGGCACGCATCCGTCTCGAGCCGCAGAAGAACTGGGAGATCAACGAACCGGACCGAGTGGCCGACGTGCTGCAGACCCTCGAACGGATCCAGCAGGACTTCAACAGCGCGCAGTCTGCGAAGAAGGTCTCGCTCGCAGACCTGATCGTCCTGGCCGGATGCGCCGCCGTCGAGCAGGCGGCGAAGAACGCCGGCGTCGAGATCACGGTCCCGTTCGCGCCGGGCCGCACCGATGCCTCGCAGGAGCAGACCGAGGTGGAGTCGTTCGCCGTGCTCGAACCCGCGGCCGACGGGTTCCGCAACTACCTGCGGGCCGGCGAGAAGCTGCCGCCGGAGCGGCTGATGCTGGAGCGGGCGAACCTGTTGACGTTGACCGCTCCGGAGATGACGGTTCTCGTCGGCGGGATGCGGGCCCTGAACACCAACTTCGGGCAATCCGCCCACGGCGTGTTCACCGATCGGCCCGAGGCACTGACCAACGACTTCTTCGTGAACCTGCTCGACATGCGCACGGAGTGGAAGGTGTCCGAGTCGACCGAGAACGTGTACGAGGGCCGCGATCGTGTCACGGGCGAGGTCAAGTGGACGGCCACGGCCGTCGACCTCGTCTTCGGTTCGAACTCGCAGCTGCGCGGTATCGCCGAGGTCTACGGCAGCGCCGACGCGCAGCAGAAGTTCGTGCAGGACTTCGTCTCTGCGTGGAACAAGGTGATGAACCTCGACCGCTTCGACCTCGCCTGAGCACCGCCCGATGATCGGCCCCCCGGGGCCGATCATCCACACCCTCGTGCGGCATCCCGCCGGCTGACACAGCCCGCGGGATGCCGCGCGCCGTTCCGGCGCTCGGGGGCCGCCGATCGGCCGTTCGGGCCCTCTCACCGCCCCGGGCGGCGAATCGTGAGCCAGATGTCACCGGGGACTCACCACGGTTAATGCCCACGAAACACGATGTCGGGAGCATGAGACCTGGCCGGAGGAACGTGGCCGACCCAGGTGAGGAGCGGTTCGATGCAGGGCGAGATCACGAAGGTCAAGACCGCCTGCTCATACTGCGGCGTGGGCTGCGGCATGGTGCTGGAGGTCGGCCTCGACCCCGCCACCGGCGCCCGCCGGGTGCTCGACGCGTACGGCGACAAGGAGCACCCCACCAACTTCGGGCGCCTGTGCACGAAGGGGGCGACCAGTGCCGAGATGCTGGCCGCCGGCGGACGGATGGAGACCGCGTACCGTCGCGCCGAACGCGGCGGCGCGCCGGTGCCCGTGGAGGTCGACGCCGCGATCGCCGAGACCGCCCGCCGGTTGCGGGAGGTGCTCGACGAGCACGGACCCGACGCCCTGTCCTTCTACGTCTCCGGCCAGATGTCCCTCGAAGCCCAGTACCTGATCACCAAGCTCGCGAAGGGGTTCGTCGGCACCAACAACGTCGAATCCAACTCGCGGTTGTGCATGGCCAGCGCCGGCACCGGCTACAAGCAGTCGCTCGGCGCGGACGGCCCGCCCGGCTCCTACCAGGACTTCGACCACGCGGACCTGTTCTTCGTCAGCGGCGCGAACATGGCCGACTGCCACCCCATCCTCTTCCTCAGGATGATGAACCGGGTCAAGGCCGGCGCGAAGCTCGTCGTCGTCGACCCCCGGCGCACGGCCACCGCCGAGAAGGCGGACCTGTTCCTGCAGATCGCGCCGGGGACCGACCTGGCGCTGCTGAACGGCCTGTTGCACCTGATCGTCGAGAACGGGCACGTCGACCGGGCGTTCGTGGCGGAATTCACCGAGGGCTGGGACGCCATGCCCGGGTTCCTCGCCGACTACACCCCCGCACGCGTCGCGGAGATCACCGGACTGGACGAAGAGGACATCCGCACGGCCGCGCGGTGGATCGGCGAGGCCGGTGACTGGATGTCGTGCTGGACCATGGGCTTGAACCAGAGCACCCACGGCACCTGGAACACCAACGCGATCTGCAACCTGCATCTGGCCACCGGCGCGATCTGCCGCACCGGCAGCGGCCCGTTCTCGCTCACCGGCCAGCCCAACGCCATGGGCGGCCGCGAGATGGGCTACATGGGGCCCGGCCTGCCGGGGCAGCGCTCCGTCCTCGTCGACGCCGAGCGGGCCTTCGTCGAACAGCAGTGGGGGCTGCCGCCCGGCGCGATCCCCACCACGGTCGGCAAGGGCACCGTCGACATGTTCGAGCAGATGGCCGCGGGCGTCATCCGGGCCTGCTGGATCATCTGCACCAATCCGGTTGCCTCCGTGGCCAATCGGCGCACCGTCGTCGAAGCTCTCGAGAAGGCCGATTTCGTCGTCGCGCAGGACGTCTTTCTCGGGACCGAAACCACCGCGTACGCAGACGTCCTGCTGCCGGGAGCGCTGTGGGCGGAGTCGGAGGCGGTGATGGTCAACTCCGAGCGCAACCTGACGCTGCTGCAGCAGGCGATCGACCCCGTCGGACAGGCCCTGCCGGACTGGCAGATCATCGCGCGCGTCGCCTGCGCAATGGGCTACGCCGAGGCGTTCACCTACTCCTGCCCCGAGGAGATCTTCGAGGAGATCACGCGCTTCTGGAACCCGAAGACCGGATACGACCTGCGCGGAATCACGTACGACCGGTTGCGCGAGACCCCCGTGCAATGGCCGTGCCCGCCGGACGCCGGGACCGACCGGAACCCGATCCGCTATCTCAACGACGGTGTGAGCCAGACCCTGCTGCGGTCGGAGGACGGCACCGCCCCCCGGCTGCGGTTCGCCACCGCCACCGGCAGGGCCGCGTTCCACCCCCGACCACACATGCTGCCGGCCGAGATGCCCGACGACGACTTCCCCGTCGTGCTCGGCACCGGCCGCGTCCAGCACCAGTGGCACACGCTTACCAAGACGGGGAAGGTCGCCAAGCTCAACAAGCTGAACCCCGGACCCTTCGTCGAGATCAATCCCGGCGATGCGCAACGACTCTCGATCGCGGACGGTGACCAGGTGGAGGTCGCGTCCCGCCGGGGCCGGGCGGTGCTGCCGGCCGTGGTCACCGACCGGGTACGGCCGGGATGCTGCTTCGCCCCGTTCCACTGGAACGACATGTTCGGGGAGTACCTGTCGGTCAACGCGGTCACCAACGACGCCGTCGATCCCGCGTCGCTGCAGCCGGAGTTCAAGGTGTGCGCGGTGTCGCTGACCAAGGTGGCAACGCCCGCCCGGCCCGAACCGTCGGGTGCTCCGGCCGACCGGCTCGCCTCGACGCTCGGACTGGGGGACGTCGCGCCGCCCGTGCTCGATGATCTCGAAAAGCGTTATCTGACTGGATTTCTCACGGGATTCCGGGAGTCCGGACAGGTGGGTGTGCCGGTGCTCCCGGCGTCCGCTCCCCTTCCGGCTGCCACCCGGGCATGGGTGGACGGGCTGCTCGCGGGGCACTTCGCGCACGCCGTACCGGACCGCGACGAGGCCGACGGTGTGCCGCCGGTGGTGGTGGCGTGGGCGTCGCAGACCGGCAACGCCGAGGAGTTCGCCCGGATGTGCGCCGACCGGCTCCGCGCCGCGGGCCGGCCCGCCGCCCTGGTCGGGATGGACGACTACGACGTGTCCGCGCTGACCGGGGTCCGCGACCTGCTCGTCATCACCAGCACCTTCGGCGACGGCGACGCCCCGGACAACGGCACCGCCTTCTGGAACGCCCTCAACAGTGACGACACGCCCCGCCTTCCCGACACCCGCTACGCCGTGCTGGCGTTCGGGGACTCGAGCTACGACGACTTCTGCGGTCACGGCCGCCGCATCGACGAGCGGCTCGCCGAACTCGGGGCCACCCGGCTCACGCAACGGGTGGACTGTGAGCCCGACTACGACGAACCGGCCGGTGAATGGCTCGCCGTCGTCGAGCAACTCGTGCGTCCCGACGGTGCCACACCGGCCGCGCCCGCCCCGGGACCCCCGGCGAAGTCCGAACCCGCCTACAGCCGGAAGGTACCGCTCGTCACCCGGCTGACCCGGAACGTCCCGCTCAGTGGACCGGGGTCGTCGAAGGACGTGCGCCAGTTCGGATTCGAGCTGTACGACCCGGACTTCGTGTACGAGGCGGGAGACGCGCTCGGCGTGATGCCCACCAACGGGCCCGAGACGGTCGACGAATGGCTGCAGGTCACCGCGCTCGACCCGGAAACACCCGTGGAATTCGCCGATCTGCCGACCATTCCCCTGCGCGAGGCCGCCACCCGGCACCTCGAGATCGCTCGGGTGACCCCGGAGCTGCTGCGGTTCGTCCACGAGCAGACCCAGAGCGCGGAGCTGGCCAAGCTGCTGCGACCGGGTAACAAGATCGAGCTGCAGCAGTGGTTGTGGGGCAAACAGGCGATGGACGTGATCTCGGCGTATCCGTTCAAGGCGCCGATCGAGGAGTGGGTGCCCGTGCTCAAGCGGCTGCAGCCCCGCATGTACTCGATCTCCTCGAGCCCGCGGACCAACCCCCGCGAGGTGCAGCTGACCGTCTCGGTGGTGCGTTACAGCTACGAGGGCATCGGCCGGGCCGGGGTGTGCTCGAGCTTCCTCGCCGACCACAGTCACGGCGTCGACATCCCCATCTTCGTCCAGCGCAGCACCCACTTCCGGCCGCCCCGGACGCCGGACACCCCGATGATCATGGTCGGTCCCGGCACCGGCATCGCGCCGTTCCGCGCCTTCCTGCACGATCGTCGCGAGATGGGCCACACCGGCCGGAACTGGCTGTTCTTCGGCGATCAGCGGTCGTCCACCGACTACCTGTACCGGGACGAGATCGAGGCGATGCACGCCGACGGCTTCCTCACCCGGCTCGACCTGGCCTTCTCCCGCGACCAGCGGCAGAAGGTCTACGTGCAGGACCGGATGCGCGAGCACGGGGCGCAGCTGTGGAAGTGGTTGCAGGACGGTGCCCACTTCTACGTGTGCGGCGACGCGAGCCGGATGGCGAAGGACGTCGACGAGACACTGCGCGAGGTGGTGCAGGTGCACGGCAGGCTCGACGAGGAGGACGCCGAAACGTACGTCAAGCAGCTCGCAGCCGAGAAGCGCTACGTGCGCGACGTGTACTGATCCGCAAAATCGTTTCGCCACCCTTGATAGGTCCGTAGAAGCGGAAGTAATGTCTGCTTTGTGACGCAGATTCGCATCAAGGACGCCGCCCGGCTGCTCGGCGTCAGCGACGACACCGTCCGGCGGTGGATCGACCAGGGCGCCCTGCCCGCCGGCAAGGACGGGGCCGGCCGCAAGATCGTCGAGGGAGCCGACCTTGCCGAGTTCGCCCGCCGTCAGGCGGACGAGGCACCCGATCTGCTCGGCGTGGGCAGCTCCGCCCGCAACCGGTTCGCGGGGATCGTGACCCGCGTGGTGTCCGACACCGTCATGGCGCAGGTGGAGATGCAGTGCGGCCCGCATCGCGTCGTCTCGCTGATGAGCACCGAGGCCGTCCGTGAGCTCGGCCTCGAACCGGGCAGCCTCGGGGTGGCCGTCGTCAAGGCCACGACGGTGATCGTCGAAACCCCGGCGGGTGCGTCGTGAGACGGTGGGAGGCAGTCGTCGTCGTGCTCTCGGCGCTGATGCTCGCCGCGTGCGGCTCCGGTGGCGACGGCGACCCTGCGCCCGCCACGGCGGTCGCCGGCGAGCTGACCGTGTTCGCGGCCGCGTCGCTGCAGGTACCGTTCCGGGAGATCGAGGTACGATTCGAGGCCGAAAATCCGGGCACGGATGTCGTTTTCGACTTCGCCGGCTCGGCCGACCTCGTCGCGCGGTTGTCCCAGGGTGCCCCCGCCGACGTCTTCGCCTCCGCCGACACGGCGAACATGACCAGGGCCGTCGATGCCGGTCTCGTGGCCGGCGAGCCCGTGAACTTCGCGGCCAACACCCTCACCATCGTCACCGAACCCGGAAACCCCGAGGACGTGCAGACTTTCGCGGATCTGAGCCGTCCCGGACTCGACGTCGTCGTGTGTGCGCCGCAGGTACCGTGCGGCGCCGCGGCCGCCCGCGTCGAGGACGTCGCCGGCGTCACCCTCGAGCCGGTCAGCGAGGAATCCTCGGTGACGGACGTGCTCGGCAAGGTCGCCACCGGGCAGGCCGACGCCGGGCTCGTCTACGTCACCGACGCTCTGCGGGCCGGCGACGACGTGACCGCCGTGCCGTTCCCCGAGTCCGCGGCGGCCGTCAACACCTACCCCGTCGCCGTCCTCGCCGACGGCGCAAACCCCGTGACGGCGGCGGCGTTCGTCGCGTACGTGACCGGCCCCGAGGGACGACGGATCCTCGCCGAGAAGGGATTTGCGGCCCCGTGACGCGCGTCCGGCCGGCCGGGCTGCCGACGTGGATCTACGTCCCCGCGATCATCGGCGGCCTGTTCGTCGCCCTGCCGCTGCTGTCGCTGATCCTCGCCGTCGACTGGCGGCGCTTCCCGGAACTGGTGACGTCCGAGGCATCTCTGCAGGCCCTGACGCTGAGCCTGCGCACCGCGGTGGCCGCCACGGTGCTGTGCGTCCTGCTCGGCGTGCCGATGGCGACCGTGCTCGCGCGCAGCACCGTGCGTTTCCTTCCGGTCCTGCGCTCGCTCGTGCTGCTGCCGCTCGTGCTGCCGCCCGTGGTCGGCGGGATCGCACTGTTGTACACCTTCGGGCGCCGCGGACTGATCGGCGAGCACCTCGAGCTGCTCGGAATCCGTATCGCGTTCTCCACCACGGCAGTTGTCCTCGCGCAGACGTTCGTCGCGCTGCCGTTCCTGGTGATGAGCCTCGAGGGTGCCCTGCGCACCGCCGGCACCCGGTACGAGGCGGTCGCCGCGACGCTCGGGGCGCCGCCCACCACCGTCTTCCGCAGGGTCACCCTGCCGCTCGTGTTGCCGGGCCTCGCGTCCGGCACCGTGCTGGCCTTCGCGCGGGCCCTCGGCGAGTTCGGGGCCACCCTCACCTTCGCCGGCAGCCTCCAGGGTGTCACCCGCACGTTGCCGCTCGAGATCTATCTCCAGCGCGAGACCGACGCCGACGCGGCGGTGGCGTTGTCGCTGCTGCTCGTCGTGACCGCCCTCGTGATCGTCGTCGCCGCACGGGGGCGGCGGATCGCGGGCGGACTGTGACCGGCCTGCGGCTGCGTGCCCGGGTCGGGTCCCGCGACGTCGACCTCGCTGTCGCCGTGGAGTCCGGCCGCGTGCTCGCGGTCCTGGGACCCAACGGCGCCGGCAAGTCGACGCTGCTGAACGTGATCGCCGGGTTGCTGCAGCCCGACGACGGTCGCATCGAACTCGACGGACGCGTGCTCACCGACACTGCGGCGGGAGTGGCCGTGCCGCCGCACCGTCGCGGGGTAGCCCTGCTCGCGCAGCAGCCGCTGCTGTTCCCGCACCTGAGCGTCCTCGACAACGTCGCGTTCGCTCCCCGCAGCGCCGGCCGTGGCCGATCGGCCGCCCGCGCCGCGGCGTTGCGGCAGCTCGCCGCCGTCGACGCGACGGAACTCGCCGACCGCAGGCCGCACCAGCTCTCCGGGGGACAGGCCCAGCGCGTCGCGATTGCCCGCGCGCTGGCGGCCGACCCGGGGTTGTTGCTGCTCGACGAACCGATGGCCGCCCTGGACGTGACGGCCGCCCCGGCCGTGCGGTCGCTGCTGCGCACCGTCCTGCGCGGTCCGGGACGCACGGCGCTGGTGGTCACCCACGACCCCCTCGACGCCCTGGCGCTCGCCGACCGGGCCGTGGTGCTCGACGACGGCCGGATCGTCGAGGAGGGCACGGTGCGCGACGTGCTGTCCCGGCCGCGCAGTGCCTTCGCGGCCCGCATCGCGGGCCTGAACCTGCTCGCCGGCACCGTCACCGCGGACGGACTCGACACCCCCGTCGGCCGGGTCCGTGGTGTGCTCGACGGCGACTGTGCCTCAGGGAATTCGGCGGTGGCGGTGTTCACCCCCGCCGCCGTCGCGGTCTATCCCGAGGAACCCCACGGCAGCCCCCGCAACTCGTTCGCCGTCGTCGTCGGCGAACTCGAGGTCCACGGTGCCACCGTCCTCGTCCGGGCCGCCGAGTCCGGAATCACCGCCGAGGTCACCACGTCCGCGGCTGCCGATCTCGCGCTCGCACCGGGTGCGACGATGTGGTTCGTCGTCAAGGCCACCGAGGTCCGCATCCATGCCGCCCGCTGACCGAGCGAATGTATCGTTCCGTCGGACTGAGGAGGTGAACGATACATTCGCTCGGCTCGCGCTGCGCGCGAGAGGGATTCAGTTCAGGCGGGCGCGCATCAGGTAGACGTTGTAGCTGTCCCACTCGGACACGGTGAAGTACAGGTCCGCGCCGTGGGACCACGGGTGCATGAAGCCGCCGTATGCCTTCGGGTAGTCCGAGGTCCGTACCAGCGTCGCGGCATCGGACCAGACGCCCTGCGGCGAATCCGACTCGCGGAGAACGATATCGCCCGCGATCGGTTCCAGGTAGCTCATCTGCCAGCGGTCCCGTCCGGCGTCGAACCGCACCGACAGCTCGCTCGCCGCGCCGTCGACGAGCGGGGTGGCGAGCTGCTCGAAGACGGGCATCCAGCGGTCGTGCACCCAGTACTGGTACGCGGAGGGATTGAGCACGTCGTCGACCGGCACGCGGGCCAGGCCCACCGACCCGATGCGGCCGTTCGGAGTGCCGAACATGTAGACGTGGTCGCCGTGCGGCACCATCGTCGCGACCTGGAACCGGCCGAGCCCGAACACGTTGTCCCAGCGGGCATGCGGGTCCTTCATCCACGTCTGGCCGTGGTCGTCGGAATAGGCGATGCCGCCGTGGTTGGTGTACCACATGCCCGGCACGACGCTCCACCGTCGCACCGACATGTAACTCAGGTACTGGCGGTCGCCGATCGCGAAGCCGGAGGTGGGGATGACGGTCGTCTCGAAGTTCTTCACATGCCGGGCGTCGAGGATCTCCGCGGCGTGGCAGGGGCTGTCCTGCACCATCGCGTCGATGGTGAGGCCGTCCGACAGGTCGGTGTCGCGGCTGAATGCCAGGACGTTGCTGCGCCAGTCTCCGCCGGCCCCGCCCGGCGGCGTCCATTCGAGCCCGAACGTGTCACCGAAGGCGAGGGCGACCTCGCCGGGGCGCGTCTCCCACACGATGCCGAGGTCGGTGCCGTGCACGGCCCAGCGCGCATCGGTGCGGTTCTCCGAGCCGGGACCGGTCAGCTGGGAGACCAGCTCGACGTCGCCGACGGCGGGGAGGGGCGGCCGGGCGGTGACGATACCCGGCTCGAACGGCGGGTTCTCCCGTGGCGGGGCCGGTGGGACGGGTGCACCCGGCGCGCCGGGCACGGGAATCGGGATCGTCTCCGGCTGCGGATCCAGCTCGACGCGCGGCAGGAAACTCGAGGATCCGCTCGAGCCGGCGGACCCACTCGACCCACTCGAGCCGCTCGAGCCGCTCGAGCCGCCGGGCAGGGCGTCGGGAGCGTCCGGCGCGAGACCGAGGTCCGGGCACGGGTCGGCGCACGGGTCGGCGGGCAACGGCTCCTGCGGCACGCGGGTGTTGTCCGGCGCCGGGCCGGGGATCGGGACCGGCACGATCTCGGGGTACGGCAGGGGGATCTTCACCACGGGCGGGATGTCGATCCGTGGCAGCTGCGGCGCGTCGGGGTCCGGGGGCTCGACCGCGGGATCGAAGCCCGGTTCGCCGCACGAGTTGACGGGCGGGGCGGGCGACGACTGGGCGGGCAGCGCGAACAGCGGCAGGGTCGACGAGACCAGGGCGAGAACAGCCAGCGGCGTGCGGTGCCTGCGTGCCATCGCGTTCTCCTCCGGATACTCGGGGAAATGCCCCGGAGAACCTAACAAATCCGGCGCCCGAAACCGCGGAGACTCACATGCGGAGCCGGCGGATCGTCGTCGCCGCGACCAGACCGGCGACGTACACCGCCACCCCGGCGAGCGCGAGCGCCGGGCTGCGGCCGTCGGGCGCGACGACCAGGGCGCCCGCGACGATCGCCGCGAGGAACGCCATGTTGAACACGGTGTCCTGCAGGGCGAAGACCTGCCCGCGACGGGCGTCGTCGATCTCGATCTGCATCGCGGCGTCCCCGGTGAGCTTGATGGTCTGACCGACGAGACCCAGCAGGAATGCGGCGACGAGCAGTCCCGTCTCGTCGAACCCGGTGACCAGGACGAGCTGGACGACGCCCGCGCAGATCAGTGCCGTGACGACGGTGCGGGGCCGGCCGAGGCGCGGGATGACCAGCGGGGCGGCGACCGCCGCGACGAGCATCCCGGTGGCGGTGGCGCCCACGGCGACGCCGAACCCGACGAGCCCGCCCGGCAGCGTGGCCCCGTCGGCGTCGCGCAGCACCAGCACCATGATGAGCGTGTCGATGCCGAACACGATGCGGTGCGCACCGATACCGATCATCGCGACCGTGACCCCCGGCGCCTCCCACACCGCCGTGGCACCGGTGTGCAGACCGGCGGCGACGGCCCGGATCGGGTGGCGCAGCACGGCACGGTCGGGACCGAGCGCATGACGGGCGAAGCCGCCGGCGGCGAGCGCGGCGACCACGGAGCCGGAGACGCCGAGCGCCACCGCCACCCCGGAGCCGAAGTCGCCTTCCCCGACGAGGCCGATCGTGGTGACCGCGATGCCCGCCCCGAGGGCAGAGATCCCCGATCCTACCGTCGCGAGCACGGAATTGACCGGTACGAGCCATGATTGGCGCACCACGTGCGGGAGGGACGCCGACACCCCGGCGAGCACGAAGCGACTGACGCCGACGGCGGCGAGCGCGAGCAGCAGCAGCGGGGTGGATCCGCCGCCGGTGAGGAGCAGCGCCGACATGGCGAGGATGAGCACGCCGCGCAGGGCATTGGCGGCGAGCAGCACCAGCCGGCGGTCCCAGCGGTCGAGCAGCGCGCCGGCGAACGGCCCGACCACCGAGTACGGCAGCAGCAACACCGCGAATCCCGCGGCGATCGCGGCGGGATCGGTCTGGCGCTCCGGATTGAACAGGATCGCCCCACCGAGCGCGGCCTGGAACAGTCCGTCCCCGAACTGGCTGGCGAAGCGGACGACCGTCAATCGCGCCAGTCCCGGCGATCGGCGCAGAGCCGTCGCCGTGGACCGCCACGCTTGCCGTCTCGACTCCCGCACAGTGTCCGACACTATCCGTCCGGTGCGAGGTCGCCCCGCGACGACGGTTCCGCCTCCCCGGCGAGGTTTTCCGGCCTACCCTCGGCGCAACCGGCTACTTCCGGAAGAGGGGACGTCCCGTCATGTGCCGACTGTTCGGGCTGACCGCCGCGCCGCACCGGGTGCACGCCACCTTCTGGCTGCTCGACGCATCGGATTCGCTCGCCCGGCAGAGCCGGCGTGAACCGGACGGCACCGGGCTCGGGACATTCACCGACGACGGCCGCCCGGTGGTGGAGAAGCAGCCCCTGGCGGCGTACGAGGACCGCGCGTTCGCCACGGAGGCGAAGGAGCGGCGTTCGCAGACGTTCCTCGCCCACATCCGGTTCGCCTCGACGGGAGGCCTGGACGTGGGCAACACGCATCCGTTCGAGCAGCGCGGGCGGCTGTTCGCCCACAACGGCGTCCTCGGCGATCTGCCGCGGCTCGAGGCCGAGCTCGGCCCGTACCGCGACCTGGTGGCGGGTGAGACGGACTCGGAGCGGTTCTTCGCGCTCGTCACCCGGCGCATCGACGAGCACGGCGGCGACGTCGGCGCCGGCCTGACCGCCGCGGTCCGGTGGGCCGCCGAGAATCTGCCCGTCTACGCGTTGAACGTCGTGCTCACGACCGCGACGCAGTTGTGGGCGCTGCGTTATCCGGACACCCACGACCTGTTCGTCCTCGAGCGTCCCGCCGGCGGCCCGCACGGCGGCCGCCATCTCGAGCACGCCAGCGAGGCCGGCACGGTCCGGGTGCGTTCGGGCCACCTGGCGCGGCAGCCGGCGGTCGTGGTCGCCAGCGAGCGCATGGACGAGGATCCGGGCTGGTCGGACCTGCGCTGCGGGGAGCTGCTGCACGTCGACGGCGAGCTCCGGGCCACCCGCACCGTCGTCGTCGACGAGCCCCCGCGGCACCCGATCACCCTCGCGGACCTCGACGAGCGGGCGGCCGCCTCCCAGACCGGGAAGTGAGTGTCACCGCTCGCGCCACCACCGCACCGTCGCGGCCGCGGCCTCGGGCAGCGGCGTCGGGCGCAGGCCGAGGAGTTCCTCGCTGTACGCGGAGTCCATGACGAACGGATCGGTGAACTGGTAGAGCATCTCGGTCAGTTCGCGGGCGTCGCGGTTGACCAGCGCGGCACCGCGCAGCATCCAGGTGGGAATCGTGCCGACCTTCGGAGCCGGCACCTGCGCGGCCGCGGCGAACGCGGCGACGAGGTCGCGCTGCGTGCCGGCCGGACCGGTGGGAGCGTGCAGGACCCGGTTCCACACCGCCGGATTCGCCGCGGCCGCGATCATGGCGGCGGCCAGGTCCGGCACGTACGTGAACGAGTGCGAAACGTCGGGTGAGCCGAGCACGCGGGGGCTGCGCCCGGCCAGGATGGCCGGCACCATCCGCTCGCCCGCGTGGGCGGTGCGGGCGTGGGGGCCGAAGAAGTCGGACGCGACCACGCTCACGGCCGGGGTGGCGCTTTCGGCGCGGCGGTCCAGCAGCCGGGCCCGCACGCCCCGCTTGCCGGTGGTGCTCGCGCGCGGCGAGTCCTCGGTCATGACCCGGTCCGGTTCGCTGTAGGAGTACAGGCTCTCGGGGAAGACCACCACCGCGCCCGTGCGCCCGGCCGCCTCGAGGACCGTGCTCTCCGCCGCCGGCAGTTCGCGCTCCCAGGTGTCGGCGCGGTAGGCCGAGCCGTGGATGCAGTGGTACACGGCACCGGCACCCTCGAGCGCGGGGCCGAGCCGGGCGGGATCGGAGACGTCGACCCGGCGGCGTTCGACGAGCGGGTGTTCGGGGCCGTTGCCGGAGCGGGTGAGGACGCGGACGCGGTGGCCCCGGTCGGCGAGTTGTTCGGCGACGGTCCAGCCGACGGGCCCGGCTCCGGTGACGACCTGCAGATTCGACATGGTGGTCAGCTCCTTCGAAATGTGAGCACTGCTCTCTGTCTGACATCACGATGCGCTCCCGGGTGCGCAAAGTCAAGAGCAGTGCTCACTTTTGTTGACGGTGCTCGCACATCTGGCAGGGTGAGGGACATGACCGGAACCCCCCGCGCCCGCGCCCGGCAGCAGACGATGGCCGACATCCTGCGGATCGGCCGCGAACACCTCGCCACCCACGGAGCCGCCGCGCTGTCCCTGCGCGCCGTCGCCCGCGACCTCGGCGTCGTCTCCTCGGCGGTGTACCGCTACGTCGCCAGCCGCGACGAACTGCTCACCCTCCTCGTCGTCGACGGCTACACCGAACTCGCCGACACGGTCGACGAGGCGCTCGCCGACGTCGCCGCGGACGCCCACGCCGAGCAGTTCCGCGTGCTCGGCCACGCGGTGCGCGCCTGGGCGCTGCGCGAACCCGCGCGCTACGCCCTGCTGTTCGGCAGCCCGGTCCCCGGCTACCACGCCCCCGCCGAGCGGACCACGGGTCCGGGCACCCGCGTCGTCGTCCGGCTCGTCCGCATCCTCGGCGACGCTTACGCCGCCGGCACCCTCCGCATCCCCACCACCGTCGCCGTGCCGGACATCCTCACCGCCGACCTCGGCCGGATCCGCGCCGAACTCGGCACCGGCGTTCCCGACGCCGTCCTCGCCCGCGGCGTGCTGGTCTGGGCCGCCCTGTTCGGGGCCGTGAACTTCGAGGTCTTCGGCCAGTACGGCACCGACACCTTCACCGACCCCGGGCAGCTGTTCGACCATCACCTCACGGTGCTCGCCGAGACCGTCGGGCTGTCCTGAACAACTCCCCCGCCTTGCCGCCACGCGGCGTCGGCGACGGTGGGATGATGTCGGGGTGGCGCAGCATCAGGACGAACCCGAGGACCGCACGGCACCGGCGACACCGGCCGTCCGGCCCGGAACCCTGCTCGTGTCGGCCACCGACCTCGTCGAGCCGACCTTCCGGCGAACGGTCGTCTACATCATCGAGCACGGCGACGTGGGCAGCCTCGGCGTGGTGCTCAACCGCACCAGCGACACCGCGGTCCAGGCCGTGCTGCCGCAGTGGACGGCGCTGAGCGCCGATCCGAAGGCGCTCTACGTCGGCGGCCCCGTCCGGCGGGACTCGGCCCTGTGCCTGGGCACGCTGCGCGTCGGCGTCTCCGTCGAGGGCGTGCCGGGGGTGCGCCGGATCGACGGGCGGGTGGTCATGATCGACCTCGACTCCGACCCGGCCGTCATCGGCCCGCTCGTGGAAGGCATCCGCATCTTCGCCGGCTACGCCGGGTGGAGCGCCGGCCAGCTCGATGGCGAGCTCCGCAACGACGACTGGATGGTCATCTCCGCCCTCCCCCAGGACATCCTCGGACCGCCACGGGTCGACCTGTGGGCGCGGGTGCTGCGCCGGCAGCCGCTACCGCTCGCATTGCTGGCCACCCACCCCATCGAGGTCGAACGGAACTGAGCGACCCGGCGGTCAGTGCGCGAAGTGCTGCTCGCTGGAGTGCCGGAGCGGTCCCTCCTTGCGCAAGTCGGCGCACACCCGCTCGAGGTCGGCGAACAGCTGCCGCGCGAGGTCGGCGCTGAACCCCTCCCGGACCACGATCCGCAGGACCGCCACGTCCTGGGCGTCGGCCGGCATCGTGTAGGCCGGCACCTGCCAGCCGTGTGTCCGCAGCTCGTGCGAGACGTCGAACACGGTGAAGCCCGGATCCCCGGTGAGCTCGAACGCGATGACCGGGATGGCGGTGCCGTCGGAGATCAGGCGCATCCCCTCGATCCCGGCGATCTGCTCGGCCAGCCGGCACGCGGTGGACCGTAGCGTCTTCATCACCCGGCGGTATCCGTCGCGGCCGAGCCGCAGGAAGTTGTAGTACTGGCCGACTATCTGGTTCCCGGGCCGGGAGAAGTTCAGGGTGAAGGTCGGCATGTCCCCGCCGAGGTAGTTGACCCGAAAGACCAGGTCCTCGGGCAGGTACTCCTTGTCGCGCCACACCACGAACCCGATGCCCGGGTAGGTCAGGCCGTACTTGTGCCCGCTGACGTTGATCGACACCACACGCGGCACCCGGAAGTCCCACTCCAGTTCCGGATGCAGGAACGGCACGACGAATCCGCCGCTCGCCGCGTCGACGTGCAGCGGCACGTCGGGACCGCCCGCGTCGGCCACGTCGTCGAGCATCCCGGCGATCTCGGCCACCGGTTCGAGCTCACCGGTGTACGTGGTACCCAGGATCGCGACGACACCGATCGTGTTCTCGTCCAACGCCTCCCGCACCTGATCGGAGGTGATCACGTAGCGGCCGGGTTCCATCGGCAGGTACTTCGCCTCCACGTCGAAGTAGCGGCAGAACTTCTCCCACACCACCTGAACGTTGCTGCCCAGCACCAGATTCGGACGTGAGGCGTCCTGGCCGGCCGCCTGCCGCCGGGCCCGCCAGCGCCACTTGAGCGCCAGGCCCGCGAGCATCACCGCTTCGCTCGAGCCGATCGTGGACACACCCGTCGCGGACGCCGCATCGACGTCGGACAGTCCCGGCGCGTGGAACAGGTCGGCGACCATCGCCACGCAGCGTTCCTCGATCGCCGAGGTCGCCGGGTACTCGTCCTTGTCGATGAGGTTCTTGTCGAACGTCTCGGCCATGAGTACATCGGCCTGCGGCTCCATCCACGTGGTGACGAAGGTGGCGAGATTCAGCCGCGAACTGCCGTCGAGCATCAGCTCGTCGTGGATGTACCGGTACGCCTCCCCCGGATCCATCGAGTGCTTCGGCAGCCGCAGCGCCGGAACCGGCTCACTGTCGATGCGCCCGGTGTACGCCGGCTCGAGGACTCCGTCTGGGTGCAACTGCTTCCGATGGCTCACGTCGGCCTCCGTACTCGTCGGCAATCGCTCCCATTAGACCGGATCAGCCGCGTACGCGCGGGCTGTTCGCGTAGCCCGCGTCCTCGGATCGCACCGGTCAGCGACGATCGGCGAGGGTGTTGAGCGCGCCGGCCATGCGCTCCGCCTGCGACGCGGTGACGGTGAACTCCTGCCCTCCGGCGACGGTGACCACCAGCGCGGGGCCGGTGATCGTGACGAGGCCGTACCGGCCCCGGCCCTTGGCGCGTAATCCCCACCCGCCCCAGTCCTGGAAGGGACGCACGTGAGCGACCTTCGCGCCGACGATTTCGTCGAGACCGTAGTCCACCGCGGTCATTCCGAGGTTCTGCACCCGCACGCCCGTGTCGTCGACGACGACGCGGAACCGCAGCAGGCTCAGCACGAGCACGGCGACCGGCAGGAAGATCGCCAGCGGCCACCAGCTGCGCGCCGCGCCGCACACGAGGACCGCGGGCGCCAGGACCAGCGCCGCGAGCACCAGAGTGGTGCGGGTTCCGGTGCCGACCTGCTCGACGATCGGCAGCTCGACCGGTCCGCGCGGCAGCGCCGGATCGGGGCGGGCGACGGCGGACCGCCGGACCCGGTGGTCCCGCAGCAGCGACGCCCCGAGTATCCCGACGGCGACGCCGAGCGCGACGCCCGCGCCGATGCTCCACATCGGCAGCTGTGCCTGCTCGGCCGGCGCGTCCAGTTGGCCCGCGAGCACCGTCGCGCACAGGGTGAACAGCAGGCCGGTCACCCCGAGACCGAGCACCAGCATGTAGCGCCGCATCATCAGCATTGCGGGGGCCAGCGCCGCGATCGCGCTGCAGCCGCCGCCGACCAGCAGGATCACCAGCGCCATCGTCCACGAGAACGATGCCGGGTCCGAGAATCCGTCCGGTGCCGACCCGGACCAGTGCGTGGCGATCCGCGGGGGCAGGCGCGACTCCCACAGTCGCGGCAGCAGCAGCGCCACCCCGGCGGCGACGAGGGGCAGGCCCAGCCCGAACAGGGCCCCGGCGGGGTCGATCACGCGGCGGGTGGTCACGGGCCCAGCGTAGGGAAGGGCGAAACCGCCGCCTCGCGCCTCCCGACCTCCCCCGAATGTGGGATTGAGCGCCGCCCTCGTCGGTCGCACGCTCGAAAGCAAGGGTTCGAGCACGACAGGATCGAGGTCGACGACATGACCACCACCAAGTCCACCGCATTGACCGACGACGACATGGACGTGATGACGCTGCTGCACGCCGCGTTCCGCCGCGACGCCGCGCGCCTGGCGCACGTGGCCCAGACCTACGGCACCGAGAACGACGAGACGCACGACGCCCTGCTCGTCGGGTGGCACGGCTTCAGCCGGGAACTGCACCACCATCACAGGATCGAGGACACCCACATCTGGCCGCTGATGCGCCGCAAGTTCGCGGACCGCCCCGACGACCTCGCGGTGCTCGACGACATGGAGGCCGAGCACTCCCTCATCGATCCGACGCTCGCCGCGCTGGAGGACGCGTTCGACGACCGGGAGCACGGCCCGCGGCAGGTGCCGCATCGGATCGACGACCTCGTGGCGCTGCTGCAGTCGCATCTCGCGCACGAGGAGCGCGACGCGTTCCCCCTCATCAAGGAGATGATCACCGCGCAGGAATGGCAGGCGCTGTCCAAGGCCGCCGTCAAGGAACTGGCCTACAGCGACATCGCCCAGCTGGGGCCGTACGTCGTCGAGGGAGCCACCCCCGAGCAGGCCCGCCGCGTGCTGAGCGAGCTGCCCGTGCCGCTGCGGCTCGTGCACCGGTTCTGGTGGAACCCGCGCTACCGGCGCGTGCGGCGCTGGGAATGAGCCTCGCAGGCCGAGTCGCCGGGGACGCTCGGTTCAGCTTCTCGGGGCCGAAGCCGGCTCCAGGGACCGTCGTTCGGTGAAGAAGCCGTCGGGGCCGATGCGCTGCCCGAGGCGCGGTACGTACTCGGTGTGTGCCAGCTTGGCGACCAGGCTCGCACGGCTGTTGACGCCGGTCTTGGCGAACACGGCCTTGAGGTGATCCTGCACCGTGTACGGGCTGATGCCCAGGACGTGGGCCATCTCATGACGGGTCCTGCCGGCGAGAAGCTGCGTGAGTACCTCCGACTCGCGCCGGGTCAGCCCGTGCGCTGCCGCGACCAGGCTCACGATCTCCGGGAGTTGCGCCCGCTCCACGGTCATCAGCACGCGCCGCGGCGGGTGTTCGCCGTCGAACCGCCCGACGCGGATCACGACCCACTCACCGTCGAGGGTGCGGGCCCGCAAGACCGCGGAATCCGACCCGGATCGCCGCAGCCACAGTGCTGCCGACACCGCGGGCGCGGTGGGCACGGGCCTGCCGGGCGGCCCCCAGCCGAGCCGTTCGAAGTACTCGAGTGCGGGGGCGGTGATCGACTCGAATTCGTCGTCGGGGCCGACGATCGCGACGGCAGGTCCCTCGGAGCCGGGGTGGGGGGTGCGCGTGCCGTCGCGGAACAGGGTGGTGCGCAACCCCTCCCCGATGTCGGTGAGCACCGTGCCCAGGGTCTCGAGCTCCTCGTCGGCGAACTCCCGGCCGGGTCGCCTGCTCATCGTGCACGCGCCCCAGCAGGCTCCGTCGCGGCCGCGGAAGAGCATGCGCACCTCGTCCTGCATCCCGTAGGGCGCGAGCAGTTCGGCATACTGCCGGCTGCTCCTGACGCGGTTGCCGGTCACCTCGCGGAGCGTCCGGATGGGGACCTCCCGGTGCAGCAGCGAGTCGAACCGGCCCGGTTGGGGGTCCCCGCCGTACTCGAACTCGAGGGCGGACGCATAGGCCCGCGGAACCTCGTATCCGCGGGTCGTCAGGGTGGTGGGGACGAGAGCCGCGGGATCGGTGGTGGCCAGACAGACCCCGTCGTACGGCACCCGGGCGCGGATCGCGTCCAGGACCACCTCCCGGAACTCGGCGGCGTCCGTCGCCGCGGCGGCCGCGTCGCGGATCGTGGACTTCAGCCGGGCACCGGCCAGCGCCGGAGTCACCTTGTCAGTATCTCCTCCGGACGCGGGGTTGAGAACCACTCGGCCGGAGGGAACCGCGCTCAGGCGGTCACACGGCGCCTTGCGCTGCGCTCAGGCGGTCACCCGGCGCCGTGCGCTGCGCTCAGGCGGTCGGCTCGCAGGCGCCGCGCAGGCTGCACGCCCCGCACGACGTGCCGCACCCGGCGGTCTCGGCCGGTGCGCTGGCCGCCGCGACGCGGGCGCCGATGGAGCCGCCCACACCGGCGGTGAAGAAGGCCGCGATCACGGCACCCACGACGGCGATCAGACCCGGGACCGTATCGAGCGCGAGCGCGCCCACGCCGCCGAGGACGAGCAGGCCTGCCGCGCCGAGCTGACTGGGGGCGGCGACCTTGTTGGCCAGGGCAAACGTCGTCTCGTCGCGCAGGGCGTCGGCGGTGCGTACGCCCGCCCACCGGTTACGCGGCAGCCGCCCGGTCAGTCCGGCGACGGCGATCCCGCCGACGGCGAGAGCGAGCACGAACAACACGATGGCGACGATCAACACCCCTCGAGGATACGTGGGAGGCACAGCCGCTGGGCGGGCCGGGTCGGGCCAGGCTCTACCCTGGTCGGAGGTAAATGACGTCAGCCAAGTAGATAGCGACCACCGTGACTCGTCCTGCGCAGCCCTCCACACCGTCGTCCGACGCCACCCCGCAACACCGATACACCGCCGATCTCGCCGGACGGATCGAGCGGCGTTGGCAGGATCTGTGGCGGGAGCGCGGCACGTTCAACGCGCCGAACCCGGTCGGCCCGCTCGCCGGCGACGTCCCCGAGGACAAGCTGTTCGTGCAGGACATGTTCCCCTACCCGTCCGGGTCGGGCCTGCACGTGGGTCACCCGCTCGGCTACATCGCCACCGACGTGTACGCCCGGTACCACCGCATGCTGGGCCACAACGTCCTGCACACACTGGGCTACGACGCGTTCGGGCTGCCGGCCGAGCAGTATGCGGTGCAGACGGGCACGCACCCGCGCACCACGACCGAGGCGAACATCGAGAACATGCAGCGGCAGCTGCGCCGGCTGGGGCTGGGCCACGACGAGCGCCGCTCGGTCGCGACGACGGACGTCGACTTCTACCACTGGACCCAGTGGATCTTCCTGACGATCTACAACGCCTGGTACGACCCGGAGCAGAACAAGGCGCGCCGCATCGACGAGCTCGCCGCCGAGCTCGACGCGGGCACCCGCACGCTCGCGGACGGACGCGACTGGGCGTCGCTGTCGCAGGCGGAGCGGCTCGCCGCCCTCGACGAGTACCGGCTGGTGTACCGCTCGGACTCCCTCGTCAACTGGTGCCCGGGTCTGGGCACGGTGCTGGCCAACGAGGAGGTCACCGCCGACGGCCGCTCCGAGCGCGGCAATTTCCCGGTGTTCCGCAAGCACCTGCAGCAGTGGATGATGCGGATCACCGCCTACTCCGACCGCCTCATCGACGACCTCGAGTACCTGGACTGGCCCGAGAAGGTCAAGACCATGCAGCGCAACTGGATCGGGCGCTCGCACGGGGCGCAGGTGAAGTTCGCCGTCCGGGGCGAGCGAAGCGCCGGGGAATCCGCCGCCGATCATCCGGATGCCACGATCGAGGTGTTCACCACGCGCCCCGACACGCTGTTCGGCGCGACCTACGTCACGCTGGCGCCCGAGCACGCACTCGTCGACGAGATCGTCGCCTCTGCATGGCCGGAGGGTGTCGACGAGCGCTGGACCGGTGGCGCCGCCACCCCGGCCGAGGCCGTCGCCGCCTACCGGGCGTCGATCGCCGCGAAGTCCGATCTCGAGCGGCAGGAGAGCAAGGAGAAGACCGGCGTCTTCCTCGGCGCCTACGCCGTCAACCCGGTGAACGGGCAGTCGCTGCCCGTGTTCATCGCGGACTACGTGCTCACCGGGTACGGCACGGGCGCGATCATGGCCGTGCCCGGCCACGATCAGCGAGACTGGGAGTTCGCCACCGCGTTCGGCCTGCCGATCGTGGAAGTTATTGCGGGCGGCGATATCTCGGAGGAGGCGTACACCGGCGACGGGGCGCTCGTGAACTCCGGCCACCTGAACGGGCTGAGCGTCGCCGACGCGAAGAAGGCGATCATCGCGAAGCTCGAGGAGTCCGGTGCGGGCACCGGCACCATCCAGTACAAGCTGCGGGACTGGCTGTTCGCCCGGCAGCGGTACTGGGGAGAGCCGTTCCCCATCGTCTACGACACCGACGGCAACCCGCACGCTCTGCCGGAATCGGCTCTGCCGGTGGAACTTCCGGACGTCGAGGACTATGCGCCGGTGTCGTTCGATCCCGAGGACGCGAGCTCGGAGCCGTCGCCCCCGCTGGCCAAGGCCGACGAGTGGGTGAGCGTCGAGCTCGACCTCGGCGACGGGCTGCAGCACTACACCCGCGACACCAACGTCATGCCGCAGTGGGCCGGCAGCTCGTGGTACCAGCTTCGCTACATCGACCCGACGAACCCGGACGAGTTCTGCGCCAAGGAGAACGAGGCGTACTGGACCGGTCCGCGCCCGCAGGTCCACGGCCCGCACGACCCGGGTGGGGTCGACCTGTACGTCGGCGGTGTCGAGCACGCCGTGCTGCACCTGCTGTACGCGCGGTTCTGGCACAAGGTGCTGTTCGACCTCGGCTACGTCACCTCGTCCGAGCCGTACCGACGCCTGTTCAACCAGGGCTACATCCAGGCGTACGCGTATACCGATTCGCGCGGCGTGTACGTGCCCGCAGACGAGGTCGAGGAGCGCGACGGGAAGTTCTTCCACCGGGGTGAGGAAGTCCACCGCGAGTACGGGAAGATGGGCAAGTCCCTGAAGAATTCCGTTGGGCCGGACCAGATCTGTGACGACTACGGCGCCGACACGCTGCGTGTGTACGAGATGTCGATGGGCCCGCTGGACCAGTCCCGGCCGTGGGCGACGAAGGACGTCGTCGGGGCGCAGCGGTTCCTGCAGCGGGTGTGGCGGGCCGCGATCGACGAGGAGACCGGCGCGCTGCGAGTCACCGACGCCGTGCCGACCGACGAGACGCTGCGCGCCCTCAACAAGGCGATCGCGGGCGTGTCCGACGACTACGCGGGCCTGCGCGACAACACCGCCATCGCCAAGCTGATCGAGTACACCAACCACCTCACCAAGGCATACCCGGACGGGGCGCCGCGGACGGCGGTGGAGCCGCTCGTGCTCATGCTGGCCCCGGTGGCCCCGCACCTCGCCGAGGAGCTGTGGTCGCGGCTCGGGCGCACCGAGTCGCTGGCCCACGGTCCGTTCCCGGTGGCGGACGAGAAGTGGCTCGTCGAGGACACGGTCGAGTACCCGATTCAGGTCAACGGCAAGGTGCGCAGCCGTATCACCGTGCCGGCCGACGCGGACCGGGAGGCGATCGAGGCCGCGGCGCTCGCGGACGAGAAGATCGCCGCCATCCTCGAGGGTGCCGCGCCGCGGAAGGTGATCGTCGTACCGGGCAAGATGGTGAACGTGGTCAAGTAGGCGGCTGCGCCGCCGTGGTGTCCTTTCGGATCACCTCCGATCCGGAAGGACACCACGCACGAAATCGACGACGTCGTCGAGCACGTCGTCGCGGTTGGTCTCGTTGAAGATCTCGTGCCGTGCCCCGGGATACGCCTTCGACGTCGACCGTGGTCCGGCGAACGTGGCCCAGCCCTCGCGGCTGCCCGAGAGCGGGACGAGCTGGTCGTCCTCGCCGTGCAGCCACAGCACGGGCACGTCGCCGACGGTGCCCGCCCCGGTGACGGCATCGAGGCAACGCTGCAGTGCCTCGACGGTGGGCCGCTTGAAGGGGCCGTGCCACACGAGTGGATCGTCCACGTACGCGCGGCCCACCTCCGGGTCGCGCGACAGCGTCGCGGGGTCGATGGGGACGTCGGGGATCTCCTCCGTCGCGAGCATCGCCTCGAGGGCGGGCCAGCGGCCCAGCACCGGACCGGACAGCACCACCGCGGCGAGTTCGGAACCGTAGCGCTGCGCGTAGCGGGCGGCGATCAGCCCGCCCATGGAGTGTCCGACGAGCACCACCGGCAGGCCGGGGCGCTCGCTGCGGGCCTTGACGTCGAGCAGACGGAAGTCGTCCACGACCTTCTCGAAGTCCTCGATCAGGACGCGTTCGCCCTCGCTGAGTCCGTGCCCGGCGTGGTCGACGGCGTAGACCACGGCACCGTCGGCGACCAGCCGGGTGGCCACGTATTCGTAGCGGCCGGCGTGCTCGCCGTAGCCGTGGCACAGCAGCACGACGTACCGCGGGTCGTCGTGGACCCAGCACCGGGCGGACAGGGTGCCGGCGTGCCCGGGCAGGGGGAAAGCGGTGGTGTCGCTCATCGAGGCTCCTCATGATGTGGCCGTCTGCCAGAACAGCCAAGCACTGCCGACGGCTCCGGCGCGGTATTCGCGCCGTCGGCGCCCGGGTGTCGCGTCGTCGTGCGGTGCCGGCCCCTGTGACCGGGTCGGCACCGCACGAGGGAACTCGTCGGCGGCCCGGTTCGTCGTATTCTGTGACAGGAAGTCGTCGTCTATTGCAGAGAGAGCCATGAGACGCGCCAAGCGCAAACCTCGAAGACCCTCCCCGCCCCCGAGTGACGCCCCGTCCGTCACCGCCCCTCGGACTCCGCCGTGCTGACCGTCCTCGGTATCGCACTCGGCATCCTCGTGGTCCTGGCCATCACGGCCCTGACCGGCTATTTCGTGGCCCAGGAATTCGCCTACATGGCGGTGGACCGCTCCCGGCTGAAGGCGCGTGCCGAAGCCGGCGACGCCGCCGCGACCCGCGCCCTGTCGGTCACCCGCCGCACCTCGTTCATGCTCTCCGGCGCTCAGCTCGGCATCACCGTGACCGGCCTGCTCGTCGGCTACGTCGCCGAACCGCTCATCGGCAGCGGCCTCGGGGAGCTCCTCGGTGGTGTCGGCATCCCCACCGCGGTCGGGGTGGCGGTCGGCACGGTGCTGGCGGTGTTGTTCTCCACCGTGGTGCAGATGGTCTTCGGTGAGCTGTTCCCGAAGAACCTTGCGATCGCGCGGCCCGAGCCGGTTGCTCGATGGCTGGCGCTGTCCACCACGCTCTACCTGAAGCTGTTCGGCTGGTTGATCAGGTTGTTCGACGCCTCGTCGAACCTGCTGCTGCGCGCGCTGCGGATCGAACCCGTCCACGACGTGGAGCACTCGGCCACCGTCCGCGACCTCGAGCACATCGTGGCCGAATCGCGCGACGCCGGCGATCTGCCCAAGGAGTTGTCGACCCTGCTCGACCGGATCCTCGACTTCCCGACCCGCACCGCCGAGCACGCCATGATTCCGCGGGCCCGCGTGGACTACGTCCGTGCCGGGGAGCCCGTGACGCAGGTGCTGGCGAGGATGAGCGAGGGCCACACCCGGTACCCGGTCGTCGGCTTCTCCGCCGACGACCTGCGCGGGGTGGTGCATCTGCACGATCTGCTCGCCCTGGACGCGACGACCGGGACGGCCGGGACGGTGTGCCGGCCCGCGGTGATCGTGCCCACGACGCTGCCGCTGCCCGATGTGCTGGCCCGGTTGACCGAGGGGCAGGAGGAGATGGCGTTGGTGGTCGACGAGTACGGCGGCTTCGCCGGCGTCGTCACCGTCGAGGACATGGCCGAGGAACTCGTCGGTGAGATCGCCGACGAACACGACACCGCCGTCGAGGCGCAGGTGATCACCCGTCTGGGTGAGGGCTGGGTCATCCGCGGCGACATGCACCTCGACGAGGTCGCCCGCACCCTCGACCATGATCTGCCCGAGGGCGACTACGAAACCCTTGCCGGCCTGGTCATCGCCGAGTTCGGCGGCCTGCCCGCCGTCGGCGACACCGTCGCGATCCCGCTGGATCCCGACCCGGCCGATCTGGTGCACGAGAGCGCACCCCCGGCGCGGACGCTGATCGCCGAGGTCCGCGAGATCGACCGGCGCGTGCCGTCCTCGGTGCTGGTGACCGTGCGCACCGACGGCGAGGTGACCGGCGATGAGTAATCCCTGGATCGTTCTCGCCGTGACGATCGGCCTGATCGCGGCGAGCGCATTCTTCGTCGCGGTCGAGTTCGCGCTCATCGCCGCCCGCCGGCACCGCCTCGAGGACGCCGCCCCGCACAGCCGTGCCGCCCGCGCGGCGCTGCGCAGCGCCTCGGAGCTGTCGGTCCTGCTCGCCGGGTCCCAGCTCGGCATCACCGTGTGCACCCTGGCCCTCGGTGCGGTGACCAAGCCCGCCGTGCACCACTGGCTCACTCCCGTGTTCGAGGACTGGGGCGCTCCGCTCTGGCTGGCCGACGTCGCCGGCTTCGTCCTGGCGCTGATCATCGTGACGTTCCTGCACCTGGTGGTCGGGGAGATGGCCCCGAAGTCCTGGGCGATCGCGCACCCCGAGAAGTCGGCGACCATGCTCGCGCTCCCGATGCGCGCGTTCATGTGGCTGACCCGGCCGGTGATCGTGCAGCTCAACCACCTGGCCAACTGGTGCCTGCGCCGGGTCGGGGTCGACCCGGTCGACCAGGTCGGCGCCGGGCAGGATCCCGACGCGTTGCGGCACCTGGTCGAGCACTCGGCCACCGTCGGCACCCTCGACGAGCGCTACCACGGGCACCTGACCAGCGCGCTCGAACTCGAGGCCCTCACCGTCGGCGACATCGTCACCCGCGAGGCCCGTCCGAGCAGCGTCCCGCCCGCCGCCACCGCCGCGCAGATCCAGGACACCGCCCGGCGCACCGGGCACCTGCGGCTGCTCGTGCGGGGCAACGGACACGTCGACGGGGTGGTGCACGTGCGTGACAGCCTGCACGCCGCTGAGGGGGTGACCGCCGCCGAGTTGATGCGTCCGGCGCTGACCCTCGAGACCACGGTGCCGGTGTACGAGGCGCTGCGCACCATGCGTGACACCCGCAACCACCTGGCCACCGTCACCGACAACGGCCGGGTGGTCGGGTTGATCACCCTCGCCGACGTTCTCGAACGCCTGCTCCCGACGGCCGACGCGGGGGCCTGATCTCCCGGCGTGGGGTCCCGGTGCGCGGGCCGAGGCGCAGGGGCGGCAACGCTGGGCATTCCCAGTCCCGGCGTGCGCTGCTAACCTCCGTTGCTAGAACACGTTCTAGCAACGGAGGTTTTCGCATGGCCCCGACTCCCGCCGCGATCCGCGCCACCGTCGAGTCCTACATCCGGTCGGTCGCGAAAGGGACCACCGACGAGGTGCTTGCCCTCTACGCTCCCGGTGCCACGGTCGAGGACCCGATCGGCACGGACGTTCGCACCACCGAGGCGTCCCTGCGTGAGTTCTACTCGATGATCGAGCCGCTCGCCCAGACCGGCGAGTTGCTCACCCTGAAGATCGCCGCCGGCAACGCGGCCTTCCTGTTCCGGCTCACCACCCACCTCGACGCGCAGGATCTCGTCATGGAGGTCATCGACGTCATGACGTTCGACGACGACGCGCGGATCACGAGCATGAAGGCCTACTGGAGCCAGGAGGACATGCAGACCGTTCCCGCCTCCTGAACCCGAACTGTTTCACGTGGAACATCCCCCTCCGGAGGCCGTGCGATCGGTATCCGAACCGCCGCCGCGTTCCTAGACTGGGAGCCGTATCCCGCGTCTTCCCGGTGAGGAGACACGACATGGCCGACGGTCCCGGGTGGCCGCCATGACCGGGTCGGCGCTCGTCGACATCCTGCTGGTCCTGGTGTTCGTCCTGATCGGCGGCGTCTTCGCCGGCACCGAGCTGGCCTTGGTGTCGCTGCGCGAGAGTCAGATTCGTGCACTCGAGGAACGCGGCGGGCGTGGCCGCCGGACGGCCGCGCTGGCGAAGGATCCCAACCGCTTCCTGTCCGCGGTGCAGATCGGCGTCACGGTGGCCGGGTTCTTCTCCGCCGCCTACGGCGCCTCCACCATCGCACCGAACCTCGCCCCGGCTCTCGAGTCGTGGGGGCTGCCCGCCGCGGCGGCCGGTGCCGCCGCCCTGATCGGCACCACACTGGTGATCGCCTACCTCTCCCTGGTGCTCGGCGAACTCGTCCCCAAGCGCATCGCCCTGCAGCGGGCCACCGGGGTGTCGCTGCTGACCGCACCGGCCCTGGACCGGTTCGCCACCCTGATGCGACCGGTGATCTGGCTGCTGTCGGTCTCCACCGACGGACTCGTCCGGCTGCTCGGAGCCGACCCGGCGCGCCGGAGCGAGGAGATCACCCACGAGGAGCTGCGCGAACTGCTGCTCGGCCATTCGGCGGTGCCGGAGGACGAGCGCACGGTGCTCGCGGAGGTCTTCGACGCCGGACAGCGATCGCTGCTCGAGGTGATGCGTCCGCGCACCGAGGTCGACTTCCTGCCCGCCGACACCCCGATCCCGGCGGCGCGCGAACAGGCGCTGGCGGGTACGCACAGCCGGTACCCCGTCGTCGGATCGTCGCTCGACGACGTCGTGGGCTTCGTGCACCTGCGCGACCTGCTGCTCGCCGATCCGGCCAACGCCTCGACCGTCGCCGACGTGTGCCGGCCCATCCTCTCGCTGCCCGGCTCCAAACCGGCACTCGCGACACTGTCGCTGATGCGCCGGAACAACGACCAGATCGCCGTCGTCGTCGACGAGTACGGCGGCACCGCCGGGATCGCGACGCTCGAGGACATCGTCGAGGAGATCGTCGGCGAGATCGGCGACGAGTTCGAACCGACCGAGCAGGCCTCGGTCGCGCCCGCTTCGGCGCAGCCCGAAACGCAGCAGGTGGACGGTCTGCTGATCGTCGAGGACTTCGAACGCGCCACCGGGATCGGGCTGCCGGAAGGCCCCTACGAGACCGTCGCGGGGTGCATGCTGCACCGCCTCCAGCGCCTTCCACGACTCGGCGACAGCATCACCGTCGACGGCCATCGCCTCACCGTGAGCGAGTTGGACGGCCGCCGGATCGCCCGCCTCCGGCTGACGTCCGACGGCTGAAGCCGACCGAAACCACCCGAGACGCGGAGGGGTTCCGCCTACCATGGGCGGGTGGCCGCCGACACCGCTGCGCGCGGATGCGGGATGGTACTCGCGCTGACTGCGCTCGCCGTGGGGGGATGCTCCACGGACGGTCCGTCGCGAACCGAGCCGATACGCCTGGACCTCGCGACGTCGCGGGGTGAGCATCCGTGGAGCGGCCTGCTCCTGCCCGACCAGGTTCCTGTTGCCGTTCCACCGGCACCGCAGGCCGAGCTTCCCGTTCCCGACGGCGGCCCGGTGACGGTGTCCGGAGACCGGACCGGGCTCTACGGCGGCAGCCTGGAGCGTGAGCTGTGCGACCGTGAGCGGCTCGCTGGCACGCTCGAGCAGGACCCGGCCAAGCAGGAGGCCTGGCTCGACGTATTCGACGTCGCCGACGCCCGGGGATACCTGCGCACACTGACGCCGGTGCTGCTGCGTGCGGACACCCGGGTCACCGATCACGAGTATCGCGGCGGGCGCGCGGTGCCCGTGCAGTCGGTCCTCGAGACCGGAACCGTCGTTCTCGTCGACGACCGGGGCGTCCCCCGCGTGCGGTGTGCACCGGGGAGCCCGCTGCTCTCCCCCGTCCTGTCCTCGGGTCAGGATCTCGAAGGCGAGGGCTGGTCGGGCCTCGACGAGGAACGGCTGTTCGTGGTGCAGCCGGGTGCGGCACCCGTCGGTGAATTGACCGTCGTCGACGTCACCACCGGAAATCTGCTGGCGGTGCCCATCGGTGCCGGCCCCAAGCAGCCGGCACCCGGGGCGATCGACCCGGTACCGCCGCCCGCACCGGAACCGTCTCCCGCGCCGGTGCCGGACGTGGACATCGCGGCGCCCGCGCCGCGGGCCCCGGCGCCACCACCGGAGCCGCCGCCACCCCCCCC